>CALHLW010000017.1 GCA_938034615.1 uncultured Neomegalonema sp. | reverse complement strand
ACCAGCACGGTTTTTCCTGCGAGGTTCACGCGGTCGAGGGTCTTGTAGCTCATGGGCGTCGGATTCCTCTGGAGAAACGGCGTCTACTGGACGATTTCGAGGTCCGCGACGGGCGCTTCGAAGGCTTTGATGATCGCTTCGGCCTCGGCCCGCGCCACATCGTCGGATTTTTCGAGACAGGCAAGGTAGTCGTTCATCGCCGCGATATACGTATCGATCTGGGCGACCATCGCATTGCGCTGTTCGAGGCTCAGACTGTTCTTGTCCGCCACGGGTGGCGCAGTCGGCTTGACGCAGTTGGCGGCAAGGGCCGGGGAAGCGAGCAGCAGCATCGAGCCGCTCGCTGCAATCATCGTTTTTCGCATCGTTACCCTCAGAGCAATTTGCCCATCGCGACCGCCGTATCCGACATGCGGTTCGAGAAACCCCATTCGTTGTCATACCACGACAGAACGCGACAGAGGCGACCATCCATGACCTTCGTTTGTGGCGAAGCAAAGGAGGACGAATGCGCATCGTGATTGAAGTCGATGGAGACGAGCGGCTCGTCGGCGACCTGAAGGATGCCCTTGAGACGACCATTGGCCGCTTCGAGCATCGCGTCATTGATCGCCTCGACGCTGGTGGATTTTGACCCCACGATCTTCAGGTCCACCACCGACACGTTCGCCGTAGGCACCCGGATCGCCGTGCCGTCCAGCTTGCCGTCGAGTTCAGGCATCACGAGGCCCACGGCCTTGGCGGCGCCGGTGGAGGTCGGGATCATCGACATGGCGGCTGCGCGGCCCCGGTAGGGATCGGAATGCATCGTATCGAGGGTCGGCTGATCGCCGGTATAGGCGTGGATGGTGGTCATGAAGCCCAGATCGATGCCGACCGTCTGATGCAACACCTGCGCGATGGGTGCGAGGCAGTTTGTGGTGCAGGAGGCATTGGAAACGATCAGGTCGTCGGCGGTCAGGCTGTCATGGTTCACACCATAGACGATGGTTTTCGATGCGCCCTTGGCGGGGGCGGAAACCAGCACGCGCTTGGCCCCTGCCGTCAGGTGCATCTTGGCTTTCTCGGCATCGGTAAAGATGCCGGTGCACTCCATCGCGATATCGACGCTGTGCTCTTTCCAGGGCAGTTCTTCAGGGTTGCGTATCGCCGTCACCTTGATCGGGCCGCGCCCCATATCGATGGTATCGCCATCGACCTTCACGGTGCCTGGAAACCGGCCATGCACGGAGTCGTAGCGCAGCAGATGCGCATTGGTCTCGACCGGGCCGAGATCGTTGATCGCAACCACTTCGATATCGGTGCGACCCGATTCGTAGATCGCGCGCAGCACGTTCCTACCGATACGACCAAACCCATTGATTGCGACGCGAACGGCCATGCAAACCTCCAGAAACCGATGTGAAAAGGCACAGGCGGAATGACCTGCGCCGGGATACGAGGCCCGTTAGCACGAACGGCACGCTCTGCAAAGCGACAAGCCCCTATGATGTGAGAGCGATGCCTATGCGACCGACCGTTTCTGCTGCCTGATCCATTCCAGGCTCGCGGCCACGCCGTCGAAATCGAGGGGTTTCGGCAGATGCCGATCAAAGCCTGCCTTTGCATAGGATTCGATCTGAGCGGGCATGACATTGGCCGTACAGGCGACCAAAGGCAGACGAACGCCCTCCGTCTCGCCCTGACGATGCCGCTGGACGAATTCCATGCCATCCATCACCGGCATACTCACATCGATGAACGCGCCATCATAGGAAGTATTGGCGATCTTGCTCAACGCCTCTTCCCCGTTCAGGACAAAATCGAGATCGACCGACGCAGTGCCGATCAAGGCCTCGAAGACACGCTGATTGACCACATTGTCTTCGGCGATCAGAATTTTCAGGGTCTTGTCATGCACTGCTGATATCGCACAAGGATTCTCCGGCGCGACGTCAGGTTTTGCGATATCTCCGGGGCAAACGGCAAAGCTCGCAATAAAGGTTGCGCCCCCGCCGGGCGTGTCTTCGACGACCAAATCGCCCCCGTGAAACTCGCAGATCATCTTCGAGATCGACAACCCGAGGCCGATACCGCCCGCATGTTTGTCCGCCGTATGATCGCCCTGATTAAAGCGGCAGAAGATGCGATCTTTCTGCTCATCGGGCACGCCCGACCCGGTATCCGCGACGACTATCCGCAATTCGAGGGAATCATCGGTTCCCGCAGCGACCAGATCGGCCCGGACCCGCACTGACCCATCATCCGTAAACTTGATGGCGTTGGCGACCAGATTCATGACGACCTGACGGATCGATTTTGCGTTCGCTTCGATATACTCGCCATCGACCAAAGCGGTTTCGAGTGACAGGTCGAGATTCTCTTCCTTCGCTTTCTGATCGAACAGCGCCACGACGTCACCAACGAGGGTGACGGGATCGACGATATCGTGCCGTTCCTCGACCTCACCCGACTCGATCTTCGCGGTGTCGAGAATATCGCTGAGAAGGGAGAGCAGATGCTCCCCCGCATTCGAGATAACGCCCAGCATATACTGCTGTTTCGCAGCCAATGATGTATGCTTCAACGCGGAAGCCATACCAAGGATGCCGTTGAGGGGCGTGCGGATTTCGTGGCTCATATTTGCGAGAAACGCGCTCTTGGAGCGGTTGGCCTTGCGGGCCGCACAGGCGGCACGATCACGCTCGGCGCAGGCTATGCGAAGTCTGATCTGATCCGTGACTGCGGCGGCTACATCTTTCAGCTTCTCGACATCCTGCTCCGACCAGACGCGCGGTTCACTGTCGATCAAGCAGAGTGCGCCGATTGCCTCGTCATCCGCGCCGTAGATCGGAACGCCGAGATAGGCGACGACGCCAAGTATAGGGACGGCTAGGTTGTCCTTTACGAGCGGATAGTCATGGGCGTTATCCACGATGAGCGGTTCGCCGCTTGTCTTGACGTGCTTGCAGAAAGAGTGGTCGAGGGGCGTTTGACGAGCGCTTGCAAACGGTTCGGGAAGACAGCATGAGCTGACGAAAAACTGCCGTTCGCAATCAAATTCGACGATGGAGATCAGGGCCGTCGGCGCGGGCACTACCATCGACGCGAGCCGCGTCAGCCGGTCGAATCCTTCATCGGCAGGCCCATCTACGATGCCAAGTTCACGAAGCGCAGGCACGTCCGGATGATCGATCATCTGGGTTGTTCTCGCGTAGGAATGCCCCCTCACGCAACGTCACGTTTAAAAGACGAATCTTACCTGAATGTAAATAGGGTGAGCACGTCATATGTCGAACAACCACAGGAGTGAGGTTTCGCAAGATCGTCAGGGCGAGGTTTTCGATGCTGTTTGCGCGCCCGTGCGCGGGGATGTGCCCTTGTCGGCACGAATGTAAATATGTGCCTCCAAACCCTTCTCGCCAAGTGGCTAACCGTGGCGAAAGTGTGTTACGTCTCGTTTCGAGAACTGATTCGCGCCGAGGGAGATCGTCCATGCACGCCAATGAGTTGGAAGCGGCGGTTGAACGATTCAACACCGCCCTTTCGGGCCTTCAGGTCGCCGCCGAGCGCCTGAAAGCGACGAAACCACTGGACGAGCAGGAACGGGCCATGGCCGTGACGCGCATCGATCAGGCGATTACCGCCCTGCGCAGGGTGCTGGGCGAGGAGGGGTCGAATGCCGCAGGTCACAGTTGAGGTCAACGGGCGGGCCTACCGTCTGAGCTGCGGCGAGGGTGAACAGGAACACGTCCTGTCGCTATCGAAGCGCATCGACCGTCATTCCAATTCCATCGAGGTGAACAAATCACCCGCGAACGAGGGCCGCAACATGCTGCTCGCTGCGCTGATGGTCGCCGACGAGCTGCATGAAAAAGACCAGCGCGTCACAGCACTGGAAGAAGAAGTCGCGGCCCTGAAAGCGGGCGGTGCGGGCGGTGCTCCGGACGAACGCATCGCCGAAATGGAAACGGCAGTCGCCCAGATGCTAGACCGCGCCGCCGCGCAGATCGAGGTGGTGACGGGCGAAATCGAGGCCGTTACCTGATTTCTTTCTGATGTCGTTCCCGCGAAAGCGGGAATCTCTTGTCACTACGCAGGTGGTCGAGGAAGTGAACAGTACAAACACCCACCCGCCCCACCGGACGGAAGGCACTAGGCCCCGAAATCCCGAGAATATAAGACGTATCAAATACTTCCGCTTCCCGGCGGGCAATCTCCGCCAACAACCGACATTGATATAGCGCCTTATCGACCGCATGGATCCCAGCATCGCGACCATTTCTACTACCAAAGTGAAACGCGATCTGGTTAGGCCACGGCATGTCAAAAAATGTCCATTTGCCGCGGGTAGCGCTTAGGGCAATTTTTGACTCACCTTGATTGCGTTTCACTCCAACCGCAGAAAAATTGTCTTTTGCAACTCTATCTTCAAGGTCCGGTCCATAGATATCGAAATGAACAAAACATGAACATTAAGACCCCGGTAAGGATGATCTGTCAAGCGCGATGCTTTCGATGCATTTAACAATGCCTCCATCCCGTTTCGACACTTTCCAGAAGAGACAATGCCCTGTGATCGCCCCATTCGCCCCGCCTAAGACGTTGACAGTACAGCCTGCCGGTGCGGTATGCTGTACCCGAAACGATAATGGCGGGCAGGAACGATGATGCCGGAGCGGTGCTCGCGGATACCCCTCGCACGGGTAGCAATATTTCTCGCGCTGATGGCATCCGTCAGCGGGTGTTCCTCGGTCCCGTCTGCCGTGCGGAACGCGCCCGGTCTCAACATGTTGTTCGGCGACGATAAACCCGTCTTCGGTATCGATCCGACCGAGGAAGCAGGTCTCGATTACGAGATCGAAACCCGAGGTCTCGGCGTCGGCGATACGCCGGATGAAACCGCCGAGAACAAGCGCATCCAGACAATTCTCGAAGGCGCGACACGCCTCTATCGATTGCAGGACAAGCCCCCCCCGAATATCGCGTTGCTCAAGCGCCGTGCCTCGTCCGACGTAGACATCATCGAGCGCGCCCTCAAATCCGAAGGATATTACGAAGGCGAGGCGACCATCACGGTCATCAGCGAAAAAGCAGCCTCCCCTGAAACCGCCCCGTCCCTCGACGACAATGGCGAGATCATCGAAGATGTCGAGAGCGTGGAAACCCTCGACACCCCGATCGTCAAGGTCTCCGTCCGCAAAGGACCGCGCTATGCCCTAGCGCGACAGCTTGCGACCTTCGCCACGCCTATTGACCCTCTGCTCGAACAGACGATTCAGGACGCGGTCAGCGTTAATGTTGGCGGCCCTGCGCAGGGACGTGCCGTAGTGGATGCCGAGGTCGCGGCATCGCGCATCTTCGGAACCAGTGGCTATCCCTATGCCAAAAAAGGCACGCGACGGGCAGAGGCGAATTTCGACTTCGATACGATCGACATCCGCACCCCCTATGCGCCCGGTCCCCTGACCACCTACGGCGACGTGACCTTCGAGGGGCTGGAAACGGTCGAGCAGAAATATGTAAAATCCTTCGTGACGTGGCAGCGCGGTGCGCCCATCTCCCGTAAGGAAATAGCGGATGTGCAGCGCGAGCTGTCCGCCACGCGCCTGTTCGATGCCGTCTCCATCGTCCTGCCGGAGGAGCCGCCGGAAGGGTGGGAGCAGACCGGGCGATTCACGGCCCCGGTCAAGATCGTCTTCGAGGAATCGAAGCATCGCAAAGCAACCGTCGGACTGAGCTATTCCACCACGACCGGTCCAGGCGGCGTGGCAACATGGGAACACCGCAATCTCTTCGGCCAGAACGAGACCTTGCTGGCGGTGCTCGATATCTCGCTCGAAGAACAGCGCGCCCGCCTCGATTACCGCAAGCCCCGCTGGCAGAAACCCGAACGTGACCTGCTGGCCGGGTTTGAAGTCTTCCACGAAGATACCGAAGCCTTCGAGTCCTTTGGGGCCACAGGCAGCGTCGGCATCGAGGAAAGATTGAGCGACCAACTGACCGTAACCGCCTCGCTGGCCGGAGAGGCAGTCCAGATCCGCGAGTCTGATGGACGCAAGCGCGACAGCTATCTGCTCGGTCTCCCTTTCACGGCGGTCTATGACGGAACAGACGACCTGCTCAACCCGACCGAGGGCGTCCGGATCACGGCCCTCGCCACACCATGGGTCGGATCCTTCGATGAAGAGGTCACGGTCTTCGGCGAGACGGATCTGGAAGCGTCGACCTACATTTCGCTGGATCGCGACGCCAATTACATCTTCGCCGTCCGGGGCCGGATCGCCCAGATCTTCGCGGATGACGCCGACAACATCCCCGCCAACCGCCGGGTCTTTGCGGGCGGCGGCGGATCGGTGCGCGCCTATGCCGAGCAGTTCGTCAACGATCTCGATGAAGACGGCGTGCCGGATGGTGCACTTGGGGTCTACGAGGGCAGTATCGAGATGCGGATGCGCTTCGGCAATTTCGGCGTCGTCCCCTTCGTCGATGCCGGTATTGTCAGCAACGAATTCTTCAGCGATTACGGAACGCTGCGCTGGGGACCGGGCCTCGGATTGCGCTATTTCAGCCCCGTTGGCCCGATCCGCCTCGATGTCGCCGTTCCCATCGATCCACGCGACGAGGATGACAACTTCCAGTTCTATCTCAGCATCGGTCAGGCGTTTTGATGATCCGCAAAGTAATGACGCGCGCCCGCAAGGGCCTGACTGCCATGGCCCTCGGGGCCACCCTCGCCTTCGCCCCCGCCCCCGCCCATGCGTTCTGGGATACCAAAAAAGCATGGAACGACCTGCTCCAGTTAGCGGTCAAACAGGTCAATGCCCCCGGCGAGTTCGAGATTATCCTCGGGGAGGTCACGAAACCCGAAGACGGTTTCGCGCTCATCTCGACCCTGCAGATCAAGGACAGCGACGGAATCTGGTTCGATGCGTCCAATCTGCTGGTGGACTGGTCGCCGACCGCGCTGCTCCGCGGTCGATTTACGTTCGATACCCTCAGCGCCGAGCAAATCACGATCCTGCGCGCACCTATCGGGCGCGGAGACCCTCCCGCCGAAGAAGCACCGCCCGTCGCCCTTGCATGGCCACGCCCGCCGGTGCCGATTTCGATCGACGTGCTGAAGATCGACCGGCTGCGGATCGAGGGCGGATTGCTGCCGCAAGACCTCGAAGCAACGGTCGAAGGCGCTTTCCGGGATATCGGCGACGTTCAGGATGCCAAGCTGACGATACAGCGCACCGACCGACCGGGCGACCGTATCACGTTGATATCGAAGATCGATTTTGACGATCTGGATATCGCCTTCGACCTGAAGGCGACCGAAGAACCCGGCGGTCTCGTCGCTCAGATGGGCAGCCTGCCCCCCGATCAGGCCCTCGAACTCGATCTTTCGGCAAAAGGCACCCCCGAAAACCTGCCCTTCGAACTCTTCGCCGATATCGGCCAGATCGGCGTCGCCAAGGGCAAGGGCGTGGCAAGCTGGGACGGGCTGATCACAGCCAGGTTCAACGGCACGGTGGAACCGGGCGAGGAAACCAGCGCCGACTGGAAACGCGCGATTGGCGAGGCCGCAAAGATCGACGTGGATTTCGAGGAAACCGAGAAGGGTACCTACAGTCTAAAAAGCCTCGATATCGACAGCGATGCATTCGAATTATCGGGCGAGGGGATCGTCGATACCGGCGGAAATGCCATCGACATAGCCATCGACTGGGAAGCCAAGGATGTCGCGTCCTTCAACCAGATCATCGCCCCGGCCAGCGTTACGGAACTGGTTGGCACGGCACAGGCCACCGGCAAGCTGACCGCCCCGAAGCTGGATGTGGATGCCACAGTCGGCGGGCTGGATGCTGCCTTCGGCAAGGCGGAAACGATCCGCCTCAAGATCGATTCCCGGCCCATTGACGGCGAAATCGGCGAAGTGGGCAAGCAGCAAGGCTTCGATTTTGAAGCTAGCGCCAAGGGCCTCGAACTCACCGATGCGAGCATACAGGACGCCCTCGGCGCGAACCCCAGCTTCAGCGGCAAGGGCCAGTTCGACGGCATCGCGAGCGTCATCGCGCTCGATACGCTCAAGGTCGATGCGAAGTCGGTGCAACTGGACGGCGACGCGACCTATAATATTGATTTGGGCGAGCTGGACGCTGATCTGGCGGGCGAAGCGCGCGAGCTTGGGCCATTCTTCCGCGCGGCGGGCCTGCCCATCGATGGGCGCGCGGCTCTCGACTTCAAACTGGCGGGCTTGCAGGGCGGCACGCTCGACAGCCTGTCCCTGACCGCGAAGATGGCCGACCTATCCTCCACCGATGACGATATCGCGGCGGCATTGGGCGAGGAGGCCGTCCTCGACGTGCTGCTCTCGAATAATGGCGAGAACGTCATCCAGATCGAGCGCGGGTTGCTGGAAAGCGACGTGCTGCGCGCGGAAGCCACCGGCACGATCTCGGTTCCCAATGATACCGTCGATCTGGAAGTGGATTTCGACCTGCGCGATGCGGCGGCGGTGACGGCGCTCATCGAACCGGCGGAGATCGGCGCGGCGCAGGGCAAGGCGACTCTCAGGGGCAGCCTCTCCGAACCACAGGTCGCCGTGAACGCTACCGCGAGCGATTTTGGATTTGAAGACTACAGCGCCGACAGCGCAGAGATCGACGCTCGCGTGCAATACCGAAAGGACCGCCGCGCCCCCTTCTCCCTGACCGCTGAACTCGACGGTGTGAAGACCGGCGACGAAGACCTCGACCGGGTGGTCGGCGATGATCCCGTCATCGAAGCGGACGGCCTTTACGATACCGCCACGGGACTTTTGAGCCTGTCGAAAACCGAGATCGACCTCGCCGATGCCGATGTGTCGCTGGCGGGCGATATTCATCTGAAGAAACAGACCCTCGACATAACCTATGATCTGAATGCGGGTGATCTGAGCGGGTTCGAGACACTGGTCGGCAAGCCGCTGGCAGGGTCCATCGATATCGCGGGCAGCGCAAAAGGCCCCTTCACCCTGCCCTTTGTGACGGCCAAGGGCAAAGCGCGCGACCTGCGCTATGACATCTATTCGCTCGACGCCGCCGATATCGACATCGAAACCCAGTCCGGCGAAGAGGGGGCAACGCCCTTCCGCGTCGATGTGACCGCCACGAATCCCAAGACCGGCGATCCCGATCTCGATGCCCTGATCGGCGAAAACCCGACCCTCAGGGCAAAGGGGACGCTGAACCGCGAAGGCCCCGCTATCGCGCTCGACTACCTCGACGCCGATCTGGCCACGATGAAGGCCAAGGCCGAAGGAAGTGTCGATCTCGGCACACGGTTGCTGGACCTCACCTTCGACGTCGAAGCCGGGAAACTGGACGGTCTCGAAGGCGTGCTCGGCAAGAAAGTCGCCGGAGCGATCACCGCCAAGGGCACCGCTTCGGGCAGCTTCACGGCCCCGGAAGTGAAGGCCAATGTCGATGGCGCGGGGCTGCGCTATGACACCTATTCTGTCGGCTCGATCAAGGGCGACATCGATATCGAGCAATCCCCGAGCGGCTTCGCGCCCTTCGACGTGAACATCGAAGCGCGGGACATAAAGACCGGCGATGCCGATCTCGATGGCCTGCTCGCCGGGGCGTCCACGGTGAAAGCCACGGGCGAGTTCAACCAGTCGGCGCAGCAAATCCGCATCGAAAGCGCCGCCGTGAAGGCCGCCGGAGCCGATCTTGTCGTGAATGGCTCGGTCGATATTCCGGGCGAATCCGTCGATCTGGCCTTCGATATCGCCGCCGAAGACCTGTCACCGTTCGAAGCCTTCGTCGGTGTACCGTTGGGCGGCAGCGTGGATGCCAAGGGAACCGCGAAGGGCAGCCTGCCAACTCCTGAAATCGACGTGACGCTGAGTGGCAAGAAACTGCGCTACGACACCTATTCCATCGGCTCGATCATCGGGGATATCGCTGTCGAGCAATCACCGGAAGGCTTTGCGCCCTTCGCCATTGATGTCGTCGCGCGGGACGTCAAGACGGGCGATGCCAATCTCGACGGCCTGCTCGCCGGAGCCGCGACCATTAAAGCCACGGGCGCATTCAACCAGTCAGCACAGAAAATCCGCATCGAAAGCGCCGCCATGAAGGCCGCGGGGGCCGATCTCGCGCTGAACGGCTCAATCGATATTCCGGGCAAGGCCGTCGATATTGCGTTCGATATTGCCGCCGAAGACCTGTCACCGTTCGAGGCGTTCGTCGGCGTGCCACTGGGCGGCAGCATCGATGCCAAGGGAACAGCAAAGGGTAGCCTGCCGACCCCTGAAATCGACGTGACGCTGAGTGGCAAGAAGCTGCGCTACGACACGTATTCCGTCGCTGCCATCGACGGCAAGATCGACGTTCAGCAGGCGGAATCCGGCTACGCGCCGTTCAATATCGATGTGGAGGCGACCGGCATCGCGACGGGCGATGAGGCGCTCGACGATCTGCTGGACGGCCCCGCGACCATCCGCGCCAAGGGCGGGTTCGACCAGTCGAAGCAGCGGGTGCGCGTGGATTCCGCGACCCTGCGCGCGGCGGGCACGAGCGCGAGCCTGTCGGGCGATGTGGATATCGCGAGCAAGACACTGGACGTGGCCTTCGATCTGGAGGCGGCTGACCTCTCCGCTTTCGAGCCTCTGGCCGAAGTGCCACTGGCCGGAACCGTGAACGCGCGCGGCACGGCGGCGGGGGGCTTCGCCACGCCGAAGCTCAACGTGAAACTGGCGGGCAAGAGCCTGACCTACGACACCTATAAAGTGGGCAACATCGACGGAACCATCGCGCTCGACCAACCAAAAGACGGCTATGCGCCCTTCGATATCGACGTGAACGCCACCGGCCTGTCGCTTGGCGATCCGAAGCTGGACGAGGCCGTCAAAGGCGGCGTGAAGATCGACGCAGCGGGAGCCTTCGATCAAGCACGTCAAAGACTCCGCCTCGACCGCGCAAACCTCATCACCGATGCCGCGACCGCCGATCTCGGCGGCACTGTCAATCTGAAAGCCAAGACGCTGGACGTGCGTTTCGACGTGGATGCGGATGATCTGGCCGTCTTCGGCCCCCTCGTCGGCGCGGATATGGGCGGCGCGGTAGCTGCAAAAGGCACGGCAAAAGGACCGTTTTCCCTGCCATCCGTCAATGCAACCGTGGACGGCAAGACCCTGCGCTACGGCACCTATCGCGTCGCTTCCCTCGACGGCACCGTCTCGATGGAGAGCGCCACGAAAGGCTTCGCACCCTTCGATATCGACGTGAAGGCACAGGGCATCCGCACGGGTGATCCGAAACTCGACGAAGTCATCGGCGGCAGCGTGACGGTCGATGCGGACGGTGGCTTCGACCGGGTGAAGAACATCATCCGGCTGGATGCAGCAACGCTCGATTCCGGGTTTGCCACGGCCAAGGCCAGCGGCACCGTCGATCTCGGCGCACAGAAACTCGATGTGGCCTTCGATCTCGATGCACGGCGGCTGGCGGCGCTGGAGCCTCTGCTCGATACCGGCATTGCCGGGTCGGTCGCGCTGAACGGCACGGCGAAGGGACCATTCTCCCTGCCAGCAGTCGATGCACGACTTGCGGCGCGCGATATCGTCTATGACCGCTACAGCATCGCACGTCTCGACGGGCGCGCGGATATGGGAACAGGCAAGGGCAGCGTCCTGCCGTTCGACGTGGACCTGACGGCCAGCGGTATCGGCACCGGCGACCCGGCGCTTGACGCCACCTTGGGCGAAAGCGTCAGCGTCAAGGCACGCGGGGCCTTCGACCGCGAAGCCAACACCCTGCGCCTCGATACCGCCGCGCTCGACGCGGAATTCGCCACGGCAAACGCCAGCGGCACGGTCGATCTGGCGGCGAAGACCCTCGACATCGCCTTCGACCTTGATGCCGAGCGGCTCGCAGCCTTCGGCCCCATCGCCAACGCCGATATCGCCGGATCGCTGGCAATGAACGGCACCGCGCGCGGTGCCTTCGTCATCCCCATGGTGAACGCGACCATCGACGGGCAGTCCGTCCGCTATCAACAGTATTCCATTGCCCGCCTGACCGGCGATGTCGATGTGGGCAACGCCGTGAACGGCGCCCTGCCCTTCGATATCGAAGTGGCGGCGAGCGGCATCGCAACAGGCGATGCGGCGCTCGACGCGACCATCGGCGAAACCGTGCGGATCGATACGACCGGCACCTTCGATCAGGACGATCAGATCGTCACCCTCGACTCCGCCCGCTTCGATGCGGCCTTCGCCCAAGCGAACGCCCAAGGGGCCATCGACCTCAAGGCCCAGACGCTCGATGTCGCTTTCGACCTGACCGCCGCCGATCTGGCACCGGTCAGCACCCTTGTCGGTGCACCGGTACGCGGCTCGGTCGCCCTGCGCGGCACAGCGCGGGGGCCGTTCAATCTGCCCGCCATCGACGCAAATCTTGCAGGGCGCGACCTTGGTTTTGATGCGTATGGAGCGCGGATTCTGGACGGCGCGATCTCGCTCGGTCTGCCACAGGACGGCTACGCACCCTTCACGGTCGATATGGAAGGCGAAGGGCTGTCGCTCGGCGACCCCTCGTTGGAAGCGGCCTTTGGTGCGCGCATCGATATCGACGCGGCGGGGGCCGTGGACATCGCCCAACAGCGCATCCGCCTCGACCGCGCCGCCCTCGTCACGGATTCGGCCACGGTCGCCGCAAGCGGCAGTATCGATCTGACCGTCAAGCAACTCGATATCGGCTTCGACGTTGAAGCCGGAAACCTCTCCGCCTTCGGCCCGCTCGCGGGCGCAGACCTCGGCGGCACGATCACAATGCGCGGCAAAGCCACCGGCCCGTTCGTCATCCCCCGCGTGAATGCCGATATCGCCGGAACCGCCATCCGCTATCAAAGTTACACCATCGGTCGCATCAGCGGCTCGGTCGGGATGGACGCCGCGCAAAACGGCGTGATGCCCTTCACAGCGGCCCTGACGGCGGCAGGCATCGGCACAGGCGACCCGGCCCTCGATCAGGCCTTGGGCGGCGAGGTGCGCGTGAACGCGCAAGGCGGCTTCGACCAGACAGCGAAGCGTCTGACCCTAGCCGAAGCAACCGTCAACTCGGCCATCGGGCAGGTCAGCGCCGAAGGCGTGGTCGATCTTGCCGCTAAAAGCCTCGATATCGGCTTCAATGTCGATGCAGGCGAAGTCGCCTCGCTGTCGGGCCTCGTCGGAACCGATATCGCCGGATCGCTGGCAGCCGGAGGCCGGGTTTCCGGCCCCTTCTCCGCACCCTCCGTCGCCACCACGCTCAAAGGCCGCAGCCTCCGCTACGCCCAGTATTCCATCGCCTCCCTCACCGGCAAAGCCAGCTTCGCCGCCGTGCCGGAGGGCTTTGGCCCCTTCGATATCGACGCGACGGCAGCGGGCATCACCACAGGCGACTCCTCGCTCGATTTCGCCCTCGAAGGCGGCGTATCGATTGCGGGCAAGGGCGGCTTCGATCTTACTAACCAACGACTGCGCCTCGACAGCCTGACAGCACAAGCGCGCTTCGCCACAGTCGCCGCGAGTGGTCTGGTGGACCTCAAGGCGCAGATGCTCGACGTGAACTTCACGCTCGATGCATCGGATCTGTCACCTCTGAGCGGTATCGTCGGCAAACCAATGGGCGGAGCACTGCGGACGTCTGGCAGTGCGAGGGGGGCATTCAAGGCTCCCATCGTGAACATGCAGGCCCAAGGCGGCGGTCTCTATTACGACGGCTACAGCCTCGCGGGCCTGTCGCTCGACCTCAAGATGCCTTCAGATGCGCCCGGCTACCTGCCCTTTACCCTCACGGGCAGCCTGAATCAGCCGCGCCTGAATAACCCGCAGATCGAATACCTGCTCGGCGAAACGATCAGCATAAACGCCGAAGGCGTCTTCGACCCCACGCGCCAGCTTCTTCGCTTGACCGACACGCGCGTGACGACTGCCAATGCGAGTGTCAGCGCTTTCGGCGATGTCGATCTCGGCAACAAGCTGCTCGACGTGAAATACTACGTCGACGCCCGCGATCTCTCGATTGCCCAGCCCCTAGCAGGGAAGACACTGGCGGGGACCGCACGCATACGCGGACGGGTCAGCGGCGCGCTGACCGACCCGACCACCAGCGGACGCCTCACCGGTCAGAACATCGTCTACGACACCTATCGCATCACCACCGTCGCCGCCTTCTATGACCTCCAGCGCCTAACCAGCGGCCCGGCAGGGTCGGTCGCGCTCAATGCCGAGACAGACCTCGGGCCGCTGACCGCGAAAGCACGGTTCGACCTGACCGGCGGCATGGTGAGGGTTGAGGAAGTAGCCGTAAACGGTCTCGGCGTCGGGCTGAACGGCAGCTTCCGCACCGGCCCCAACGGCGTGCTGGAAGGCTCGGCCACACTTGCGGCCTCCGACCTCGGCCAAATCGGCGCGTTCATCGGGCAGGATATTGCCGGTCGCGTGGACGGCACGATCAATCTGAACGGCGACCAAGGCAAACAGAACGCCTTCTTCGACGTGACAGGAATGAATTTCCGCTATGGCCCACAGGCCAGCCCGACCGTCCTGTTCACCTCCTTCTACGCGAAGGGGCAGGCTTACGACGCCCTCGGCACCAATCCCTACATCGATGCGACGGCCAGCGGGATCGACGGCAAACTCGCGGGTTTCCCCGTCACGGGGATCGACGTCACGGCAAAGGGATCATTCTCGGCCCTCGACACGACGGTCACCGCACGGGGCGGCGCACTTGGCTCCGACCGGATTGAAACGGTCGCCCGGCTCAATCTCGTCAATCCGCCACGCTCGGCGACGGTCACACGGCTGGCCCTCGTCTATGACGGGCGACAGGCGAGCATCATCGAACCGCTGATCGCCGAAGAGATCGTCCCCGGCGGCTTTCGCATCCGCAATCTCGATCTGCGCGCCGAAGACGGCGAAGTGCGCGGCGGCGTCGAATATACGCAATCGGGCCTCGTCGCCGATCTGAAGATCCGCAACTTCCCACTGGCTCTGGCGGCTCTGTCGGGCGTCGACGTAATCCGCTCGGGCCGCCTCGATGGCTCGGTCGATGTGGATACGCGCGGCGGTGTGCGCGGCACATTTGCGCTCAATGCCTCGGCTCTGCGGTTGAACGGCGCACAGATCGACGATCCGTTCACGGTCACCGCGAATGGCACAATGGACGGCACTGCGCTGAACGTCATGGCAGAACTGAACGGCGCTGAACTGGTACAGCCTCTCACGGCCAGCGCCCGCATCCCGCTGATGTCCGTTGCAGGATCGCCGCTGCCCATCCCTAACCAATCCGCTCCCTTCTCGGCGCAGGTGGACTGGCAGGGCGATGTCGGGGAAATCTGGGCCTTCGTGCCCCTGCCCGACCATATCCTCAGCGGTCCCGTGGTCATCAACGGGCGCGCGACCGGCACGCTCAACGCTCCGATGATGTCGGGCGGCGCGGTCCTGACCGACGGGCGTTATTCCAATATCGAGTTCGGCACGCTGCTGACCAACCTTAACGCGAAAGCCGATTTCACGCAGGACGGACGCGCCGTCTTCGATCTGAGCGCCAATGACGGCGTTCAGGGCACGGTCGCCGCGAGCGGTAGCTATGTCGTCGCGTCGAGCACGCTCGATACGCGCCTGTCGCTCAACAATGCCGCTCTCGTGCGCCGCGATGATGCCACCGCGGTTCTGTCGGGCGATGCCACGGCGGTATCGGTCGGACGTGACATCAGCGTGAAAGGCGATTTCCGCACCGACTTCGTCGAGGTCCGCCTGATCGGAAACTTCGGGGGCAGCCTGACGGTCGTTGATGCGATCCCGGTCGGCAAGAGCGCCCCACTCTACATTCCCCCCGCTGTTGAGGACGAAGCCAGCCGCAAGATCCTCCTCGATGTCTCGCTTTCCATCCCCAACCGCGCCTTCGTGCGGGGCAGGGGTCTGGATTCCGAATGGGGCGGACAACTCGACGTGAAGGGCACCGCCTCGAACCCACGCATCCGGGGCGAAATATCCAAACGGCGCGGCGTGTTCAGTTTCCTCGGCAAGCAGTTCGAGTTGGCCATCGGCACCGTGCGCTTCACAGGAGACACCTCGCCCTTCGTGCAGGTGCGCCTGCAACGCGAAGCGAACGACATCACCGGCTGGATCGAGGTAAAGGGCACGGTGCCAGATATCGGCCTCGAATTCGGTTCGACCCCGGCCCTTCCCGAGGGGGAGGTGCTGCCACGCCTGTTGTTCGGACGCTCGCAACAATCGCTGACCGCGTTGGAGGCGGCGCAACTGGCCGCCGGGGTGGCAACGCTGCTCAGCGGCAAGGCAGGCGTCATCGACTCGGTGCGCGATGCCGTAGGCGTCGATGTTCTCCGCACGGAATCGGATATAGATGGCGGGACAAGCATCATCACCGGCAAATACCTGCGCGACGAGGTCTTCGTCGGAGCGAAGCAGAACCTCCAGACCGGCCAGACCTCCGGCCTTGTGGAGATCGAGGTATTCGACCAGTTTGAGATTGAGGCGGAACTCGGGTCCGAAGAGTCTAAAGGTTCGGTGGGCTGGCAGATCGAGTGGTGACGTTGCCTGCGGCAAGCCAGTCCATCACCCCCCGCGCTGCCCATGCACCGGTCGCGAAAGAGGCCTGCAACAGATAGCCGCCTGTGGGCGCTTCCCAGTCCAGCATCTCTCCGGCAACGAAACTGCCGGGGCGGGCGCGCAGCATGAACGCGCGGTCGAGCGCCTCTGCCGCAACACCACCCGCCGTCGAAATCGCGCGATCCAAGCCCGAGAGACCGTGGATGATGAGCGGCCTGCATTTGATCCGTTTGGCGAGGGCATCCGGTTCACGGGGCAGTTGCCGGTCTTCGTTCAGTAGGGCTATCGCGGCAGGTGAAAGCCGGACCTGCTTGCGAAGGATGTTCGACAGGGAGTCGCCCTTGCGCGCCGTTGCCAATCGCGCCGCCAGCGCATCGCGGGTCAGCCCCGGCTTCAGGTCCAACGGGACGATCACCTTGCCAACGGTGAGCATTCGCTCGCGGATCAGGCTGCTGACAGCATAGGCCGCGCCCCCCTCCAGACCAGTGCGCGTCAGAACCAACTCTCCCTGAATGGCTTCGCCTGCGAAATCGAGCGTGATGGGTTTGAGCGGCGCTCCGGCATGGCGCTCGATCATGTGGTCGCTCCAATCGATCAGAAGTCCCGCATTGGAGGGACGCAGCGGCGCGACCGACACCGATTGCACCTCGAACGGGGCGACCCATGAACCATCCGCGCCGAGCTTGGGCCAGCTGGCCCCGCCCAGCGCGAAGACCGTCGCATCAGGCGTCACGGTCAGCGGGCCATCGGGCGTGTCGAAAGCCAGCGCATCGCCCTGCCATCCGGTCCAGTCATGGCGCAGGGCGAAGCGCACGCCCTGCCCTTCCAGCCGCCCGAGCCATGCGCGCAACAGCGGCGATGCCTTCATCGCCTTCGGAAAGACACGCCCCGAACTGCCGATGAAGGTGTCGCCCCCCAAGCCATCCGCCCAGCCCCGCAGCGCCTCGGGCGGCAAGGCATCGAGCGCGGGGCGCAGCAGGGCCAGCCCGTCCCGATAGCGCCCGATGAACCGCTCGAACTCCTCGCTATGGGTCAGGTTCAACCCCCCGACCCCGGCCATCAAAAACCGCCGCCCCGGCGTCGGCATCCGCTCATAGACAGTGACGCCATGCCCCGCCGCTGACAGGGTTTCAGCGGCCATAAGACCGGCAGGACCGGCCCCGATAATGGCGATGGTCAAGCTGTCGATTTCTCCGCCTCCGCCACCTTCGCGAGATCCCGACAAATCGCAAACGCACCCTTCACCTTGGTCGCGTCATCATCCCAATCGCGGCGGATGACGAGTTTGGTCCCTTTGACCTTGGCGAGATTGTTCTGCCCCGCCATCCATTGCGCGAGGCCTGCCGGGTTGGCGAACTTGTCGTTGCGGAATTGGACGGTTGCGCCTTTGGGGCCGCCGTCCAGCTTGGCGATACCTGCGCGGCGGCACATGGCCTTGATCCGCATGATCGCGAGCAGGCTTTCGACTTCGGAGGGGGGCTTGCCGAAGCGGTCGTGAAGTTCGGCGGCGAAGCCTTCCAACTCCTCCCGCGTCGCGAGCGATGACAAGCGGCGATAGAGGCCGAGGCGCACATCAAGATCGGCGATATAGACCTCCGGCAACAACACGGGAACGCCAAGATTGATCTGCGGCGACCAGGTGCCGCCATCATCTGGCGCATCGATCTCCCCGGAGCGCATCTTGGCCAGCGCCTCCTCCAGCATGTCCTGATAGAGTTCGTACCCGACTTCCTTGATCTGCCCCGATTGCTCCTCGCCAAGCAGGTTCCCGGCCCCGCGCAGGTCAAGGTCGTGGCTGGCAAGGTTGAAGCCTGCCCCGAGCGTATCTAGAGAAGCCAGCACCTTGAGGCGCTTTTCGGCCTGTGGTGTCAGCGGCTTGCGCGGTTTCGTCGTGAAATAGGCGTAGGCGCGCGTCTTCGAGCGTCCGACACGGCCCCGTATCTGGTAAAGCTGCGCGAGGCCGAACATATCCGCGCGATGCACGATCAGCGTATTCGCGGTCGGAATATCCAGCCCCGATTCCACGATAGTCGTCGCCAACAACACATCGAACTGACCGTCATAGAAAGCGTTCATCACATCATCGAGCGCGCCCGGTGCCATTTGTCCATGGGCCGTGGCAAATTTCACTTCCGGCAACTGCTCCCGCAGAAATTCCTCGATATCCGGCAGATCGGAGATTCGTGGCACGACGTAAAAACTCTGCCCCCCCCGATAATGCTCCCGCAGCAGGGCTTCACGGATCGTAACCGGATCGAAAGGCGCGACGTAGGTGCGGATCGACAGGCGATCCACGGGCGGCGTCGCGATCAGGCTCATCTCCCGCACGCCGGTCATAGCGAGTTGTAGCGTGCGAGGGATCGGCGTCGCGGTCATGGTCAAGACGTGAACGTCGGATTTCAGGGCCTTCAGCCGTTCCTTGTGGCGGACCCCGAAATGCTGTTCCTCATCCACCACCAGCAGGCCGAGATTGGCGAACTTGATGCCCTTCGCCAGCAGGGCATGGGTGCCGATGACGATATCGACCGTGCCATCGGTCAGCCCCTCCTTGGTCGCGGTCGCCTCCTTGGCCGGAACGAAGCGCGAGAGTTGGCGCACCTTCAGCGGCAACCCCCGGAAGCGCTCGGCAAAATTCTTCGCGTGCTGGCGGGCCAGCAGAGTGGTCGGCGCAATGACCGCAACCTGAAAGCCCTCCATGGCGGAGGCGAAGGCGGCACGGATCGCCACCTCCGTCTTCCCGAAACCCACATCGCCGACGACGAGGCGATCCATGGGGCGGCCCGAGCCGATATCCTCGATCACATCTTCAATGGCCGCCATCTGGTCATCCGTTTCGGTATACGGAAACCGCGCACAGAATTCTTCCCACACGCCATCGGGCGGCGTGATAACGGGAGATTTGCGAAGCTGACGTTCGGCAGCGATCCGGATCAGGCGCTCGGCCATATCCTTGATCCGTTTCTTCATCTTCGCCTTGCGCGCCTGCCATCCACCGCCCCCAAGGCGGTCCAGTTGCGCATTCTCGTTATCGCCATAGCGCGACAGCAATTCGATGTTCTCTACGGGCAGATATAGTTTGTCGCCATTCGCGTATTCGAGGGCGAGGCAATCATGCGGCGCGCCCAGCGCTTCCACGGTTTGCAGGCCCGTGTACCGCCCCAAACCGTGTTCGACATGGATGACGAGATCGC
The DNA here is from genome assembly GCA_938034615.1 of uncultured Neomegalonema sp. Taxonomy (GTDB): domain Bacteria; phylum Pseudomonadota; class Alphaproteobacteria; order Rhodobacterales; family Rhodobacteraceae; genus JAHDDY01. The sequence goes on along the minus strand of CALHLW010000017.1, from coordinate 30,389 downwards.
CGGTGGAAAGGCTGGAGGCTTCGGTGAGAAAGTTCTCCGCCGTGCGGCGTTTGCGGGTCTGGCGCACGAGGCGGTCGCCGAGAATGTCCTGTTCTGCGACGACCGCGAGCGTCGGCGTCTCAAACCCGCTCTCCAGCCGCCAAACGATCAGCGCGACGGTGCCCTTGGGAAGCGCCGTGATCTCGGACCAGCGCGCAACGGTGGCCGTCGCGCCAAGGCCGTGATCCTTCAGCAGCGTCGCCATCCGGTCGCGGGAGCCGTCCGAATACGAGGCGATGACGACGCGCTTCTTATCGGCAATGCGCCCCTCGATATGGCCGACGACGGCATCGAACAGGTTCGTGCTTTCGGATTTCCCCTCGCTGTGCCGTTCGGCGGCGAAGCTGCGACCCAGTTTACCGCCCGCATCGATGGTGTTCGGGCCACTGCCGGTAGGAAGCGGCGAGAAGGCGCGCAGGGGGCGGGCGGTCAGCGCCTCGGCCCATGCTTGCTCGTCGAGATAGAGCTTGGCGGGCGGGATCGGCTTGTAGACCGGCGCGCCCATAGTGCGCTCGTCCTGTGCGGCCTTGCGAGTCTCGTAATGGTCCAGCACAGTGTCCCACCGCCCCGCCCGGATATCCTCGACCTGCGCGTCGAAACTGACGGGAGCCTCTGGCAGATAATCGAACAGGGTGTCGAGTCGCTCATGGAATAGCGGCAGCCAATGCTCCATCCCCTGATGACGCCCCCCGCGCGAAACCGCCTCGTAGAGCGCATCCTCGCTGCCCGCCGCCCCGAACATCTCGCGATAGCCGCGTCGGAAGCGTTCGATGATTTCGTCGGTCAGAGGGGTTTCCGAGACAGGGGCCAGCGCGAGCCGATCTACCCGGTCGGCGGAGAGTTGGGTGGCCGGATCGAACCGTTTGATCGTCTCCAGCACATCACCGAAGAAATCGAGGCGTAGCGGCTTGGCCCTACCAGGAGGGAAAATATCGATGATCCCGCCACGCACCGCGAAATCCCCAGGCTCAACCACGGTGGAGGACCGGGTGTAACCGTTGCGCCCGAGGTAGCGCATCAGGGCGTCGGGATCGATACGACTGCCCGCCTTGGCGGTGAAGCTGGCCTCCTTGATGACCTCGCGTGCGGGAATGCGCTGCATGGCCGCATTCATGCTGGTCAGGATGACGGAGGGGCGCACCCAGTTGCGCGAGAGGGCCGCAAGGGTCGCGAGGCGCTGGGCCAAGATCTCGGTATTGGGCGACACCCGGTCATAGGGCAGGCAGTCCCATGCCGGGAACCGCAGAATCGGGATATCCGGCCCGAAGACGCGCAGCCCATCGACCATCGAGGCCATGCGCGTGTCGTCATTGGCGATATGGATGACCGGACCATCGGTGCGGCGCACCAGATCGGCAAGCAGAGAAGCGTCGAACCCTTCAGGCGCGCCACCAACGCGCACGAGTCGGGGTTCGAGCGGGGAAGTCTGGGCAGGTTGCGGCTGGCTCATGGCTCGCGAGGTATCCCGCGCGACCAACGGTTTCAAGGGCGGTGTTCGGCCCTGCCCATCGTACTGGCAAGCAATCTGCATTGGCGCGATATGGATTAACCGGATCATGACCAGTGGTCCGTACTGTATCGCAACACCAAACTGGGGGCTGCGGCCAGTACGGCCTCGAAGGGATGCGCAATGGGCGAACTGAAATTTCAGCTTCAACACTATCTCGCCGAGCTGTGGAAGCGGCGGTGGAGTATCTTGCTCGTCTCCTGTCTCGTGGGGGCGATAGGGTCGTTCTTCGCCGCCTCTGCACGGGACGTCTATACCTCGAAGGCCACGGTCTTCGTCGATACGACATCGTTGATGCAGAAGATCGTGGGGCGTGATTTTGCCCTGACCGATCCCGGCATCGTGATCGAGAACGTACGCAAATCCATGTACGCCCGTCCGAATATCGAAGAGGTGATCCGTCGCACCGACCTCGACCTTACCCTGAACGACAAGCGGGACTGGGAGTCCCTCGTCAGCACGCTGAGCGAGGAAATGAGCCTCAAGCGTCAGGGGCAGGATTTCTACAATATCGAATTTTCCAGCGGCGATCCACGCCAGGCGCGGGACGTTGTGCAGGCGCTGCTCGACCTCTTCCTCGAAGAGGGTCTGATTCGTACCGTCGCCGATGGCGAAGACAAGGAATCGGTCCGGCGCTATGTCGAGGGGCAGTTGAACGAGGCCTCCACGCGGCTGGCGGAAGTCGAAGGGCGAATCGCAGCCCATGAGCGCCGGTATCGCGACGCCCTCGCCGGTGCACCGGCGGTTGCCAGTGAGAAACGCGGAGTCGAAGGACAGATTGCACAGCTCGAAAGCGACCGGCTGCTCTATCAGCAGGAACTCTCCAGTCTTCGCTCGCGCCTCGCCAGCACACCACCCCAAATCCTCGAACGGGTCGTGCAGCCGCAACAGCAGCAGCGCCCTTACATTCCGCCGCCCAACGGGACGAAGATGCCGATTCCGCAAGGTCCGACCCCGGAAGAACAGCAACTTATGGCCTTTCAAGCTCAGGCCAGCGCCGTGCAGGGTGAGGTGCAGCAGCTTCTGCAACGCCTGACGCCGCAGCATCCCGACGTCGCCGCCGCCCAGCAGCGTGCCGCCAACGTGCAGGCCCAGCTCAACGGGCTTCAGGCCGCCGCACAACAGGCGAATGCCGCCCTGCAATCGCGTATCCAGCAGGCCATTGCCCATAATGCGCAGGTCGATGCCGAATACCGGAACTGGCAGATCGAAAGCAATCGTCCGATCCAGCAGGCCCAGCCGCGTGAAATCTACGGCCCGAACCCGGCTCTCGCTGATCTGCGCTCGCAGATCGATCAGAGGCAGGGTCGACTGACTGTCACCGAACGTCAGCTATCCCAACTGCGCGGAAAACTTCCCCAGCTTCAGGCCACGCTCGCGGGCACGCCTGAAGTGAGGCAGGCGTCTCAGAAGATGGCAAGCGAGCGGAACAAATACACAGCAGAGGTTGAGCGTCATCGCGAACGCCTTGAAAAGCTGATCGCCATTGGCGACCCGAACCGCCAGAACTTCGTCGATTTCCGGGTGATCGAGCCGCCGCAAATCGCCGTCACCCCTGCCGGACCGAACCGTCTGGTCCTGTTCCTCGGTGCCGGTCTCATGGCGCTGGGTGCAGGGGTCGGCACGGCCTTCATGCGGATACAGATGTCCGACAACATGCCGACCATCACCCACATGAAGAACGCCTTCGACCTGCCGGTTCTTGGCAGCATCTCGATGATCGGGACAGCGGGACAAAAGACGCGCACGGTGATGGGGAACCTCTTGTACCTCGCCGTCATTGCCGCGCTCATAACCCTCTTCGCTTGGGTGACGTACCGCTATCACGTCACGCTCTGGCGGCCCGATGTGGCTGGCCTGATCGAGGCTGTGAGCAAGACATTCGGCGCGCTGATCTAAGTAAATTGCGGGCGAGCGGCGGGAGATCCTCCCGCCGCCTTCGCGCGCGGGAGGACACACTATGAGCATTATCGACCGTGCCACGTCAGGACAGCGCGTCGCCCAAAGCGGGAAAGGGCCAAAACGCCTTGCCCCTGTGCCTGCGAAGAATCGCAAGGATCGCTCGATCCTCGACGATATCGACGCCTGGGAGCGCGAAGGCGAACGACCCCGTACCGAGCCAAAAGTATCGGATGAGGATATCCAGGCTTTCGGTGATGCCTTTCGCACAACCAAAGAATCCGCCGAGCCGAAGAGAGCCGCCGCAACGCCACCCCCACCACAGGTACGCAGCCGCGAATTCTCCTTCGATTATGCCCGACTGGAGAAATTTGGCTTCATCACGCCAAAGGTCCGCCGGTCACGTATCTCGGAGGAATTCCGCCTCATCAAGCGTCGCCTGATGCAGCGGATGTCCCTGTCGGCAAAGAAAAAGAAGGGGCAGGCGGGACGGGACGACCGAAACCACGTCATCCTCGTCACCAGCGCCCGCCCCAGCGAAGGCAAGAGCTTCGTTGCGATGAACCTCGCCCTGTCGATCATCTTCGATGAAGGTCTGAATGTCCTGCTCGTCGACGGCGATGTGGCGCGGCCTTCGATGTCGAAGATCTTGGGGCTACGGAATGATCTTCCCGGTTTGACCGACCTATTATTGGAAGATGATGGATCATTGCCGGACGTCTTGCTTCGCGAGAAGGACAAGTCGCTCAGCTATCTCGCCGCCGGTGCCATGGTGGCATCCGCGACCGACCTGTTCGGGGGCGAACGTATGGAGACGCTCGTGGCGGATATGGCCGAGCGCTACGCCGACCGCATCATCATCTTCGATGGCCCGCCTCTGCTGGCCAGCACCGAGCCTGTTGCGCTTGCGGAGCACGCCGGTCAGGTCGTCATGGTCGTCGATGCGGAAAAAACTTCGCGCGCCGCCGTCGACTCGGCACTGGATTTGCTTGGGACCGACCAGAACGTCAACCTGGTGCTGAACAAGACAACCGTCGGAAACCGCACCGAGCAATTCGGAAGCTATTATGAAGCATACAATCAAGCCCAGCCGTAAGGCCCCTCGCCTGTCTGCACGCAACAAGCTTCTGGCCGCCGGTAGCGCCGTTGTCATCGCAGCAGTCTCCAGCGCGCTCGTCGCACAAACCGCCGGAGAGCGCGTTTACTCCGGCGGCTACGCGACCAGCGGAATCCCGGTAACAGACGATGCGTATGGCGACGTGTACCAGAACGGCGCTACCGGCCCCATCGCGCCGGTCAGCGTCGGCGCGGCAACGGCCCGCCCCGGAACCATCCAGCGTAATGCCCCCGTCACGCGGGGCCGTTGGACAACGCAGGTAACGCCTTTCGTCGAAGGGTCGGTCAGCTATTCCGATAACATCAACCTCGATCCCGATGGCTTTGAAGAGGACGAAACGATCTTCACCGCCACGGCGGGCGTCGATGTCGCGATCCAGAGCGAGCGCCTGTCGGGTCAGGTCGCCTATGCGGCCAGCTACGACCATTATCTCAACGACACGAACGAAGACGGCCTGCGCCACAATCTCGATACGGGTTGGTCCGCCGCCATCGTGCCGAACCTCTTGTATCTCGATGTCGGTGCAGGCGTCTCCGAAGTCTACGTCGATTCCGATGACCGCTTCTCAGGCAACCCACTTGCCAACCGCGACAACCGCAGCCGCGCTTATTATGGTCTCGTCAGTCCGTCGATCCGCAAGAATATCGGCGGCTGGGCAAATGCAGAGCTGCGCTACACGGGTCGCGGCGAAGCCTATGATGACGAGATCGATGGCGGTTTCTCGCATACAGGCCGCGCGTCGCTGACCTCCGATCCGCGCAAGTTCCGCCGCTTCGGTTGGGCCGCTGTCACCGAATACGAGCGCTTCGACCCCGAGTCGGATGACGAGGATCTGGATCGCTGGACGTCTTATGTCAGCGTCGATGTGCCGGTCTCGCGCACCCTCGCTGTCACCGCCAATGCTGGGTATGATCACTTCTCGGAAAATGTGAACGACGATTATGCAGGCGTCTACGGGAATGTCGGCGTGCGCTATCAGCCGAGCCAGCGTCTCTCCAGCCAGGCATTCGTCGGCTATCGCTACAACGGCATGGATTACGGCGCAGCGCTCACCTATGCGGCGCAGCGTAATCTCGCGCTCTCGTTGGCGGCACGCCGCGGCGTCCAGTTCTCGAACTACGACAACGACGATGCCCTCGCCACAGCCCTCAACGGCAACGGTGGTGGTCTCGCCAACAACCTGAACCCGACCTTCGCGGTACAGGACGCGGATGCGATCGTTGATACGTTGAGCGCGAATGCTGCCGGGTCACTCGGAAAGACCGGTTGGACGGCGGGCGTCACGGTCCTGCATCGCGACTTCGATGCGGTGTTCGATGACGAAACGGTCGTCTCGGCCAATCTCGGCTTGACGCGCGCCCTGACAAATCGCCTCTCCGCCGAGCTTGGCGCTGGCTACAGCAGCTTCACGCAGGACGGCTCAAGCGTGGATGATTTCGACACTTTGGCACTTGGTGCCGGGCTAAACTACCAGCTTACCGAAATTGTCAACGTTTTTGGGCGATACACTTACACGGAACGATTCGCGGATGATTCTGTCGATGAGTTCAAGGAGAACGCCGGCATCGTCGGCGTCACGGCAAGCTTCTGAACGAGCGGACCGCGTACCGGTCCAGACCCAAGGGTGACGAGATGTACGAAGAATTCTACGGCCTCACCGCCAATCCTTTCCGCCTGACCCCGGACTCCAAGTTCTTCTATGGGTCCGAGGGTCACAGGAAGGCGATGTCGTACCTCAAGTACGGCCTCTACCAAGGCGAAGGCTTCATCGTCATCACCGGCGGGGTCGGTACGGGTAAATCGACCCTCGTGGGTCAGCTTTTCTCCGAACTGGACGGCAACGATATCGTCGCCGCCCAGATCGGGACCACGCAGGTGGACGCGGATGACTGTATCCGCCTCATCTGCAACGCTTTCGAAATCGATGTGGATACCCGCGACAAGGGCGACCTGATTTCCGCCTTCGAGGAGTTCCTCATCGAGCAGAACCAGATGGGCAAGCGAGTCCTTCTGGTGGTGGACGAGGCACAAAACATGCCTCTTCGCGCGCTGGAGGAGCTGCGGATGCTCTCCAACTTCAATGTCGGCGGGCAGCCTCTTTTCCAGAGTTTCCTGCTTGGCCAGCCGCAGTTCCTCCAGACCGTCGGTCACAAGGATCTCGCGCAGCTTCAGCAGCGGATCATCGCCTCCTACAAACTCGCCTCCATGAGCGCGGAGGAAACCGAAGAATATATTCGCCACCGTCTCGAAATGGTCGGTTGGCAGAACTATCCCGCTTTTGCGCCCGAGGCCTTCGCGCGCATCTACGACAAGACCAAGGGCGTACCGCGCCTCATCAACACGCTGTCGAACCGCATCATGCTGTTCGCTGCGCTCGAAGAAGCCTCCGAAGTCGATCTCGCAATGGTCGAGACGGTGATCGAGGACCAGAAGAACGAGGAAGTGACGGGCGAAGAAGAAGCCGCTCCCGTCGCAGCCGGTGGCGCGCCGATCTCCGGTGATCGTCTCGCAAAGATCGAACGGGCCGTGACCGTCATTGCCCGCCGCCTGGAAAAACTCGAAGATCGCGTCACCGAACATGACGAAGCGGTGCACGAGCTGATCGATCTGGCCATGAAGGCCTATGGCAGCGAAGACGAAGACGTCGCACAGCTCAAACAGGCATGACCGACACTCTACCGGGTGCCCTGACAATCGACGTGGAGGAACACTTCCACGTCCATGCGTTCGCCTCCATCATCGACCGCGCCGACTGGCCCCGCCATGAGAGCCGGGTCGAAGCCAATACCGACCGCATTCTCCAGATATTTGCCGATGGCGGCGCGACGGGGACGTTCTTTACCCTCGGCTGCGTCGCCGATCACCACCCTGCCCTGATCCGTCGGATCGTGGATGCCGGACATGAATTGGCCAGCCATGGACAGGACCACTACGCGGTTTTCGATCAGAACCGCGCCACCTTCCTCGAAGACGTGCGCCGTTCGCGCCTGACGCTCGAAGAGATTGGCGGGGCCGCCGTTCGCGGCTATCGCGCAGCCAGTTTTTCCATCGATGCGCGCAGCCCGTGGGCCTATGAAGCATTGGCTGAGGCAGGTTACAGCTATTCGTCGAGTTCGCACCCGATCACCCATGATCTCTACGGCGACCCTGATGCCCCGCGTCATCCTTTCCGCGAAGCAACTGCCGGGATGCTCGAAATTCCAATCACGACGCTTCTCTGGCGCGAACGACGCATACCGGCGGGGGGCGGCGGATTCTTCCGCATGTTCCCGCTGGCTCTCGTGCGGGCAAACATGGCGCGGATGCGGGCAGAGGGCGTACCGCCGAATTTTTACCTACATCCGTGGGAAATCGACCCAAGCCAACCCCGCATTAAGGGCGCGTCCCTAAAGTCGAGGCTCCGCCACACGATTGGCCTCGGTCGTTGCGAATCAAAATTGCAAAGACTCGTCGCCAGTGGCCCCTGGACCCGAATGGACGAGGCGTATCATGGATGGCTCGACGATCTTCCCGCAGCAGGGAGCGCTGAAGCCGACGATCACCCCGCTCTCGCCGGGTGACGAGGCTGATTGGGAGGGCTTTCTCGCCTCCCGTGCCGATGCTACACCGTTTCACACGCTGGCATGGCGCAATGCCGTGCGCGATGGGCTGGGGTACGACACACCCTATCTGATCGCGCGGATCGAGGGTGAGGTGGCGGGCATCCTACCACTTGTGCATTTGAAGACGCCGCTGTTCGGCAACAAGCTGATTTCGACGGGCTTTTCGGTCGGGGGCGGCATACTCGCAACCGATGAGAATACAGCAGGCGCGCTGGCAGATGCGGCCATTGCGATGGGTACGGAGCGCGGGGTCGATTGCCTCGAACTCCGGGGCGAGACCGCTCTGTTCGACGGCTGGCCCACGAAAGACGAAACTTATGCAGGCTTCCGCGCACCCATCGCGGCGACCTCCGAAGACCGGCTGAGGGCGGTTCCCCGCAAGAAACGCGCGGATGTGCGCAAGGGGATCAAGGCCGATTTCGTGATCGATACCGACGCCCCGGTCGCGGTGTTTCACGATCTCTATGCCCGCAATCTGCACGCGCTGGGGACACCGATCCTGCCACTGAAATGGTATGCGACGCTCAAGTCTGCGTTCGGCGATGCCTGCGAGATTTCGACGGTGGGAACCACCGAACACGGGCGGGTCGTGGCGCTGATGACCTTCTGGTATCGCGACACGGTCTACCCCTATTACGTCGGAGCCTTGGTCGAGGCCCGCAAGCTGCACGCTTTCGATCACGTCTACTGGGATCTGATGGAGAGGGCGGGCGAAGCCGGGATCGAAACCTTCGATTTCGGGCGTTCCAAAGTCGGAACAGGATCGTTCGATTACAAGAAATACTGGGGTTTCGAGCCAACGCCGCTCGCCTACCAGTATCATCTGATCCGGGCGAAAGAGATGCCGGACGTGAACCCGAACAACCCCAAATACGCGCGCTTCGTGAAGACGTGGCAGAAGCTGCCCTTCGGCGTGACCAAGCGCGTCGGGCCGTTTCTTGCGCGGCAGTTGGGGTGAGCGCGATGAAGGTCGATGACCGCCCCAAAATCCTTTTCCTCGCCCATCGCATCCCCTATCCGCCCCATAAAGGCGAGAAGCTGCGGGCGTATCATCTCATCAAGGGGTTGGCGGAGAACCACGACGTCTTCCTCGGTGCGCCGGTGGACGATCCCGATGACTGGCAGCATCGGCACGCGATGGACGACCTGTGCGTCGAGACGTGCATCGCGGACGGGCGCGGGCGCTCGCGGCAACGGGCGGCGGTGGAGGCGATGGCGCGGCGGGAGCCGATTTCCTTCGCGTATTTCCGGCACCGGACGCTGATGGAGTGGGTGGCCCGCACGACCCGCGCCCATCGCTTCGACGCAGTGTTCCTCTATTCCTCCGGCACCATGCCCTATCTCGCGGCGCTGGAGACGCAGCCCGAAAGGCTGATCGTCGATTTCGTCGATGTGGATTCCGAGAAATGGCGCGTCCTCGGCGAGACGCAGGGCGGCGTGATGGGCAAGGTCTATGCCCGCGAAGCAGTGCTGATGCGCGATGCCGAGCGAACGCTGGCCCAACGCGCCGATGCGAGCCTGTTCGTCACCGACAACGAAGCCGCCCTCTTCGAGCGCGTGACCGGCGTGACCGACCGCGTCCATGCCATCGGCAACGGCGTCGAACTGGAAGGTTGGCAGGATGCCGACGCCCTGCCCTCGCCCTATCCGGCGGATGGCAATGCACGGGTGATCTTTACCGGCGCGATGGATTACGTGCCGAATGTCGAGGCCGTGACGTGGTTTGCTAACGAGGCTATGCCTGCCCTGCGCGAAGCAGGTCGCAAGGTGACGTTCGTGATCGCGGGATCGAACCCGACCAAAACCGTTCAAGCCCTCGCGCGCGATGACGTGGAGGTCACGGGCCGCGTGCCGGATATGAAGCCCTATCTGATCCATGCCGATCTGGCCGTCGCGCCGCTGCAACTGGCGCGGGGCGTGCAGAACAAGGTGCTGGAGGCCATGGCCGCGCGCCTGCCTGCGGTCGTCACCGAGGCGGCCCTCGACGGGATCGGCGCGACGGATGGCAATGCCGTGACGGTCGCGACGACCGGCGCGGAATTTGCAAACGCGATCTCAACCCTGTTGGACGATCCGGCCCGTGCGGCTGCCCTTGCGGCAGCGGCACGAAAGCTGATCGAGGATGATTATAGCTGGGCGGCACGGATCGAGGCTCTGGAACGGGTCATTGGCAGCATCGATCCCGCCGCCGCATCCCGGAGCGCTGCATGACCACGACCGACTATTCGGAGCTTTCCGCCCCCGGACAGACACTCACCGGCCCGTTGATGCGCCTTGCCATCATGGTCGTCGTGCTGTGCGTGGCGCAATACGAGACACTGGCGAGCATGGTCGATATCTGGTGGCACACCACGACCTACAATCACGGCTTCCTCGTCGCTCCGGTCAGTGCCTACCTCGTCTGGCGACGGCGCGAGGAAGTGGCAAAGCTAATGCTCGCCCCAGCCCTCGGCGCCCTTGTCCCGCTGGCCGGATTCGCGACCATCTGGTTCGCAGGAGAGATCGCGGGGGTAAACCTGCTGCGCCACGCGGGCTTCGTCGGCGCGCTGATGGCGCTGGTGCCCCTGTGTCTGGGGTGGGATTTCGCGCGGCGGTTCCGATTTCCGATCCTTTTCCTCGCCTTCATGGTGCCGTTCGGCGATTTCGCGATCCCGGCGCTGCAAGAATTGACGGCGGATGTCTCGGTCTGGCTGCTGCAACTCAGCGGCCTGTCGGTCTATCGCGAAGGGCTGATGATCGAGCTGTCCTCAGGCCTGTGGGAAGTGGCCGAAGCCTGTGCGGGTATCCGTTTTCTGATCGCCAATATCTTCGTCGCCTTCGTCTTCGCTTATCTGAGCTATGATAAGTGGTGGAAATGGGTGCTGTTTCTGACGCTTGCCGTTGCCATTCCCGTCTTCGCGAATTGCCTGCGCGCCTATGGCATCATGATGCTGGCACATATGACCGACAATGCGTTGGCGGTGGGCGTCGATCACCTCGTTTATGGCTGGGTGTTCTTCTCGCTCGTCATGTTGCTGATGCTCTGGGTCGGCGGTCGCTTTGCCGACCGCGTCATCGACGATCCGGCGATGCAGCCCGTGGATCACAATGCGCCCGTACAGCGGCAGGGGGCGTTTGCCGCCCTGATCGCAGGATCACTGATCCTGACGGGTGGCCCCGCCGTCGCGGCCCTGACCGATCCGGTTGCCGAGCCGCTGCCGCAGGAAATTGTCACGCGGGTCGCGCCGAAAGGCTGGCGCGTACTGCCCGTCGATGCCGAAGCGATTGACCGCTGGGTGCCGCGTTTCGACACCGCCGATAAGGCGGAACGCCTGCACCTGACGGATGGCAGGCATACGGTCGATCTGTTCGTCGCAGCCTGGACGCATGAGCGCGAGGGCGCCGAGGCGCTGCACTGGTCGAACCGTTTTGACGATGACGAGGTCTGGAAGCGGGCACAGCTTGGCTCCGTCACGCTAAAAACCGGAGAGACCGGCCTGCCCGTAACCGCTCGGCGCGATGCGTTGACCCACTACGTCATGGCGGAGATGGGGACGACCTTCTCCTCACGTCTGGTTGCATCATGGGTGTTGTCGGGCGGGGAACTGACCGCTGATCCGAAAACGGCAAAGCTGGCACAGTTGCGCGCGCGGCTGACGGGGGGCGCGGCGACGACGGCGGTGATCGCCGTTTCTGCACAGTATGACAGACCGGAAGATCGCGCGCAGGCCGTCGCAAGCATCGAAGCGCTGCTCGCCGATATGGGTCCGGTTACAGGGATGCTCGACTGATGTGCGGGATCGCAGGCATCGTCGATCTGAAGGGTCGGGGCGAGGTGTCGCCCACCCGCCTGAAGGCCATGACCGACGCCATCGCGCGGCGGGGGCCAGACGGTGAAGGCCGCTGGTTCGCACCCGGCGTTGGGCTTGGCCATCGACGCCTTGCGATCATCGACCCCGAGGGTGGCGAGCAACCCTTCGTCAGTGCGGATGGGCGCGTGGCGCTCGTCTTCAACGGCATGATCTACAATTTCCGCGCCCTGCGGACCGAGTTGGAAGCGGCGGGAGCCGTGTTCGTCACCGATTGCGATACGGAAGTGTTGCTGCACGGCTGGCGAATCTGGGGCGAAAGTATCGTCGACCGGCTCGACGGATTCTTCGCCGCCGCGATCTGGGATGAGGACCGCGAAAGCCTGTTCCTGCTGCGGGATCGCTGGGGCAAGAAGCCGTTCTACTACACGCGCACATCGGCAGGTGAAGTGCTGTTCGGCTCCGATCTCGATGCCGTGCTGGCCGGTCTCGACGGCGTGCCACCGATCCGGCGCGATGCGCTGGCGGATTATCTGGCGCTCGGCTATGTGCCCGAACCAAAATCGATTTTCGAGGGCATCGACAAGCTGCCCCCCGCCCATGTGCTGCGGCTTGATCGCGGCGGCGAGATGCGGGAGCCGCAGAAATATTGGACGATCCGGGTCCATCCGCAGGGCAACTGCACCTTGGACGCGGCGGTGGAGCAACTGACGCCCCTACTGCGCTCGGCGGTGCGCAAGCGGCTGGTGGCCGATGTGCCGCTGGGTACGTTCCTGTCGGGCGGCGTGGACAGCGCGGCGATGCTGGCGATTGCCAGCGATATCCGGGGACCGCGGCTGGATGCCTGCACGATGGGCTTCGATGATCCGGCGCTGGACGAAACGGGGCTGGCAGCGGAGGTCGCTCGGTTACATGGGGCACGGCATCATGTGGAGCGGGTCACGGCAGATGCCATGGCCGATCTCGATGGACTGGGTTCTGCGTTCAGCGAACCGTTCGCCGATGCCTCCGCCCTGCCGACATTACATCTTTGCGCCATGGCCTCGCGGCATGTGAAGGTGGCGCTGTCGGGGGATGGGGGCGATGAGCTGTTCGCCGGATACCGCCGGTATCCCTATCATCTCGCCGAAGAGAACTTGAAGGCCCGGATGCCCGGATGGGCCGGTCGCGGGTTGTTCGGGCCACTGGCACGCGCCTATCCCGCGATGCCGAATGGCCCCCGCATCCTGCGTGCAAAATCGACCTTCGAGTCATTGGCGACCGACGCCATGGGGGGCCTGTTCCGCGCTACCGCGATCCTCCGCGAGAAAGACCGCGATCGATTGCTCGGATCGGATGCCCGGATCGATGCCTATTCGACCGCCGACCTGCTGCGCGTTCATGCGTTGCAGGCCAATACCGACGACCCACTGGCCCGTGCGCAATACGTGGACCTGATGACGTGGCTGCCGGGGCGGATGCTTGTGAAGGTGGACCGGGCAAGCATGGCCACGGGGGTAGAGGTCCGTAATCCGTTGCTGGATATCGACCTCGCCAATTGGGCCGCCCGCCTGCCGACCGATCTCAAGCTCGACGGCTTCTCCGGCAAGCGCGTCCTGAAAGCCGCCCTGCGCGCGCAGGTGCCCGATACCATCCTCGACGCCAAGAAACGCGGCTTCGTCGCCCCCATCGGCGATTGGATGACCGGGCGTTTCGCGGCCGAGATGGAACGCCTGACCGAAGGCTCGATCCTGCTGGAATCCGGTCTGGTCGAACGCGATGCCCTGCGCAGCCTCTGGGGCGACCTCAAAACCGGACGTGCCGACACCAGCCGCGCCCTCTGGACCGTGCTGATGCTCGACCGTTTCGTTTCAAAAATAGATGATTCGGCTCGACTGGATCGGGCGGCTTAAGGGGAGAGAAACCTTCCTCACGGCATGGTGTGCGCGATCCACGCATCAAGCCGGAGTCCCCCCATGTCGCGTCATCCTCTCACCGCCCTCGCAATCGCCCTCGCCTTGACTGGCGGCACGGTCGCCACCTCTGCACCCGTCCTCGCCAAAGCCTATGCCACCGGCACGGACGAGACCTTTGCGCGCGCTGAAAAGCTGTTCGACCAACGTAAGCTACGCGATGCCTCGATTGAGTTGAAGAATGTCCTGCGCTCCAATCCCGACCACGCGCCTGCCCGCCTGATACTCGGCAAGATCGCGCTGCTGGGTGGTGACCTCGAAACGGCGGAGAAGGAAATCGGGCGATCCCACCGCCTCGCACCGAGCGACGAGAGCGCCGTCCTGCTAGGCGAAATCGCGCTGCAAAACGGCAAGCCCAAGGACGCGCTGGCGGCGGTCACGGGTAACGCGGCAACCGAAGACCTGATGTCCCAGAAATTGGTCATTCGCGCGGCAGCTCTCGTCGAGCTTGGCCGGTTGGATGAAGCCGAACAGGCCAACCGCGACATCCTTGCCATCGATCCCCGCCGCGTCGAGGGCCATTTCGGCCTCGCTCGCGTCTACGCTGCCCGCAAGGATTACGTCCGCGCCACCGACAAGGTGGACGAGATCGTGAAGGGCAAGCCCGACTACGCGCCGGGCTGGATTCTGCGCGGCGAAGTCTCGCTCATTACGGGTGACAAACACGCCGCCTTCTATTCCTTCGACAAGGCCGTTGAACTTCAGCCAAACGATGTCGGTCCGCTGATCTCCCGTGCGCGGGCATCGCTCGCGAATGGCGATATCGAGCGGGCACGTAAGGACGCTAGGACGGTCAAAAAGCTGTCATCCGCTGCGCCCATCGCCCATTACCTTGAGGGCGCAATCGCTTTCGCCGAAGGCGATTACGACGCCGCGAACAACAGCTTTACGCAGCTTCAGCGCAGCTTCGACCGCTTCGCCCCCGCCGTTCTGCTCGGCGCCCTCATCAAGACCGAGCGGAAGGAATACAGTCAGGCCGATTCCCTGTTCCTGCGCTATATCGCGATGGAGCCGGACAATCTCGATGCCCGCCGCGCCCTCGCAACCGTTCGGATGCGGATGGGTCAGCCGAGCAACGCCGTTGATATCCTCGAAAAACTGTTGGCCGAAACGCCGGATGACACCAGCACGCGGCGTCGGCTGGCAAGCGCCTATCTGACGCTCGACCGCTTCGACGACGCCCGCAATCATTTCACAGTGCTGGAGCAGACCGGCAATCCCGATGAACAGCGCAATGCCCGAAATGCCCTGAGACTGCTCGACCCCGCGACGGAAGGCGATCCGACCCTGCGCGTGGCCATTCTGAAGGCCAGCAATGCCCTCGCCAATGGAGACACGGAGACGGCACAGAACGCCCTCGACGGTCTGCCCGACGCAACGCAGCGGGCGGCGCGCGTGCTCGCCCTGCGTGGCGGGATCGAAGCGACCCGTGGCGATACCGATGCTGCGCGCCGTCAGCTTGATGCGGCCCTGTCGGCAGAACCGGAACTGCTCGCCGCGCATGTCGCTCTCGAACAGCTTGATCCCTCTCCGGGCACGACCATTGATCGCCTGCGGAAGATGGTCGCCAACAATCCGCGCAGCGAGTTTCTGACCTTGCGCCTGTCGCGGCATCTTGCAGAGAGCGGACGCAGCAATGAAGCGATGACGGCCTTGGCCGAAGGGATGCAGAGATTGCCCGATTCGGCGGAAATCTCAGCGGCTTTCATCAGCGGTGCCATCTTGTCCGGTCGCAGCGATGACGCATCCCGTGAGGCCCTTCGCCTCTCCAAGATGAAGAATGCGTCGCTCCAAGATATGTCCTTCGCAGCAACATCGCTGATCGACGCAAAAGCGGGCGAAGCAGCAGTGGACGCCGCCGACCGACTGGCAAAACGCTCGCCTGATTCGCCCCGTGCGGTCGTGATCCGGGCCGAAGCCTTGGCAGCGGCTGGCCGTCCGAAGGATGCTTATGCGGCCCTGCGCCTCGGGTTGAAACGCTGGCCGGGCCATGTCGGTCTCGCCGGAACCATGGCAACCTTGGCCATCGAGCGGCGCGAAGCCGGTGTGGCGAAGGAAGCGGCACAGGCGCTCTCGCGCCACGATGCCGGAGCCTCTGCCCGTCTTATGGCCCATGTGGCCGCCGAGATGGGTCAGCCTATCGTCGGGGTCGAAGTGCTGGAACAGGCCTTCAACCGCAAACCAGACAGCCGCACGGCCACCGCCCTCTATGGCGCGCGCGTCCGGGCCGGGCGGGAGGATGCGGCGAAGAAGGGGCTGAAAGACTGGGTTGCCAGGCACCCGCGTGATCGCGGTGCCATGATCGCCTATGCAACCGCCCTGATGGACCGCGAAGATTATGCAGAGGCCGAGGCGGTCTATGCCGACTTCCTGAAGCTGGAACCGGGCAATCCTGTGGCTCTGAACAACTATGCTTGGCTGCGCCACCGCTCGGAGCGTCCAGACGCGCTCGATTATGCCGAGCGGGCTTTCAAGGCCGCCGGGGGTGCGCCGGAAGTCGCCGATACCTATGGCTGGATGCTGGTCGAATACGGCAAGCTGGATCGGGGCCTTGCACTGCTGTCGCGCGCGGCGAAGATGGCTCCGAACAATCCCGAGATCGGCTACCACTACGCCGCCGCTCTCTCGAAGGCAGGCCGAGGCGCTGAGGCCCGGACGATCCTGACCGGTGTGCTCGACGGCAGCGGCAAGTTCGCGGCGCGGGACGAGGCGGAATCGCTTCTATCGACGCTCCGCTGACTCGCGGATCGTTCGGACGAGGACGAAGCTGATCGTCATCAGCAGGAACCACGCGCCGAGCTTGCCCGGTCGCACAGGTCGCCACCCGTCCTGCTGCGACGGGTAGAGCCAGGTGCCGGTCAGCGAGCCGATATTCTCCGCGATGTAGATGAGGATCGCGGTGAGAGCAAAGAGGACGAGGACGGGCACCCGTGGTCCATCCTCGCCGAACTGCGCGATCGCGGGGCCATAGAGCAGCGCGATGACGACGAAGAGGCCAAGGCGGAAATCCACGATATAGTGATGCGTGAAGAAATTCACGTAGATCGCCACCGCCAGCATGATCGCGGCCCATTGCGGCGGCGCGCGCTCGAGCCGCATATCGCCCAACCGCCAAAAGCGCGCGATATAGCTACCCACTGCCGAATACATGAACCCGGTGAACAGCGGCACGCCGCCGATGGCCAGCACCGATGCCTCCGGGTATTGCCACGAGCCAATCGCGGTCTTGAAAACCTCCATCACCACGCCGACGACGTGAAAGACAGCGATGACCTTCGCCTCACGCCATGTCTCGCGCCCGGTCGCCAGTAGCCAGATTTGCCCTGCCACCACCGCAATGAACAGGAAATCATAGCGATAGAGCGGCCAATCATCCTGCCAGACGGCCTTTGTGGCGAACAGCAGGACGAGGATGCCGATGCCGAAGATGGCAGCGCGGGCCTGTAGCGAGACGAAGCGCCAGAGGGCGCTCATCGGCCCTCGAAGGATGGCATCCGCTTTTCGAGGAACGCGGTCGTTCCTTCGAGGAAATCGCGCGTGGAGGCCGCTTCACCCTGCCCTTTCGCCTCATGGACAAGCTGAGCGGACAGATCGTTGTCGAGGCTGGCGCGCATGGCTTTACGGATCAATGAGAACGAACGGGTAGGCCCCTTCGCCAGCGCTCCGGTCAACGCCCGCGCCTGCTCCATCAGCTTGTCATCGGGGACGGATTTCCAGACGAGCCCCCAATCGGCGGCGCGCTGACCATCGACGGGTTCGGTGGTCATGGCCATGCCCATGGCACGGGAGAGGCCGACCTGCCTCGGCAGGAAATAGGTAAGCGCCACATCGGGCATGAGGCCGATCCGCGCGAAGGCGATCACGAATTGCGAGGTATGGCCCGCGATGACAAGATCGGCGAGCAGCGCAAGGCTCGCCCCTGCCCCCGCCGCCGTGCCGTTGACCGCCGCGACGATCGGCAGATCACAATCGAGAATCGCGCGGGCCATCGGCTCGTATTCCTCGCGCAGGGTGCGCTCCACATCGGGGACGCCGGTTTCGGTCTCGCCCAGATCCTGACCGGAACAGAACGAGCGCCCTTCGCCGGTAATGAGGATCGCGCGGGCCTTCTCCGCCTGCGCCCGCTCGACCGCATGTTTCAGCTCCGAGCGCATGGCCGCGTTGAGACTGTTGAGCGTATCGGGCCGGTCGAGCGTAATCTCGGCCACATCGCCCGCAAGGACGTATCGGATGACGGTATAGTCGGTCATGAGTGCGCTCCTGTCTGTACGCAGGACGGGATAGCAGACAGGCGGGGCGGTGCAAGGGTGCCGTTGACGATTGTCCGCCTACCGCATCGCAAGAGTGTCCGCGCGCAGGTCCCTCGGCTTCACCCCGCGCAGGAGGATGGATGCTCCCTTGCCCAAGGGGATCAACGTCCCCGCTTTCACCGCCTTCGCGCCGCGCAGAACGGCGGGGTGATCGCGTAGCGACGGCGGCAGGGCGAGGCGGTCGGCGCCTGGGCGGAAATCGATGATCTCCAATCGGCCTAGCGGGGCGGGTCCGCCTTCGGCAAGGCGTCCGACGTAGAAGATATCGGCTCCCGGTCCTCCGGCGGCGATGGTGATGCCGCCTTCGGCCACGATGCGATCGTCGCCCCGTCCACCCGCAAGCAGGTTGAAACCAAGCCCACCGGCGATGGTATCGTTGCCGTCCAGCCCCGCGATGATATCGTTGCCCGCTTCACCGAGCAGCATATCCGCCTGCGGCCCTCCAGCGAGCAGGTCGTTGCCGCGTGATCCTTTGGCCCGACCGTCCACGACGTTGTGACGGGCGAGGGGCAGGGTCGTCCCGTCGGGAAAGACCGGGACGATGGCCCATTTCGGATGCACCCCGAAGCCACTCTCACCGCCCTGCATTCCTTGGGTATTGCGTACAAGCGTTGCATAGGCTTCGGCGAGCAAAGGATCGGCAAAGGCCCCGAGCATCGCCGCATAGCCCGCGCGGGCCTGAGCAGCGGCACTCCACGCCTTATCGGGATCACCCATCTGGACCTTGGGACGGGGATCGAAGCGACGGGCATTGATATTGGCCTGAACGATCTGTCGCCAAGTGGCATAGGGCGCACCACTCTTACTGTCACGGTGCATCGTTTCGGGGGCCGTGCCCCATCGCGGATTGAAATCGTCACGCAGAAAACGGTTCAGAAGATAGGGCCGCATCATGCCGAAGATGCCCCCCGTCTCCGCAAAGCCCATCCGCGCGCCCTGCGCCAGCGCCGACGTGAACTGGTCCTGCTGCCAATGCCTGAGCGGGCCTCTCGGATCGACCCCCTCAATCCAGCCCGCCGTCTCGATGTCGGTGGAGCCGCCAAGCCGGTCTTCGCGTCGATAGGCGCGGGCATACCACGCCATCCGCGCACGGAATTTGTCGGTCAGGGCGTCCTTGGCCGGATGGGCGTCGGGCGTGATCCACGCGGCATGGCCATGGGTGCGGTTGAGCCAGGCCTGCCCGCGCACATCCATCCTGCGAGACGCTCCGGCGGCGCCCTCGCGACCCCTCGGGCTATGCATGAACAGACCGGCGGCGACCTGCGCGTGCAGCTCATCGAGGAAATAGCGTTCGCCGGAGATGAGATACGGCACATAGGTCAGGTCCGGCTGATGCGCGCTGTCGATCTGCCAGCCATCCACCGCCGTCTTGATCGGCCCATGGCCATTCGCGGCCTGTGTGGCCCGCGCATCCATCCAGTATTTAGGATGATCGTCCAGAGAGGGCGCACGCTGGGTAGACGGATCGCGCAGATGCCACGGTACGGACCCTGCCGCCTCGGCAGTTTCCATCATCGCATGATGATGCTGCGGCGACTGCGTCCGCATCCATGCGAGGGTCCATTCGGGCACCAGACCGATATCCCCGCGCCCACCCCTTGCCGTCATCGCCTTATGGATCAGGGCATTGCCTAACGGTTCGGTATCGGCCTCGGCCAGCCTTTCTGGCCAGCTTTCGAGAGTGCGGCGGTCGATCCTGAGTTCAGGATCATAGGCAGACACGGCCCCGGTCGCGATCATGTAGGGGAAGTCATAGGCCACATGCGCGCTCGATGGCTGCGCCCCCGCCCAGACGATCTCGCGCCAATTGGCATAGCGGCGATGCGTGACCTTGCGCTCGACCATCGCCTGCCCGCTCATGCGGATCGTGTAGCCATAGGCAATATCGAGATTGTTGGTCTCGTACATCGAATCATTATGCATAGAAACAGAGGTACGAACCGCCCCGTCCACCTGTGCCCGAATATCGAAGATGGCGGTCAATTGCTGCGTCAGCCGCCGCTCGATGCGAATCTCGGAGGCGAACGGCCCTTGCAGCCAAAGGTCAGAATCCGATTTCACTGCCTGCTCCAACAGTTTCGCGGCATCGAGCGTGACCTTGCGCCCTTTGAAATCGAAGACGACCGCAAGGTCGTAACCGCGCTCGAGGACCGACGCGATATCGAGCGGCTCATCCTTCGGCGCAGCATCCGCGACCCGCAGAGCAAGCTGCACGGTTCGGGCGGGCGGGTTGCGCAAAGACAGGATCGCGTGGCGTACCGAGCCATCGGCATGACGGGCCTTGATATCGGTCTGAAGCGGAATGCGCTTGCCGCCCGCATCCGCAACGAGCGCTTTGCCTCTGGGCCAGTCTCCCTTGCGGAACACCTGACCGAAACTCGTCACCCGCCCCTCCTGTCCGCGCAGCCCTTCGAGGCGCACGCCCACCACCGCATCCGCTCCGCGTGGTCTCTCCACCGCCATGGCACCGGAATTGGAGGACAGGCGGGACAGAAAGGCTCCATCGGCATGGGCCGCCGATCCGGCGAGCATGACGGCAAGAGCGAGACAGAGAGTAGCGCGCATGGCGGGGCGATCCTTCTTGCGGCCGGTAAAGGCCAGAGAGTCAAAGATCGCTCCAGAGTCTTCAGAAATGCTCAACTGCAACGGATTATGATCGTTCCGAACAGAGGCGGAGCACCCCCTAAACATGGTACGAATTTTCGGTCATTCCGTGAGGACTTCAGTCCTCGTTCTGGCGCTGATCGAGGCGTTGACGGTCTATGCGGCAATCTTCGTGATCGCCACACTGGTGGTCCACTCGCCCGACGGGCCGTCCGGCCTGACGAGCGCTGCAACCCTGCCCGCCATTCTGACGATATTGATGATGCTCGCACTCGGCATCTACGAACCGGATGCCCGCGCCAATCTGGCCACGATGACCGAGCGGTTGGGCGTTGCCTGTGTCGTCGGTGCCGGACTGGGTTTCGGGATCGTCTATGTCTTCGGGGATATCTGGGTTTCGCCGCTCTACGCCATCGCCTGCGCGTCCTTTTCCTACGGGGCGGTGGCGGTTGCCCGCTACATCTTCGGGCGATTCCTGCGCTTCGTGCCGTTGCAGCGGCGTATCCTCGTCATCGGCGGCGCGGCATCGGGCGAATCGGTGCGCGAGGTTGCGCGGCTCGGCGACGGCGACGGCAAGGTGATCTGCGTGATCGATCCTGCGGATGCCGGTGCCGGCCTGCTGGACCGCGCCAAGGCACTCGATGCAACGGAGATCGTCGTGGCCGACCGCTCTGCGCCCCTGCCCGCCGCCGCGCTGCTCGATTGCAAGGCTGCCGGCATGCGTATCCTCGATTCGCTCGATTTCGGCGAACAGGAAACGGGCAAGGTCGATCTGGAGAACCTCTACCCCGCACGCTTCATCTTCGCCCGCAATACCGGGTATGCGGCCTGGTCGATGCGGGCCAAGCGGGCGCTGGATATCTTCGTCTCGGGCGCGGCGGTTCTCGTCCTGTCGCCCATCCTGATCTTCGCCGCATTAGCCATTCGGCTCGACAGCCCCGGCGGCGTCTTCTACCGGCAAACCCGCGTGGGCCTGAACGGCGCACCCTATGAAATCGTGAAATTCCGCTCGATGCGCTCGGATGCGGAAGTCGCCGGAAAGCCTCAATGGGCGCAGGAGAACGACAGCCGCGTGACCCGCGTGGGCCGCTTCCTGCGCCAGACGCGGATCGACGAGTTGCCACAGATTCTCAATATCCTCAAAGGCGAGATGAGCCTCGTGGGGCCGCGCCCCGAGCGCCCCTTCTTCGTCGAGCAGCTCGAAGAGAAGATGCCGTTTTACGCCGAGCGCCATCGCGTGAAACCGGGTCTTACCGGCTGGGCGCAGATAAAGTACCGCTATGGCGCGACCGAGGAAGACGCGCGGGAAAAGCTGCGCTACGACCTTTACTACGTAAAGAACTTCAACGTCCTTCTGGACATCTTCATCCTCATGCGCACCGTCCGGGTGGTTCTGTGGCCTGACGGGGTGCACTAAGCGGAGCATCCCCATGCACGGCAAACCCACGATCTGCGTCTATTGCGGCTCCTCCCCCGGCAAGGACGAGGCCTACATGCAGGCGGCCACGACATTGGGCAAGACCATCGCCGAGCGGGGCGCGGGGTTGATCTACGGGGCGGGGGATAATGGCCTGATGGGCGCGACGGCGAGGGGAACTCTCGCGGCGGGGGGCGAGGTGATCGGCGTGGTTCCCGGCGTTCTCACCGCCCATGAAGGCAAAACCGACTCCCGCACCACCCTCATCCGCACCGAGACGATGCACGAGCGCAAGAAGGTCATGTTCGCCAATGCCGACGCCTTCATCGTGCTGCCCGGTGGTCCCGGCACGCTGGACGAGACCATCGAGACGCTGACATGGCGGCAGCTCGGGCTGCACGAGAAACCTCTCGTTTTCGTCGATACCAACGGCTACTGGACCCGCCTGCTCGACCTGTTCACGCATTTCGCGGAATCCGGGTTCATGCACTCGCGGTTCAACGGCTTCTATTCCGTGGCGAAGACGCCGGAGGAAGCGGTTGAGATGGCGCTGGGGTAATCGGGGCCTGCGGCTTTTCCGATACAATTCAGACGCATCGCGATAATCCACCTTTCAAAGATCACGCCGTTGTTATACGTCAGACGATGGGGGTCGAGAACCAGACTAGGGTATCTATGGCCGAAGTTTTTCTGATGGAAGACTCGCGACCACTGCGTCGTGTCCTATCCGCTCAACTGCGTGACGCTGGGTTCAATGTCACGAGTTTCGAAGACGGCGTCGCCTCCAGCGATTCCGACCTGATCTCGAATGCCGATGTTCTGATCACCGATATCGCCATGCCCATCGTCGGCGGTGAAACGGCAATCGCGAACGTGCGCGAACGCTTTCCCGGCCTCCCCATCATCGCGATAACGGGGGATGTCCGGTGCAGGCTCGACGCGCTGGACGTGTTCGGGCGATTGTGCAAACCCTTTTCCGAACTCGAATTGATCGATCTGGTGAAGCTGGCCCTAAAGGATTGAAGCCCGCCGAAATCCATGTGCCGAACGCTGCCCCGACTTCAGAGACAGGCGGCATCGTAGCGCATCAGCGGCGGCGCATCAGATCGTAGCAATAAAGCGCGACCCCCGCCCAGATGACACCAAACGCGCCCAACACGGGCAGGCTCATGGTTTCGCCCAGGATCAACGCGGAAACGAATTGCAGCGTCGGGTTGAGATAGAAAAGCACGCCAACCGTCGAGAATTTCAGCAGTTTCGCGGCCTCCACATACATCACAAGTGGGATGCCCGTGAACAGCGAGCACCCGATGAGCAGCAATGCCGTGCGCATATCGTCGAAGAACACACCGCCCCCCACGAACCAGAGATAGGCAAACAACGGTCCCGATACGAGGGTCAGCTCCCATAACACGCCGACCAGCGGTCCGACCGTGACCATCTTTCGGATCACGCCATAGACCGCGAAGGTTACGGCGACGATCAGGGCGATCCACGGCAATTCGCCGCGATCCACGGCGATCATCAGCACCCCGGTCGCGGCCAGCGCCGCCGCGATCCATTGCAGGCCCGTGATCCTCTCTCGGAAGACCAGAGCGCCGATGAGCACGGCGATAATGGGATAGATGTAATAGCCGAAACTTGCCTGCGCCGTCTGACCGATCTGGATGGCATAGATAAAGCCGAACCAGTTGACCGAGATGAACGCCGTCGCCGTAATCAGCGCCAGCATCGTTCGCCCCTCACGCCCCGCCTGACGAAACCGCTGCCACCGCCCGGTCAGGGCGGCATAGAACGCGATGACCGGCAGGGACCACAGGATGCGATGCGCGACCACTTCCATAGGGGGCACATCGTTCACGAGGGCGAAGAACAGGGGCGACAGCCCCCAGATAACGAAGGCCCATAACGCCAAAAGGACGCCCCGGCGGGCGTCCTTTCCAGATGTCGGCACGGCGGTCTCGGTCAGGCTGCGCCTGCGTTCGACAGGCGCTCGGCCACGTTTTCCCAGTTGACCAGCTTGTCGAGGAAGTTCTCCAGATAGGCAGGCCGCTTGTTACGGAAATCGATGTAATAGGAATGTTCCCACACATCGCAGCCGAGCAGCGAAGTCTGACCCACACATTCGGGGTTCACACCGTTCGGCGTCGCGAGAATGGCCAGCTTGTCGCCGTTGAGCGTCAGCCAGACCCAGCCGGAGCCGAACTGGCCCGCGCCTCCCGCCTGAAACGCTTTCTTGAAATCGTCGACGCTGCCAAAGCTGTCCTTGATGCGGTTTTCCAGCTCGGAAGGCATCGCGCCGCCGCCATTCGGCTTCATCCAGTTCCAAAACTGGATGTGGTTCCACGCCTGGGTGGACTGGTTCATCAGGCCAGTATTCTCGGCCTTGTAGGCGGCGACCATGATCTCGTCGAGCGCCTTGCCCTCATGATCGGTGCCCGCGATCATCTCGTTGGTCTTGTCGATATACGCCTTGTGGTGAATGTCGTGGTGATACTGGAGGGTTTCCTCCGACATTCCACCCGAAGCAAGCGCATCGTGGGCGTAGGGCAGGTCAGGAAGTTCAAAAGCCATTGTTCAATATCCCCATAATTGTCGATGACGGGCGCGAGGATAACCCCCGCGCCTTTCCGTGCTGATCTATCGCACGGAAGGGCGAGGTCAAAGGCCCGATAGACGTTGTCTGCAAAAAGGGAGCGGCGCATTGGCCGCTTTGACGCGTTCAAGGGGGCCATTACGCCCTATTGAACCCCGCGCTTGCCCCGGATGATACCGGAGAAATCGACCCCCGCCTCGCCCGCCTCGACCATCCGATCATACGCGTCGAAAGCCGCGCGACCGAAGGCGACGTCGGCCCCGGAGGCGTCGGCTGCCTCCATCGCGAGGCTCAGATCCTTATGCATGAGCGCAGCAGCGAAACCGGGCTTGTAACCGTTATCGGCGGAGGTTTTCGGCCCGATACCGGGCATCGGGCTGTAGGTGGTAAGCGACCAGCACTGACCGGAGGCGGCGCTGGACACATCGAACAGTTTTTGCGGATCGAGGTTCAGCTTTTCCGCCAATGCAAACCCTTCCGCAACCGAGATCATCTGGATGGCCAGCATCATATTGTTGCAGATCTTGATGCCCTGCCCCGCGCCGGCCTCGCCGCAATGAACCACTTTCGCGCCCATGACATAGAGGATCGACTCGGCCTTCGCAAAACCGGCGGCGCTCCCCCCCACCATGAAGGCAAGCGTTCCCGCCTCCGCCCCGGCCACGCCGCCGGATACCGGCGCGTCGAGCATCGCAAAGCCATCCCCGTGCGCTTCCTCGGCAAGGACGCGGGCGGTTTCGACATCGATGGTGGAGCAGTCGACGAAGAGGGTATCAGGCGCAGCATTGGGACGGATCGTTTCGCGATACACTTTCGCGACGACGGGACCGGCAGGTAGCATCGTGATGATGATATCGCGGTTTTTTGCCGCCTCCTCACCGGAGGCCGCGACAGTAGCCCCCTCGATGCCCTTGGCCTTTTCGGTGTCGAGATCGAACACCGTCACGTCATGACCCGAACCGACCAGATTGCGGGCCATGCCGGTGCCCATGTTGCCGATGCCGATGAATCCGATGGTTGCCATGTCTGGTCTCTGTCCCTAATGCGCTTGAGGAAAGGTTTAGTCGGTCACGAGACCGGATGCCAGACCCGGCGGGAACACAAGAAGGAAAACACCATGGGCGCACATATCATCGACGGAAAAGCCTTTGCCGCCACCGTCCGGGAAAAAGTCGCAGGCCACGTCTCGCGCATGGTTGAGGAACACGGCATCAAGCCGGGCCTCGCGGTGGTGCTGGTGGGTGAAGACCCGGCCAGTCAGGTCTATGTCCGCAACAAGGGCAAGCAGACCGCCGAGTCCGGCATGGCTTCCTTTGAGCACAAGCTCCCCGCCGATACCGACGAGGCAACCCTGCTGGCTATCGTCGAGAAACTGAACGCCGACCCGGCAGTGCATGGCATCCTCGTCCAACTGCCCCTGCCGGCGCATCTCAATTCCGACCTCATCATCAATACCATCGCGCCGGAAAAAGACGTCGATGGCTTCCATGTCGTCAATGTGGGTCGTCTCGGCGCGGGCCTCAAAGCGATGATCCCCTGCACGCCCCTCGGATCGTTGATGATGCTCAAGGATTTCCATGGTGATCTCAGCGGCATGAACGCCGTGATCGTCGGTCGCTCGAACATCGTCGGCAAGCCGATGGCGCAGCTTCTACTGGGTGCCAACGCCACCCCCACCATTGCCCATTCCCGCACGAAAGACCTGCCCGACGTAGTGCGTCAGGCCGATATCGTCGTCGCCGCCGTCGGGCGGCCCGAGATGGTGCTGGGCGACTGGATCAAGCCGGGTGCAACCGTCATCGATGTCGGCATCAACCGCGTTCCCGCTCCCGAAAAGGGCGAGGGCAAGCACAAGATCGTCGGTGACGTCCATTTCGAAAGCGCCGAAAAAGTCGCCGGAGCCATCACCCCCGTCCCCGGCGGAGTTGGCCCCATGACCATCGCCTGCCTCCTCGCCAATACCGTCACCGCCGCCGCCCGCAGCGCGGGCCTGCCGGAGCCGGAAGGGCTGACGGCCTGATACTCCGTTTTCGTATGTCCAAGTATGATCCTGTCCCGGCCCCCGCGCCGGGGCCGCGCGCCGCTGAGGCAGGCTTCGGCGCGGAGGCCGTTGCAGGAAAAATCTTGGGATCCTACCCGAAAACACCCCTATGAGCGTTGAACCGGTCGAGGACAGCGTCCTGAAGGGCATCATCCTGATGATGCTCGCCTTTCTGGTCTTCACCGGCATCGATACGAGTGCAAAGTGGCTGAGTCTAGCGGGCCTTGCCACCTTGCAGGTCGTCTTCGTGCGCTATGCCGTCCACGCGCTGATCTCACTTATGATCGTCTTGCCGCAGGAGGGCCGCGCGCTCTTTCATACCGAGAACATGAAGCTCGAAGTCCTGCGCGGTCTTTTCCTGCTCGGCTCGACGGTCTGCAACTTCACCGCCGTCAAATACCTGTCCCTGACCCTGACCACGACGATTTTCTTCGCGGGGCCGCTGGTGGTCTGCGCCCTGTCGATTCCGATCCTCGGCGAGAAGGTCGGTCCCCGGCGCTGGGCCGCGATCATCGTCGGCTTCCTCGGCGTGCTGGTGGCGACTCAGCCATGGGGTGAAGACGTGCATTGGGCGATCGTATTTTCGCTCTGCGCTGTCACGATGGCGTCGTTCTACATGGTACTCACTCGTCGGCTGGCAGGCGTCGATTCAGCGGCCACGCAGCAATTCTACTCCGCATGGATCGCCACCATCCTGATCGCCCCTTTCGCCCTGAGCAACTGGACATGGCCGGAGGAACCCGCATCCTGGGTCGCATTCTGCCTGATCGGCTTCTTCGGCTGGGGAGGGCATCAACTGCTCTTGGTGGCCCATCGCTGCGCGCCCGCCTCGACGCTGGCCCCTTTCGTCTACGTCCAGATCATCTACATGACGGCATCGAGCTGGATCATCTTCAACCAGCCACCCGAAACCCGGCACATAGCCGGAGCGGCGATCATCGTGTTCAGCGGTCTCTACGTCTGGATGCGCGAGAGGACATTAGAGGCGGAGCAAGACTGATGGTCATGTCAGTGACCATGACTCGATCTTCTTGGACCGAGTAATAGGCGAGACCTCACGGTCGAAAGCCGCAAAATGATCCGAGGCGAGATGAGCGGCAAAGGCGTCGGCATTGTCGTAGATTTCATAGAGCAGCACACGCTCACGCTGCTTCCTGGAAACACTCACATCAAAGCGCCTGCATCCGGGTTCATTGTCGAGACTGTCGCGGGCTTGTCTTTGCACGCGGGCCCGAAAAGATTCCGCCTCCTCGCGTTCGACTTCGAAAACGACAGTGACAACATACATTCAGGTGCCTCATAGTTGCAGCTATCGCTGTGCCGGTTCTTTAAGGCTTTCATGCGTACATCGTATCAATCGGCGCGCCATGACTATTCTTACAAAACCCATCTCACATTGCGGGATAGACCTCGTCCGCCCCGAATGTGTGGTTACTCACAGCAACGGTTGGTTGTTTGCACCATCTTGCAACAACTCTGGTGGTGTAAGCGCCGTTTCACCATCGGGCGAGACACATCACCATCTCGCGCTCAAATTGCACAATGGAGTGCCTGATTCGCTTTTCCCGAATGGCATCGCTCTGGAGAATGGTGGCAGCTTCATCCTCACACATCTGGGGCAGGACCGGGGCGGGGTCTATCGGCTGTCACCGAATAGATCGGTTTCTGTGGTGACGAACGAGGTCGACGGCGAACCGATGCCCCCGACGAATTACGCCGTGCCGGACAGCCAAGGCCGGATCTGGATTACCGTCTCGACCACGATCTCCCCGCGTTCCGATGATTACCGGCCCACCGCATCGACGGGATACATCGCCCTGCATGAAGACGGGCGCACCCGGATCGTAGCCGACGGATTGGGATATACCAACGAGTGCCTGCTTTCGGCGGATGAGCGGACGCTCTGGGTCAACGAGACCTTCGCACGGCGGCTGACGGCCTTTGACATCACGGAAGACGGCTTGGCGAATCGGCGAACCGTCGCGCAATTCGGCACAGGTACGTTCCCCGACGGTTTGACGGAGGCAGTAGACGGATCCCTGTTCGTCGTCTCCATCGTCTCCAACCGGGTATTGAGAGTCTGGCCGGATGGACGGATCGAAACGCTGATCGAGGATGTTGACCCCGATCACCTCGCGGCAGTGGAAACCGCCTTTCAGGCGCATGAGATGGATCGCCCCCATCTCGATACCGTGGAGTCGGACCACCTGCGCAACATATCGAATATCGCGTTTGGCGGACCGGACCTGAAGACGGCGTATCTCGGATGCTTGCTCGGCGACCGGATCGCGTCGTTTGAGGCCCCCGTCGCAGGACGCGCCCTACCCCACTGGAACCACGACATCACCCCCCTTCTGGACAGCTTCGGAGCCTCTAAGTGAAAAGCAACAATACCTTCCGCATCGCCCTCTTTCCCGGTGACGGCATCGGCGAGGAAATCACCGAACCAACCCGGATGCTACTGGACGACGTGGCCACGCGCGTGGGCGGCTTCGCTTTCGAATGGGAGTCTTGCGAAGCAGGTGCGGCACATTACCGGGATCACGGAACGGCGCTGCCCGAGCAGGCCATGAAGACGGCGCAGGAGGCAGACGCCATCCTGCTCGCGGCAATGGGCCTGCCATCGGTGCGCTATCCCGACGGGCGCGAGATCGCACCGCAGCTCGATCTGCGCTTCGAGCTTGGTCTCTATGCGGGTGTGCGGCCCGTCAAGCCTGTGCCGGGTGTGCGACCCATTCTCGCCGACCCGCGCGCCCATGATATCGACTACGTCATCATCCGCGAATCCATCGAAGGGCTGTTCGCCCCGCAAGCCCCCGGCACCATCGACGGCGACAGGGAAGCCCGCGAAACCCTGGTTTTCACGCGGGACAATTGCGAAAAACTGTTCGACTTCTGCTTTCGGCTGGCCGGAAAACGCGACGCACAAGCGCGCGGCGGGCAACGCAAGGTCACGTCGGTGGATAAATCAAACGTCTTCCCCGCTTTCGGCTTCTGGCGCGATATCTTCTACGAGCGTGCCAAGGAATTCACGGACGTGACGGCAGACCATTGCTATGTCGATGCCTTCGCGATGGTGATGGTGCAAAAACCGTGGACCATCGACGTGGCCGTCACCGAAAATATGTTCGGCGACATTCTATCCGACCTTGGTGCGGCGCTGATGGGCGGGCTGGGCTATGCGCCCTCCGCCGATATCGGCGATGACAACGCGGTGTTCCAGCCATGTCACGGCTCCGCGCCCGATATTGCGGGCAAGGGGCTGGCAAACCCGACGGCCATGATCCTGTCGGCGGCGATGATGCTGGAATGGCTGAGCGTGAAGCACGGTTCCGACGAGGCAGGACTTGCCGCTTCCCTGATGCGCCGGGCGGTGGACGATGCCTTTGCCGGAGGCGAGCTGGTCACATGCGAGCTGGGCGGTACTGCCGGAACAGCGGCAGTCTTCGATGCAGTGCGCGGGACTCTGGCGCGGGCCGATGCCTGACCTTTCGACTGTCGCCGTAATCGGGGCCGG
>CALHLW010000016.1 GCA_938034615.1 uncultured Neomegalonema sp. | reverse complement strand
GGCAAGCAATACGTCCTGACCGCCCGTGCGAAAGGGCTGTCGGAGAATGGCGTGTTGTTCGGCCATGTCTTCCGCAACGCCATGCTCATCATTGTCGCGGGCTTTCCCGCGGCTTTCGTCGGCGTGTTCTTCACCGGCTCGCTGCTGATCGAGAACATCTTCAGCCTCGATGGATTGGGCCTGCTGGCCTTCAATGCCATCGTTGAGCGCGATTATCCGGTGGTGTTCGGCACACTCTATATGTTTTCGCTGATCGGTCTGATCCTCAATCTGGTGTCGGACCTCGTCTATGTCTGGATCGATCCGCGCATCGACTTCGAGTCGAGGGGAGGCTAGGCTGATGTTCACCCTCGATCCCATCCAGCGGCGCCGGCTGGAGAATTTCAAGTCCAACAGGCGGGCCTTCTGGTCGCTGTGGATTTTCCTCGGGCTGTTCGCCCTGTCGCTGATGGCCGACTTGATCGCGAACGATAAACCTCTGCTGATCAATTATAAGGGCGAGTTCTATACCCCTATCTTCAAGTTCTATCCCGAGACCACCTTCGGCGGGGATTTCGAGACAGAAGCCGACTACACCGACCCCTTCATCCACGAATTGATCCGCGAAGAGGGCGATGGCTGGATGATCTGGCCGCTGATCCCCTACAGCTATGACACCATCGTCTACGAAGCACAGCCTTCCCCATCCCCCCCCGGCACGCGCAACTGGCTCGGCACCGACGATCAGGCACGGGACGTGACCGCGCGGCTGATCCACGGATTCAGGACATCGGTGGCCTTTGGCCTGATCCTCACCTTCCTGTCGAGCATCATCGGCATCCTTGCCGGGGCGATACAGGGGTATTTCGGCGGCTGGACCGACCTGATCTTCCAGCGCGTCATCGAGATATGGAGCGCGACGCCGTTGCTCTATGTCGTCCTCATCATTGCATCGATCATTGCGCCGTCATTCTGGATGCTGCTCGGCATCCTGCTGGCCCTGACATGGACCTCGCTCGTGGGCGTGGTACGCGCCGAATTCCTGCGGGCACGAAACTTCGAATATGTTCAGGCGGCCCGTGCGCTGGGCGTCTCGAACGCCAAGATCATGTTTCGGCATCTGCTTCCCAATGCAATGGTCGCCACCCTGACGATGCTGCCCTTCGTTCTGACCGGGGCGATCTCATCGCTGGCGATGCTCGATTTCTTGGGCTTCGGCCTGCCCCCCGGCTCGGCCTCGCTGGGTGAATTGACGCTTCAGGGGCAGAACAACCTTCAGGCCCCGTGGCTGGGCATCACAGGATTTCTGGCGTTCGCGATCATGCTGTCGCTGCTCGTCTTCATCTTCGAGGGCATCCGCGACGCCTTCGATCCGAGAAAGACGTTTCGATGAGCGATGCAGCCACCCCTCTCCTCGAAATCGAGAACCTGAATATCGGGTTCCGCAGCCGGGCCGGTCTGGCCCCGGCAGTACGCGATATCTCGCTCTATGTGGAAGAGGGCGAGACCGTCGCGCTCGTGGGCGAGTCGGGGTCCGGCAAATCCGTCACCGCGCTCTCGATTCTGCAATTGCTGGCCGACTCTGCGGAGGCGAGCGGCTCGATCCGCTATCAGGGCCGAGAGTTGATGGATGCGGGCAAGCGCACGATGCGCGATGTGCGCGGCGACGATATCTCGATGATCTTTCAGGAACCTATGACGGCCCTGAACCCCCTGCACACCATCGAGCGCCAGATTTCCGAAAGCCTGATCCTCCATCGCGGTGTCAAGGGTGCCGCGGCGCGCGAGCGGGTGCTGGAACTGATGCACAAAGTTGGCATTCGCGACCCAGAAACCCGCCTCGGGGCCTATCCGCACCAGCTATCAGGCGGTCAGCGCCAGCGCGTGATGATCGCGATGGCCCTCGCCAACGGTCCCGATCTGCTGATCGCCGACGAGCCGACCACGGCCCTCGACGTGACGGTGCAGGCCCAGATTCTCGCACTGCTGGATGAGTTGAAGGCCGATATGGGCATGGGGATGCTGTTCATCACCCACGATCTCGGCATCGTCCGCAAATTCTCGAACCGCACCTATGTCATGCAGGGCGGCGAGATCGTGGAGAGCGGCCCGACGTGGAAGATCTTCGCTTCGCCCGAACATCCCTACACGAAGCGCCTGCTCAGCGCTGAGCCGAGCGGGACGCCCGATCCGATTCCCCAACCCGATGCCGCCCCCATCGTCCGGGGCGAGAATGTGCGTGTCTGGTTCCCGATCCGCAGGGGGCTGCTGCGCAAGACGGTCGGGCATGTCAAAGCGGTGGATGACATTTCGGTGTCGATCCGCCCCGGTGAAACTGTTGGCGTCGTTGGCGAGTCAGGCTCCGGCAAGACGACGCTCGGGCTGGCCCTGCTGCGCCTGATCCAGTCGCAGGGTCGGATCGTTTTTCTCGGCAAGGAAATTCAGGATCTGAACCAGCGCCAGCTTCGACCGTTCCGGCGCAATATGCAGGTGGTTTTCCAAGACCCCTACGGCTCGCTCAGCCCGCGCATGTCCATCGCTCAGATCATCGACGAGGGCTTGCGAGTCCACAAGATCGGCGACCGGGACGGCGACCGGCGTGCGGTCATCGCCGCCGCGCTTGAGGAAGTGGGTCTGGAAGCGGATATGATGGACCGCTATCCGCATGAATTTTCCGGTGGTCAGCGTCAGCGCATTTCCATTGCCCGCGCCATGGCTCTGAAGCCCGATCTCGTGGTGCTGGACGAGCCGACCTCGGCGCTCGATATGTCGGTGCAGGTGCAGATCGTCGATCTGCTGCGCGATCTCCAGAAACGCTACAATCTGGCCTATATGTTCATCAGCCATGACCTCAAGGTCGTGCGCGCGATGGCGCATCGGGTCATCGTGATGCGCCAAGGCGTGGTCGTGGAGGAAGGCGAGGGCGATCAGGTCTTCGACAATCCGCAGACCGATTACGCCCGCACCCTCATGTCCGCCGCTTTCCGCATCGAGGCGAAAAGCGCGTAGAGCCGATCTCTTACAGGATCTGCGCGATCAGCGGCTCGAACAGCGGGCTGCTCTGGACGGTCAGCAGGGTTCCGATACAGATGGCGATGCCGTAGGGGCATTTGAGTTCCTGCGTTGCCGCAAGGGTGGCAAGAGGCTTGAACCGGGCAGAGATTGCTGGAAAGCGCCGGGTCGCGGCTCGGGCATAGCAGATGGCGAGCGAAAGTGCGCCGCCGATGAGAGCCACGATCACGATGCAGGTCATGAAGCCGGGCCAGCCGAACCACAGGGCAATGGCCGCGAGCAGCTTGCCGTCACCGGCTCCGAAGACATTGATGCAGAAGAGGCCGAAACCCACGGCGAGAACGACGACAGCAGTCAGAACATGGCTGCCGAATGTGGCGAGGTCCATGCCAACGAGATAGGCGGCGAGGCCGAAACCAACGACGAGGGCCGCGCAAAGCTCATTGGGAATGATGAAGCGCCGTGCGTCGCTGAGGGCAGCGGCGATCAGGCAAAACGGAAAAAGGACGAGCGGCAGGGAAGCAACCATTCTGGTAAGTCCTTCGTGTAACTATCAAACGAAAACAGGCCGCGGCGACTGCCGCGACCTGTAACCTATGCGGCGACTGTCATGCCACCGCCTCCGTCATTACGGAGCGTTGTTGGCGGCCAGCTCGCCGGAAACCGACTCGAAGGTCGTGTTCAGTTCGTCACGAACACCACCAACTGCGGCGATGATGGCGACGGAAAGGATTGCTGCGATCAGGCCGTACTCGATTGCCGTGGCGCCATCTTCTTCTTTAGCGAAGCGTGCGAAAAGGTTGGTCATGTGTCTCTCCAGTTTTTTGTTTCCCGCCGTGACTGGCTGGGATGAGTAGAAACTACCCGCTTGTGTTTAAGAAATGTCTGCTGGAGATGCTTAATATCCGTTCATTCGAACAATACGAAGTATGTTTAAATGGCCCATATTTATTGCCACTTCTCTACCTCTCGGAAGTCGCAACGCGGTTCGGCGGAAAAACGACTCTGCCGATGGTGCCAAGGCCCTTTTCGCTGGTCAGGTCGAAGCGGGCGCGGTTGGCCTCGATGAAGCCCTTTGCGAGGGGAACACCCATCCCGGCACCGCCGAAACTCTGCT
Organism: uncultured Neomegalonema sp.; assembly: GCA_938034615.1. Classification (GTDB taxonomy): domain Bacteria; phylum Pseudomonadota; class Alphaproteobacteria; order Rhodobacterales; family Rhodobacteraceae; genus JAHDDY01. The sequence continues at coordinate 12,209 of CALHLW010000016.1, read as the reverse complement.
GGCTGCCCGACATCTGCCCGAAGGGTTCCAGCGCGATGGTCAGTTCCTCCGGCGTCATCCCCTCGCCATTGTCGATGACCTCGACCTCCACGGCCCCGGATGCCCGCTGCAAGGCCGAGATGCGGACCCAGCCGGACGAAGAGGTGAACTTCACGGCATTCCCGACGATATTCGTCAGGGCCTGTCGCATCGTATGAAGATCGGCAAGAACGGGCGGAAGTGTGGGTTCGATCGAGAGGACGATTTCTACATCGCGCTTGCGCGCGGCAAATTCGACTTCCCGCGCGATGACACGCAGCAGGTTGCCGAGATCGATGGGGGCTGAATCGAGCCTGAGCGCATCGGCCTCGATGCGGCGCATGTCCAGAAGATCCTGCAACAGGCGCAGCATGTAGGCCCCGCTGTCGTTGATATCCTGAAGATACCCGAGATAGGCATTGGACCGGATCGGAGCGGGATCGGCCAGCATCAGTTGCGTGAACCCGATAATGGCATTGAGGGGGGTGCGCAGTTCATGACTTGCCCGAGCGACGGCCTCGCGGCGCTCGAAGATGCCCGGACTGGTCTGGGTGCCACTCTCGGCCGGACGCAGGGTTACGATGCGATAGTTGCGGTTGAAACGGTCTTTCGGACTGACCCCGACGATCAGGCGGCTTTCGCCTTGCTCGAGAGCAACCTCAAAGCCTTCGTTGCGGCTTTCATCTGCGAATACGCCCTCGAAAATGGCGCTGCCGGCCTGATCGAATGCGTCGGTGAGCGGGCGGGTGTCGCCTTCTTCGCGACCAAGCAGATCGGCGGCAACCGTGTTCATTTCCGCAATCGTCCCGTCTGCACGCAGGACCGCTACACCGACGCCGATGGCTTCCAGTGCCGCATCGCGATCATCCGTTGCGCGCTGTACGGCGATGGCCGCGCGACGGCCCTCGGTCACATCGGTAATCGTCGCGATCCACGCGCTGGCCCCCCGCCAGCCGCCCTTGCGTATTCGGAGCTGCACCCAGCGTGCGCCCCCGTCCTGCCCTTGCACCGCCAGCTCGATGGAGGCGGCGTCTGCGCGTCCATCGCGAATCTCCAGCAGGGCTGCGGTGATCCGTTCGCGGTCGCGCGGGAATAATCGTCCGAGTTGTGGCGAAGCGGTATCGACGGGGACGCCGAGAAGATCCCGCGCCCGGTCGCTCATATAAAGGGGTTTCAGCGCGTCATCATATACCGCGACCCCCGCTTCGACGGCGGAAAGAAGAGTGTGCTCTGCGCCACGCTCCATGGCGGTGGTCAGCATGACTGCATCGTCCCGCTCGACGGTGTCGGAGAAACTTGCAAGGGCGGCAAAAGCCCCGGTTACAGGATCGAGCATCCGCCGCATCGTGACGCGATGACGGCGCTCACCTGCGCGGGTGCGAAGCGTCGCGGTATGGCTGAAGGAACCGGTCACGAGCAAAGCGCGCAGGGCATCGCGGGCCGCGCCGCGCTCTCCGTAGCGTTCCGCAAGGCTCGCCAGTTTCCCGCTGCCGAAGATCAACCCGGCGGCATCGTTCTGGACCAAGAGGCTGCCATCTTCCGCGAACAGCGTCATGGCCTGCGGAGCCGTGGCGAAGATTTCGCGCATCCTCTCTGGCTCGCTCTCCGCACCGGTCGGAAGGAGGACGGCGCTGATCCGCAGCCCGATTCGCCCATCCGAGAGCGCAAAGCGTGAGGCGGTCGCCGCAACCCGCTGCGGCCTTCCCTTTGGCGTCAGGGTCAGGCGCGTGCTGACCCGTTCGGTGCCCGAAGCGGTCGCCGCGTGCAGCAACCGTGCAAACTGTTCCGTAGTGGGATCGGTTGGAGGAAAGTCGCGGTCGATGAGATCGAGCACACTCCGCTCACCCCAGAAACGCAGCGCGCTTTCATTCGCCCAGACGATGCGGCGACGGTCATGATCCCACACCCATACGCCCGGATTCGTCGCCGCCGCGACCTCGTGATTTTCTGACGCTGACATGCGAAGCCGTTCCAATCCGGGATTTTTTCAGGGTCCGGATCAGGGGTTTGCATCGAATGGGCCAAGGCGAACGTCAGCTTCGTCGTTTGGGCTTGACCTTGCGGGCGGCGGCGGCGGCCACGCGCAGTTCTTCGGCGATCTCTTCGGCCTCTTCCGGCGTGAAATCCATCGGGATTTCCGTATCTCCGGCAGCGACGTACAATCGGACGGCCCCCAGAGAGGTCGGGCCGATCTGAAGATCGGCGGTCACGTCGGATTCGTTGTCGATGCCCATGGTTTTCCCCGTCCAGACCGGCCTGCGATGCCCATGATAGAGGCAAGCGCCCTGCGGATACCAGCTTGTCGAGGGGCTTGCAATCCGCCCCACCCCGGCGTATTTCACCCCTTCGTGCCGTCGTAGCTCAGTTGGTTAGAGCGCTAGATTGTGGATCTAGAGGTCCCCTGTTCAATTCAGGGCGACGGTACCATTTCTCTTCCTCACCGCTGAACGAACGCAAAAAAGCCCCGCCACGCGAGGCCGGGGCAGGAGAAAGAAGTCAGACGTTCAAATCAGAACTAGAGCAATTTGCATTTAGGTTGAACAGAGTATTGGGTTTCGCGTTCGAGCCTGTCAGGCGAGAGGCAGCGAAAGCCGATCCAACTTGAATGCAATTTGCTCTAACTTACGGGCCGGCGGCCTGCCGCGCTTTCCACACATCGTTCAGTGCCATCTGCGCCAGACCATGACAGTCGAGAAGCGCCTTGTGCACCTCCGTCTGATTGCGCGCCCGGTGCCCCGGCGGCCAGCCGGGCCGCATGGGCGGCAGGCGTTTTTTCGGCGGTAATGCAGCCTGATAGGCGATCAACCGATGCGCCTGCGCCTGAATATCTTCCAGCGCAGCCCTGACCGCCCGCAGCCTGCGCATCAGCCGCGCGCCATCGACGATATCGTCATCGGTCCGCACAGGCTTTTTCGGAGAGGGCCGCCATTCGTCCAGAAAGAAGACCCCCACATTCCGGGGGTGTTTCTTGCGCGGCTCGAAATCCTTGCGGGGATCGATCAACAGAAAGGCCGGGATACGCCCGCGCCGCGCCGTGGCGGTCTTTTCCGCCTTGCCGGAAGGCGCACCCCGTTTCTTTTTCACCGCAGCCGCTTTCGCTTCGGGCGCGACATAATCCGGCACCACCATCTCCCGCGAAGCAACGACGATCAGACGACGCACAGCCGATTCCACGGGACGCAACGATACCCAAAGCGACCGGCGCAGACCACGGGTCAGGAGCGAGGCCTCAGCGCCCACCCCCAGAATGCGAAGCGTCGCAAACAGCCCGAGCACGACGCGGAGCAAGCCCCTGCGCTGTATCTCTGCCGCTCCATCCACACTCCACATCGTTCCGCATATCCTCGTTGATTCGAGGGATAAACGTATAGAACAATTAAAGAACATGCAAGGGAAAATCCGGTAACGGGTCAGGCTGAAATTCTATGCTGCATTAGCAGAGACTGGGGTCTGGAAATCGCCGAGGGCGGTCATTGCACAGCACGCTTCGCGTACCCCACCCAACCCTCCCCGTGAAGGACGGGGAGGGCTTTACATTGCGTTGGCGTCACCGATTTCGCCTCCCTCCTCGCTTGCGGGGAGGGATAGAGGGTGGGGGCGCGCACAGCGCGCGAGCGATCTCAGCCATCTCCACTGTCATAGGCAGCGATGCGCTCATAGCGAACGGGCGCATAGCAAAACCCGCGTTTTCAAACTGACCCTTCTACCGCACGCTGAGTTCTCAAGCCGCGCTGAGATACCGGACCGATTCGTCCCGTTCCATCAGGTACAGCAGCACCCGCAACGCCTGCCCGCGCTCGCTCGCCAATCCTTCGTCTCGGGTAACGATCAGTTTCGCATCGTCGCGGGCGACGGCGAGCAGGTCGCCATGAACATCCAGATCGGCGATCTTCATGCGGGGCAATCCGGCCTGTTTCACCCCCAGCAGGTCGCCCGCTCCCCGCAACCGCAAATCTTCCTCCGCGATGCGGAACCCGTCTTCCGTCTCGCGCAATACGCCGAGCCGTTCACGCGCCGTATCGCCCAGCGGTCCCTGATACAACAATACGCAGGATGACCGCGCCGATCCGCGCCCGACCCGGCCCCGCAACTGATGCAACTGCGCCAGCCCGAAGCGCTCCGCGTGCTCGATCACCATGATCGTCGCCTCCGGCACATCGACGCCGACCTCCACCACCGTCGTCGCGACCAAGACCTGCGCGGCCCCGGTGCGGAACGCCTCCATCGCCGCGTCCTTCTCGCCCGATTTCTGACGTCCATGGGCCATCGCGACGGCCTCCTGCCCGAGCGCATGGCGCAGCACCCGCGCCCGATCCTCCGCCGCCGCCACGTCGAGCGTGTCGCTTTCCTCGACCAGCGGGCAAATCCAGTAGGCCCGTGCGCCCTCCCCGATGGCCCGCCGCAGGCTGTCGACCACGTCATCATAGCGGGACAGCGAGACCATGCGGGTGTCGATAGGCTGGCGACCGGGCGGCTTTTCGTCGAGGGTCGAGACATCCATATCGCCATAGCTGGCCAGCGCCAGCGTGCGCGGGATCGGCGTGGCGCTCATCACGAGGATATCCGCGCCCACGCCATCCCCCTGACCCTTATCGGCCAGTTCGTTGCGCTGATCGACGCCGAAGCGGTGTTGTTCGTCCACGACGACCATCCGCAAATCCCTGAACGCGACCGTCTTCTGGAACAGGGCATGGGTGCCGACCACGATGTCGATTTCCCCCGCTTCCAGCGCCGCCTGCGTCTCGCGCCGCTCTGCCGCCTTGTCCTTGCCGGTCAGGATGGCGAGGCGCACCCCGGCGGCTTCGGCCAGCGCGCCGAGCCCCGCATGATGCTGACGCGCGAGGATTTCGGTGGGGGCCATCAGCGCCGCCTGTCCGCCCGATTCCACCGCGATCAGCATCGCCATGAAGGCCACCAGCGTCTTCCCCGCCCCCACATCGCCCTGAAGCAATCGCAGCATCCGCTTCGGTTCAGCCATGTCTTTCGCGATGGCCTCAATCGCCCGCTCCTGCGCGCCGGTCAGATCGAAGGGCAGGCTCGCCAGCACCTTATCTCGCAACTGTCCGTCCCCCGTGGAGGCACGCCCCTTCGCCCGCCGCCGCTTGGCACGGATCAGCACGAGGGCAAGCTGATGCGAAAGCAATTCATCATAGGCCAGTCGTTCCCGCGCCGGGGATGCGGCATCGAGATCGGCGGGCGAGACCGGCGCGTGCAACGCCTCCACCGCCTCACGCCACCCCGGCCACTCACGCTTCTTCAGCCATGCCGGATCGAGCCATTCCGGCAGGTCCGGCGTTTCGGCCAACGCCGCCTGCACCGCCTTCGCGATCACCTTCTGGCCCAGCCCTGCCGTCGCCGGATAGACCGCCGCAAACCCATCCGGCGCATCTTCCTTTTCGGGGTCGAACACCTCGGGGTGCGGCATCTGCGCGATGCCGTCATAATGCTCGATCTTGCCGCAGACATAGCGTGTGCCGCCCACGGGCAGGATGCGGTTCAGCCATTCGGGGGCAGGGCGAAAGAACACCAGCACGAAATCCAGCGCGCCGTCCTTCACGGTAATCCGATAGGGCGAACCGGGCCGTCGGGGCGCGGAATGGGACACCACCTCGACCTTCACGCAGAGCGTCGTCCCCTCCATCACCCCCTGCACCGAGGGCCGCACCCGCCGGTCGATCACTCCTGTCGGCGGCAGGAACAGCGCATCCCCGACCTTCTCGATCCCCAGCTTCGCAAACAGCGGTGCGGTCTTCGGCCCGACCCCCGGCAGGGTCTTGGCATCGGCGAACAGCGGGAAGAGAATTTCGGGGCGCATAGCCCGCATCTAGCGCATTTTGGCCAGCGGTTCACCCCCCGCCTGAAACCCCTCGACCTCCGCGCGATCTGGATAGCTACTGCGCCCTCCGGTGCGGGTGCATTTCAGGCTCGCGGCGGCATTGGCAAAGATCATCGCCGCACGCTCATCCACCCCTTCCGCAAGGCGCAACGCGAAGGCAGCGTGCCAGACATCGCCCGCTCCCAGCGTATCCACCGCTTCGACCGGCGGCGCGGGAACGGCCCCGTCTGACCGGGACAAGACACCCCCGGCCCCATCGGTCACACAAAGCCATGCCGGAAGCTGTCCGGCGACGATTTCCAGCGCACGGAGCAAATCCTCCGTCCCGGTCAACCCAACCAGCCCTTGCGCCGAAAACGCGATATGGCTCGCCTCCGCTACGTCGTCGAGATCGACGGGATGCTCGCCATCGACGATGCCGGGAACCCCGCGCGCTTTCGCGAGGCGCAGCGCGGCGCGGGTCAGGGCGGGGAAGCGGGTATCGGTCAGCACGGCATCGAGGGGCTGGGCGGCGTCGAGATCGGGCAGGACATCCTCGCCAGAGCCGCGAAAATTGACGATCTGGCGTTCCCCCGTTGCATCGATCAATACCGACGAGAACGCCGAACGCCCCACCGGTCTGCGCCACAGCAGCGAGGTATCGACTCCTTCGGTTCCGAGATCGGAGAGGATCATGTCACCGACCCGGTCCTCTCCGATGCCCGCAACGAGCGATGCCGTGCCCCCGAGCCGTGCAATGGCCACGGCGGCATTGGCTGCCCCGCCTCCGCCGGTCATCAGGGCATCCGTGGCGCGATACTTCTCCGCGCGCTCGGGCATCGCCTCCACATGGAAAAGGAAATCGACGGTCGCGAGGCCTGCAACGAGAATTCTGGTCATGACATCCGGCTCCAGCTCCACAGGGGGCGGTACCAGAAACACACGACCCTGCGTCGCCGAGCAAGAGTGTTGACGTGGCGGCGCAGGCTTGTTCTGTTGGCACATTAGCTCGGGACTGCCAGATCGGGATCGTCCGGTCGGGGAGATATAACCGACCAAGGGAGGAAAACGATGTTCAACCGCCGTAAATTCGGATTCACCGCCGCGCTCGCCGCTGCGGGACTGTTCGCCGCCGCCACGGTCACGCCTGCGATGGCCGAATACCCAGAGCGCCCGATCACGCTGATCGTGCCATGGGGTGCGGGGGGTGGCACGGACGCCACCGGACGCATGATCGCCAGCCTGCTCGAAGGTGAACTCGGCAAGCCCGTCAATGTCGTGAACCGCACGGGGGGCAGCGGCGTGGTCGGTCACTCCGCCATCGCGAATGCCAAGCCGGACGGCTATACCATCGGTGTCGCCACGGTCGAGATCGGTATGATGCACTGGGCGGGCCTGACCAGGCTGACCGGCGAGGATTACACGCCGATCGCGCTCTATAACTTCGATCCGGCGGGTCTGATCGTTCGAGCCGACAGCGAATGGGAGTCCGCTGGGGACGTCATCGCCGCCGTGAAGGCGAACCCCGGCAAGCACAAGGCATCGGGCACCGGGCAGGGCGGTATCTGGCATCTGGCCCTCGCGGGGATGCTCGACGATGCAGGCGTCGCACCGGACGCGGCCCCTTGGGTTCCGTCGAAGGGCGCAGCCCCGGCATTGCAGGAACTCGCGGCGGGGGGCGTCGATATCGTAACCCCTTCGGTCGTCGAGGGCGCGGCGCTGATCGAGGCGGGCAAGGCCAAGGCACTGGCCGTCATGGCCGGTGATCGCCTCGGTGCATTCGACGATGTGCCGACGCTGAAGGAAGCGACCGGTTCCGACTGGACGATGGCCGCATGGCGCGGGATCGCCGGACCGAAAGGGATGCCGGATGAGGCGGTCGAGAAGCTGACGGAAGCCATGGAGACGGTCTGGAATTCCGATGACTTCCAGGACTTCATGAAAGGCCGGGGTTTTGGCCTTGTCTGGAAACCGGGCGACGAATTCGCGACCTGGATGAAAGACAGCGACGCCTCGCTTGGCACCGTGATGAAAGCGGTCGGCCTCGCGAAGTGATGCGCGATCAGTCTTGATAACGATTGCATTGTCATACCGCGGCTTGACCGACGAGTGTCCGACAGTGTGCAGAACAAAAAGCTGTTGTCATCCCGCGTCAAGTCGCGGGATGACAAGATCCTTGAAGACTCTCGAATAACAGAACCCTACCGAAAGTAGCCATGCGCCTGAACGATGCTGTCTTCGGTGTGATCCTGATCCTCTTCGCGATTGCCGAAATCGCGTGGACGACGACGTTCCCGAGCCTTTACGGGCAGGAATACGGCCCGAACCTCTTCCCCATCATCATAGGGGCAGGGCTTGCTCTCTGCGGCGTCATTCTGCTCGTGCGAGGGCTGGCGCAGCGGGGAACCGTGCCGATGGTCGAATGGGGCGACTGGGCCGGTGACAAGGCAACCGTGCTGAACGTCGTCCTGCTGATCGGCAGCATGATCTTCTACATTCTCGTCTCGGAATGGCTCGGCTTCATCATCACGGCTTTTGCGATTCTCACGCTTTTGCTGGTTCGGCTGGGGACTGGGCTTCTCACCAGCGTCGTCATCGCGATTATCGTGACCCTGCTGATCCACACGCTGTTTGCGCGGGTGCTGCTGGTGCCACTGCCCTGGGGCATCCTCCAGCCGGTCGCATGGTGAGGGAGTAGGTATGGACACGATCCTCAAGGCGCTTGCCCTCGTCACTGAACCCTACACGCTCGGCGTCATGCTGCTCGCGGCGATGTTCGGGCTGTTCGTCGGATCGATGCCGGGGCTGACGGCGACCATGGCCACGGCGCTGCTGATCCCCTTCACCTTCTTCATGGACCCCGTTCCGGCCATTGCCGTGATCGTCACCGCCGTCGCAACGGCGATCTTTGCGGGAGACATCCCCGGCGCGCTGCTGCGCATCCCCGGCACGCCCGCCTCGGCGGCCTATTGCGACGAAAGCTATGCGATGACCCAGAAGGGGCTGGCCGAGCGAGCCCTCGGGATCGGCCTCGTCACCTCGGTGATCGGCGGGCTGACGGGCGCGGTCGTCCTGTCACTCAGCGCCCCTGCATTGGCGGAATTCGCGATCCAGTTCTCGTCCTTCGAGTATTTCTGGCTGGCCTGTCTGGGTCTGTCCTGCGCTGTCATCATCTCGACCGGCTCGACGCTGAAAGGCTTCGTCTCCCTGCTCATCGGCCTCTTTATCGCGACCATCGGCATCGACGGCACGGCGGGGCATCCGCGCTTTACCTTCGGCAGTATCGAGCTGATGGGCGGGGTCAGCTTCATCCCGGCGATGATCGGGATGTTCGCGATCTCGGAAGTGCTGCGCTACGTCGCCTCGACCCGCAAGGCCCTGCCCGTGCCGCAACAGCCCGTGGGCAGCGTCTTCAGCGGCCTTGGCCCGATCCTGCGCAAATACAAGATGAACATCGTGCAGGGCAGCGGTCTGGGCGCCATCATCGGCATCCTGCCGGGCGCAGGCGCGGATATCGCGGCATGGATCAGCTACGCGCTGGCGAAGAAACGCTCCAAGGAACCCGAGAAATTCGGCACCGGCCACCCCGAGGGCCTCGTCGCGGCGGGGGCGGCCAATAATGCCAGCGTAGCCGGAGCATGGGTTCCGGCCATCGTCTTCGGTATTCCCGGCGACTCGATCACTGCCATCGTCATCGGCGTCCTCTACATGAAGGGCATGAATCCCGGCCCGATGGTCTTCGTGCAAAGCCCGGAACTGATCTACGCCGTCTTCATCGCCTTCTTCATCGCCAACCTCGCGTTGCTGCCCCTCGGCTTTGCGGCGATCAAGATGTCGCGGCAAATCCTGAAGGTGCCCCAGCGCATCCTGATGCCGATCATCCTGATGTTCTGCATGGTCGGTGCCTTCGCGATCAACAATACGGTTTTCGGCATCACCGTGATGCTGGTGCTCGGCATCATGGCCTATGTGATGGAGGAGAACGGGTTTCCCGTCGCCCCGGCCATCCTCGGGATCGTGCTCGGGGCAATGATCGAGGATAATTTCATGAACTCGATGATCAAGGCCGATGGCAGCCTGTCAGGCTTCTTCTCACGCCCCATCGCCGCGACGCTGGGGGTTCTCACCATCCTGCTCTGGACGATGCCCCTGTTCCTGACCCTGCGACGATGGATGCGCCCAGGAACAGAGTGAAGCCGAGTTGGATTTGAATTCACACCAAAGGTGTGTGAATTCAGGAGTGGATCAGTCTGAAAACACGGCTTTCGCGATGCACCCGCCCGCTATGAGCGCAAGGCTACCGTTTTGCGCTTCCCCAAACACAGCCATTGAAGTCTTGGCGGCATTTTTATGTAGACCCATGAAAGTTCTGTTCGGTCGGCATCGGATCTGAAGATTGAGCTTACGCAAGAAGAAAAACATCTGATCCGAGTTCACGAAATCGTAGGGTAACTTGTATTGTTATGGCACAGAATCTGCTTTTTCTTTGGGGATGTGTGCAAAACATAACAGCAGGAGTACTTTCCAATGCGGATACAGAGCGACATTTCGAACCACAAAAGCCAGAATGACACTCGTGGCTCTTTTGAAAAACAGCTCGCTGCGGCACGCGCCGAAGTCGCAGATGCGAAATCCGACATTCAGTCTGCGCGCGTGAATTTCCGCGAACTGAGGGCTTCCGGGGCGTCGAGCGAGCAGCGCGCCGAGGCGCGGGCCGGTATTCGCGAGGCACGGTCCGAAGCCCGGGAGGCCCGCGCCGACCTGCGCGAGATCCGTGAGGCTTTCAGGGACTTCCGCCAGTCCGGCAATCAGTCAGCAATCCTCGACCCCGCGAATGGCGGTTCGGGTGGTGGCACCGGCGATGGCGGGCCGCGACTGCCGGTTGTAGTTGGCGATGCGCCCAATGCGTCGGTCCCCACCACCGACGGTCAGATTTTGGGTGGCACCACCGTGGCGGGTGCCACGATCGACCCTGTAGCTGGAGACTTCTCGCGGGACGGCGGTTCGGCACCGATTGCGGATGTCAGCGTCCACGATCTTGGCGGCAATGCAGACGGAACGCGCAACATCAAGATCAATTTCACGAACAGCGGCCCCGAGGGCGGCACATTCCTGACGCCGCCCTGGGTCGCCGTGCAGGATGGAACCTTCGACATCTATGACCGGGGCGGTCCTGCCGCCGACTTCCTCGAAGCCATTGCAGAAGATGGCACGGTCGAACCAATCGGTGCGGCCTTCGCCGAAAGCGGTGCCGTGGGTGAGGCGGGCGTGATTACCGGGCCGGACGGCGCAGCAGCCGGTCCTCTCGATCCGGGCGAGACCGGCTCGATCACGCTGACGGTCGATCCGCAGAAATCACAGTTCCTCAGCTTCGCATCGATGGTCATTCCCTCGAATGACGCCTTCATCTCCTCGCCGGGCGATCCCCGCGGCATTCGTGTCTTTGACGAGCACGGAAACTTCGTCGCCGAGGATGTGAAGATAACCGGTGCGGATGTGCTCGATGCGGGCACCGAAGTGAATACCGAGCAGGACGCCGCGTTCCTGAACCAGTCCGGACCCAATACAGGCGAGGATGAGAACGGCGTTGTGGCGCTTCATCCGGGCTTCATCGGCTCCGAAGCGCTGCCTGCCACCGATGACACGCCAAACTACTAAACAGGCTGAGAAAGCCGGGAGCGAGAGATCGTTTCCGGCGCAGCTCTTCTTGTCAGATTTTGACCGCTTACGGCGATACATCCCCATCGCCTTCGCATGTGCGAATGGCTCGTTATGGCCAATAGGAGACTAGCGAGCTTATCGTGAAGTGTGAAGGACGACCTTCCTTTGCCCCACGAGTCGCTGCCTCTCGTCCCTCCCGACGTTTCTCATCTTCCACATTGTCCAATTCTTCAGCGCCTTAGAACCGCTTTGTATTTGGATCAATGCCGAGCAGCGGAAGCGTGAGATTTACAATAAGCCTTGCGGCGAGAGTCCCTGAGATCGATTTAAAAGTCCGCTCATAATCCACTCAAGCCTTGAGAGGTAGCCTGGGTCTATCTCGCGCGATCAGTGCAGGTCGGAGCATCGTCGTATGAGTTCCAGAGCTTCCATCCAACCGGACACGCAATGCAAACATAATGACCCTCCAGCTTGTGGATGCGCCGACTCCAGTTCGGTTCGGTATGCTTACCGATGTAGTTTCTCCGATATTTCAGACAGACTGAAGTCGGTGCCGGGCCAAGGAGCAAAACCTCGGTATATTTGAAGCGGTCGGTGTCTTCGGGGACCGGCCAAGTCCCGTGGCCTCGCCATTGATCTGCAAGATCACCCGAGCTTTCGGTGTCCATCTCTGCAAGTGCAGCCTCGAAGCCTCGAATCTCGTTATTCAACTCGT
>CALHLW010000015.1 GCA_938034615.1 uncultured Neomegalonema sp. | reverse complement strand
CCGGCGGGGCCGTATACGGTCTATGACGGGAGGCAGCCCGATCTGGAGGCGTTGGAGCGGTCGGAGGCGTTTTGCCGGAATATCCGCGAGGCGGTGGGCACGCGCGCCGACCTGTTGTTCGGGACGCATGGGCAGTTCACGCCGTCGGGGGCGATCCGGCTTGCGCGGAAGTTGGAATCCTACGATCCGCTGTGGTTCGAGGAGCCATGTCCGCCGGATAATCCGGGGGCACTGGGGCAGGTGGCGGCGGCGACGTCGGTGCCCGTGGCGGCGGGGGAGCGACTGACGACGAAGGCCGAGTTTGCGCGGTTGCTGGAGGCGCGGGGGGCGTCGATCCTGCAAATGAATCTCGGGCGGGTCGGGGGGCTGCTGGAGGCCAAGAAGATCGCGGGGATGGCGGAGGCGCATTCTGCGATGATCGCTCCGCATCTGTATTGTGGGCCGCTGGTGGGGGCGGCGAATGTGCAGATTGGGGCGTGTTCGCCGAATTTCCTGATTTTGGAGAGCATCGGGCGATGGGACGGGTTCCACGCGGATATTCTGAAGAAGCCGATGGTCTGGGAGGACGGCTACGTCATCGTTCCCGATGCGCCGGGTCTGGGCGTGGAACTGAACGAGGAGGTCGCTCGGGCGCACCCCTACGAGGGCGACCGGCTGCATCTGGAAATGGCGGGGGAGCCGTTCGAGCCGAAAGGCTATGCGGGGTTTGCCGGGGGGTGAGCGAGGGCGGCCTTCTCGGCGCGGATCGTGTAGAGGACGCAGGCAAGGCAGGCCGTCGATGAGCCAAGGATGCAGAAGATCAGGGGGTATGTGCCCGAGGTTTCCGTCAATGTGAAGGCGGCGAGGGCGGAGAGGGCCGCGCCGCCAAAAGTCATCAATGCGCCGCCCAGCCCGGATGCCGATCCGGCTAACTCGGGCTGCACGTCGAGCATCCCGGCATTGGCGGAAGGCAGGATGATGCCGTTGCCCAATCCGATGGTGAAGGTGAACGCGAAGAAGGCCAATGGGTGCCCGGCCCCCGCCATCAACAGCGCAAGCGTCATGCCGCAGAGGGTGATCAAGGCCCCGGCGACCATCATGCGATAAAGGCCGATCCTCGCGGCGAAGCGACCCGATAATCCGTTGCCGGTGGCGTATCCCATCGGGGTGATCGCCATATACATGCCGACCTGTGTGGCGCTGAGGCCATAGACGACCGATCCGACGAAGGGCGCTCCGCCGAGAAAGGCGAAGAACGTGCCCGAGGCGAACATCATCGTCAGGGCGTAGCCCCAGAAGCGGCGTGAGCGCAGGAGGGCAGGGTAGGCGCGGGCTTGTTCAGCGAAGCTGCCGGATTTGTGGCGGTTCGTCTCGCCCTGATCGAACCACATTATGAGCGTCGTCAGGACGCCGATAATGGTCAATGCTACGAAGTTCGAGCGCCAGCCGAAAGCATCGCCGAGAAAGCCGCCGACCGTCGGCGCGATCATCGGGGCCAGTGCCATGCCCATGGTGACGTAGCCAATCATGCTCGCCGCCTGTTCACGCCCGACCATGTCGCGGATAGAGGCGCGGGAGACAACGAAGCCGACGACGCTGCTCGCTTGTAAGGCGCGGAAGATGAAGAAGCCGGTCAGGGTGGTGGCATAGACTGCGCCGAGACTGGCGATGGCGAAGAGGGCGAGGGCGGCGAGCATGACCGGCCTACGTCCGTATCGATCCGATACCGGGCCAATGGCGAGTTGTACGAAGCCGGTCAGGGCCAGAAATCCCGTCACCGCGAATTGCATGATCGCGTAGGACGTGCCGAATTCCTCCGCCATCGCAGGAAGGGAGGGCAGAAACAGGTTCGAGGCCACTGCCGCCACGGCGGTCATCAGGACCAGCGTGGTGATGTGGGGCGGGGTCGTGCGGTCGAAGTAGCGGACGGGGGGGAAGGGGGTCACGCGGGATCATGCTCCTGACCCGGCGTTGCGCCGGGGTTTATACGATGGAGCGTAGAACGAAAAAGCCCCGGCTCAAGGCCGGGGCACAGTGGTTAAGTCAGCGTTCCATCTCTTCGGCGATCAGGAAGGCGACTTCGAGGGCCTGCGAGGCGTTGAGGCGGGGGTCGCAGGCGGTGTGGTAGCGAGACGAGAGGTCGGCGTCGGACACATCGCGCATCCCGCCCGTGCATTCGGTGACGTCCTTGCCTGTCATCTCCAGATGGACGCCGCCGGGATAGACGCCGTGATCCTGACAGGTATCCACGAATTCGCGGGTTTCCTGAAGGATTTGGTCGAAGGGGCGGGTCTTGAAGCCGCTCTCTGCCTTGATCGTGTTGCCGTGCATCGGATCGCAGCACCAGACGACGTTCGCACCCTCGGCCTTGACCGTGTCGATCAGGGTCGGCAGGTGGTCGCCGACCTTGCCCGCGCCGAAGCGGTTGATGAGGGTCAGGCGGCCCACCTCGTTCTCGGGGTTGAGCAGGGACATCAGCTTTTTGAGGTCATCGGCGGTCATCGACGGTCCGCATTTCACGCCGATGGGGTTCAGGACGCCCCGGCAGAATTCGACATGCGCACCGTCCGGCTGGCGTGTGCGGTCGCCGATCCAGAGCATGTGGGCGGAGCAGGCGACGGGGTCGCCGGTGATCGAATCTGTTCGTGCCAGCGCCTCTTCGTAGGGAAGCAGCAGCGCCTCGTGGGACGTGTAATACTCGGTGGTGCCCAACTCGCTGTGGGAATTGGGGTCGATGCCGCAGGCGCGCATGAAGGCGACGGCCTGAGAGACGCGCTCGGCGGTCTGCATGTACCGTTCGTCCCTGGCGAAATCGAGGTTCCACTCGGTCACGCGCTCCAAATCGGCATAACCGCCCGACGCGAAAGCGCGCAGCAGGTTGAGCGTGGCGGCGGCGTGGAGATAGGCCTCCAGCATTTTTTCCGGGTTCGGGCGGCGGGCTTCGGGGGTGAAGTCCAGCTCGTTGATGATGTCGCCACGGTAGCTGGGCAGCTCCACGCCGTCCTTAGTCTCAGTCGGGGCGGAGCGGGGCTTGGCGAACTGACCGGCCATGCGGCCCACCTTCACGATGGGCTTGCGCGTGGCGAAGGTCAGCGTGACCGCCATCTGGAGCATGACTTTGAAGGTGTCGCGGATCATGTCGCCGGAGAATTCGGAGAAACTCTCGGCGCAATCGCCGCCCTGTAACAGGAACGCTTCACCGCGTGCAACATCGCCCAGCCTAGCTTTGAGCGCACGGGCCTCCCCTGCAAAAACGAGCGGTGGATATGAGGCAAGCTTCGCGGTCACGCGCGCGAGCGCGTCTGCGTCCTCATAGTCTGGCATCTGCAGGGCCGTGTGCTTCTTCCAGCTTTCGGCAGACCAGTTCACCGTCATCGTTTCGGTCCTCATATCGGTGGGAAATGCGCTCTATTGCGCATCATGTCGGGTCTATAGACCCCCCGGCCTCTAGCTGTCCACCGCATGACGGGCCGAATCTTAACCATTCCTCTAGAGCCGATCTTAAGGGGCTGCTGTCATATTCCGGTTCGAATTCGGAGGACAAGCGATGGCGCAGGTACTTGCGGTCGATCAGGAAGTGGTGGCGGGCACTGGCCCCTACACCCGTGACGCCATGGCGCGCGCGCTGCGGGTGATTTCGCCGTCTGTCGCTGGCGGTTCCGGCGTACAGCAACTCTACAGCGTTCCGGCGGCCTGGGCGATGCATCACCACGAAATCGCCGAGGCGACGGCGATGGCGGCGGCTCCGGTGCCGAAGCTGCAATCGCCCAGACGACGGGGCGTCGCGCCCCCTTATCCGCGCGTGAGCCAGCTCGAAGGGCTGCGTCATGGGACGCTCATCCTGTTCTCGAACGGATTTGTGCTGGAGCCTGCGGATCGTCGCCATCCTTGCGTCAACGTGGCCAGTTCGCAGGTGAAGGTCGCCAGATTCTACAGCGATGCCTTTGAAGTCGTCCTCGCCTCACGCGAGCGGATCGTCATCCAAAACGGTTCCGTGGATCGAATCGATTCGATCTTTCAGGCATTTTTCTGGAATTCGATGCCGTGATCGACTGCGTTTCTCGCGCCAAGGCAATCGTTGAAAACAAAATTCTTCGCAGCGAAGAGCGATAAAGCCCTATCCTGACGTCAGCAATAGCATTCGCACATCTCTCATTTTGCCCCCAAAGAGCAGGGTCATGCCGTGCGAAAGCACGGTATCCATGGCTCCACAAGCCTTGAGGTTTCAGTCTGTCGATGACCTCTGCCGAGGAAGGCTGAGAAATGGATACTGCGGTCAAGCCGCGGTACGACATTGTTCTTATTGGCGGAATACCGCGCCCCTCGAATTTCGTACATAATCGTAATGAGATGTGTGCATCCGATAGCTGCGTGGGGAGAGGGAGTCGTATTGCGCTTCACTTGCCGTGCTCGTCGCGCGAACTTCCTTGACCTCGGCGACGATCTTCCATTCTGTCATGTGTCGAACATCGCTCGATGATCCCTACCCGCTGCGAGCGGGGGCGGATAACGGTCAGACAGGAAGTACCATGCGCGGATCGGACGGCACGGAGCCTATCTCCTACGCTTTTCTGCTCGTCGAGGAGTTCTCGCTGATCGCTTTCGCGTCGGCGATCGAACCGTTGCGCCTCGCCAACCGGGGAGCGGGCAAGGACATCTACGAATGGACGTTGTTATCGGAGACGGGAGGGGCGGTGTGTTCTTCCTGCGGGGCGCGGGTCGAGGTGTCGGGGGGACTGGATGACGTGGTCCGTGCGGCGCGGGTCGTCGTCGTATCGGGGCTGAACGCGCATAAGGCGGCGACCAAACCTGTACTAACATGGCTGCGCAAGCAGAGCAGGCTCGGCTCGCCGATGGGGGCGCTCTGCACGGGGGCGCTGATCCTCGCGAAGGCCGGGTTGCTGGACGAGAAGCGCTGTACGATCCATTGGGAAAATCAGGCGGCGTTCTCGGAGGAGTTTCTCGATATCGAGTTGACGAACCGTCTGTTCGAGATCGACGGCAATCGCTTTACCTGTGCCGGGGGGATCGCGGCGACGGATATGATGCTGACGCTGATCGCACGTGACGTCGATCCGGGGATCGTCAGTCTCATCACCGACCAGATCATCCATACGCCCCTGCGAGGCGAACGCGAGGAGCAACGCCTCTCGGTTCCGGCCCGCATCGGGGTGCGCCATCCCAAACTGGTCTCGATCATTCAGATGATGGAGCAGAATCTGGAGGAACCGATCAGCCCCTCTATCCTCGCCCAGCACGCGAAGATGTCCACGCGGCAGTTGGAGCGCCTGTTCCGGCGGTATCTCGACCGGTCGCCGAAGCGGTATTATATGGAGTTGCGGCTTCAGAAGGCGCGGAACCTGCTGTTGCAAACTGAGATGTCGGTCATCAACGTGGCGCTGGCATCGGGCTTTACGTCGCCCTCGCATTTCTCGAAATGTTATCGCTCCTATTTCAATCGCACCCCCTACCGCGAACGCGGATCACCGCCGGTGGCGGCGCATGATGTGGCCGATGCCTCCTAGTGTAAAACCCGATCAAGCTGAGCCAGAAATTCCACCAAAGTACGGATTTCTGGCATAATGCGACCCAACCTGACCGAATTCTACTGTAGTAAAATCAATTGAAACGGCCTGAAATTACGGTGTGGCAAGGTGGTGCTTCGCAGAGAACTGCATCCTTGATGCGAGGCCGGTGATTTCGGGAAATCACCGGCAGTATTTGCGACTGAAAAGAGTAGAAAATCTCATGCGGATAATTACCCAACTAGTAGGCATATCTGCCTGACGATTTTCGGGTTTACGTGTTGTTAACCATCCAAGCGTATTTAAGGCGTTCAGGAGGCCAGACACCGTGCCCAAGATCGTCGTTCTCGAGGAAAACAAATCACTGGGCGATGCATTGAAGAATGCGCTCGTGTCCATGGGCCATACCGTCGATTGCGCGCAAAGCGTGCCGGGATGTCTGACGCTGTTGAATGACAATGAGTGCGATCTGCTCATCACCGATTTCTTTATGACGTCGAAGGGAGACGTCACGCCGACGAGCGGGGCGACCGTGATCATCGCGGTCCGGTATTGCGATGCCACCGCAAACGGCCTGAACGTCGATCCGTCCATGCCGATCATCGCCATGAGCGATCCGGTTTCGAAGACCGCTCTCGCGGACCCTCTGGATTTTTGCGCGACGCTCGGGGCGAGCGGAACGATACGGAAACCGCTGCAAATGATCGAATTGAAGCGTGTGGTGGATAAGGTTCTTTATGCTTAACCGGATGTCCTCAATGAAGGTGAGGCAGCACCAGACAATGCGCGCGTCATCGCCTGGATGCCGGTTTCAGCGCGGCGACTATAGGGCTGATTTTATGAATCGGCGTTCGAGATTGTCGATCATCACTTCGATGCGCTTGCGCTCACGGTTTGATGAAGCCTGTTCTGCAAGGCTTCTGAGCATCTGGCGCGCGTGAAGGAATTGCGATTCGCAGTTTTCGCGAGCCACCCGGCATTGCTCGAAGGTGGTGTGAACGGAAGAAGAATCATGGAGGTGCTGAGCGTGCATAGCCTAGGTCCGTTTTTAGCTTCGCTTTTATGTCCGCTGTAGAAACTAAGGCAATTTGGTGAAAGATTTCCTAAAGCGATTAACAACCTGCGGGATTGCGATGCTTGCCCTTGGGACACAGGTTGTCAGGATAGCTTCAGAAAACTGCTCTATCCCACGCTCCTGCCGCCCGATCTGCATTGACAGTACACTGTTCAAAACTTCACTATGAAGATGATAACCCCCCGGAAATGATGACCTCCATCACCGATATGTTGCAAAGAGCACGCTAATGAACCTGCCCGCTCCAAACCCGGAAGGACAGCACCGGAACCCCCGTTATGCCGTAGGGATTGGCGCATCAGCCGGAGGGCTGGAGGCGCTTGAACTGGTGTTCAAGGGAACACCGTTCCTCGACAATTGTGCGTTCTTCGTCGTGACCCATCTGTCGCCGGACTTCAAAAGCCTGTTGGACGAATTGCTGCAACGCCACACCACGATGACGGTGGAGATTGCCGAACACGGAAAGGCGATTCGACCCGCCTGCGTCTATATCATCCCGCCGAAGGTCGAGATGGTCATCGCCTCAGGACGGATATTCCTGAAAGACCGGGACCGGGCCATTGCCCAACCCCTGCCCATCGATGTGTTCTTCAATTCGCTGGCCCTGGAATATGGATCATCCGCGATTGCCGTGATTCTCTCGGGCACGGGCAGCGATGGTTCCGATGCGATCAGAAAGGTCCACGAACATGGCGGCCTGACGATCGTTCAAGACCCGAAGGACTCGAAATTCGACGGTATGCCCAAAGCGGCGCTGGCCACGGGGGCGGTATCGCTCAAGGCGGCTGCGTCCGAGATTGGCAAGATCATAGAAGGGCGAACGAGTGACACAGCGGGGCCGAAGGATGCTCCCTTCGACGAACCGCGTGATCGCCGTGGTGAGGAAATTCAGGAAATCCTGGAAATCACGCATGGTACGTTGAACGTCGATTTCTCGCTTTACAAGATCAACACGATCTACCGGCGCATCCTGCGCAGGATGACGGCCCTCAAGCGTGATACGCTCCGCGACTATATCGAAGATCTCAGAGAGGACCCGGACGAGCAGAAACGGCTGGCCAATGATCTGCTGATCAATGTGACTGAGTTCTTCCGTGATCCGGAGGCCTTCGATTTACTGAGAAAGCAGGTGATTGCACCGCTCGTGGCGGATGTTCAGGACAAGCGGGCGATTCGCGTCTGGGTGCCCGGATGTGCGAGCGGCGAGGAAGCCTATACGATTGCCTGCCTCATCCATCTCGAAGCGAGCAATCAGGGCGTGTCGGTCGAGCCGCAGATTTTCGCAACCGATCTGAGCGGTCATTCTATTGAACGGGCAGCGCGGGGTGTGTATCCGGCATCCGAGTTCAGTGGAGTCGATCCCGATATCGTTGAACGGTGTTTCGAGAAATATGAGGGCGATCAACTGCGGATCGTGCCCAATATCCGGCGCTGGATCGTCTTTTCGCGGCATAATTTCCTCGACGATCCGCCTTTCACGAGGATGGATCTGATCTCCTGTCGAAACGCGCTGATCTATCTTGAAGGCGAGGCGCAACAACGGGCCCTCTCTCTCTTCAACTTCGGCCTGCGGCATGACGGAAATCTGTTCCTCGGACCGAGCGAGAGCCTCGGGCCGCAGCAGGACGATTACGAGACGATGGATCGACGCTGGCGGATCTTCAGGAAGATCGGCAGCACGACGGCATCGACCCAATCGCTGGGACGCCCGCGCCAGGTGACGCAACGCCAGTTCATGCGAGGGCATGAGCCAACCCCGCAGCCGCTGCGCACTCCCACACGGCTACCGGCGGCGTATGCCGACTTGCTCGACCATGCCGTTACGGCCGGTATCCTAGTCAACCGGGACCGGGATATCCTGCATGTCTTCGGGTCTTCCGGGTCGTTTCTCCGGCCCGCATCGGGCGCGATGAGCAGTGACATTCTGGACATGGTCGCGCCCTATGCCCGCGTGGCCCTCTCGACGGCATTGGAAAAGGCCGGGAGCGACAACAGGATTGTCGAATTTCCCAGTATTGCCGGACCAACCGATACGGCGCTGAGTATCCGGGTCGTGCCGTTGACGCGCCACGGGTCTGCGGAGCCGCGACATTTCCTGATTACACTTGATGATGCCGAGGCCTCCGCGACGACACCGACGACTCTCGGGATGTCGGCGCCGATCGTCATCGAAGGGGATTCCTTCGCGACCGAGCGTGTCGAAGCCTTGCAGCGCGATCTGGATACGACGCGCGAGAGCCTGCAATCGACGATCGAAGAGGTCGAAACCTCGAACGAGGAATTGCAGTCCACCAACGAAGAGCTGATGGCGGCCAACGAGGAACTGCAATCGACGAACGAGGAACTCCAGTCGGTCAACGAGGAACTTTATACGGTCAATTCCGAGTATCAGCAGAAGAATGACGAACTCGTCGACCTGACACATCAGATCGAAAACCTGATGTCGGCGACGAATATCGGGGTCGTCTTCGTGGATGATCGCCTGCATTTGAAGCGCTTTACCTCGGCGGCAACGGAGGTCGTGAACTTCATCGCGCAGGATATCGGGCGGAGCCTGAAGCATATCACGCACTCGTTCGTCGATGCTGATCTACCAACTATGGTGTTGAAAAGCCTGCGAAATCGCAAGTCATTCTCCGCAGAACACCTGACGGAAGACGGGCGCTGGTGGGAAATCAGGATCAACCCGATGCGCGCCGCAAAGGGGCGGGCAGACGGCGCGGTCATTACCTTCTACGACATCTCGTCGGTGAAAGAGGCCGAGGTCGCGCTCGTGGAGCGTTCGAATGAAATGCGTATCGTTGGCGAACTGCTGGGCGCACACGCCGTGACGCATGACCCGGATTTCAGCTTTGCCACTCCGCAAAAGGGGTGGACCGCATCGGTCCTGCAGGAAGCGGAGGCCTCTCTGGGCCTCGGCTGGCTCGACATTATGGTCGAAGAGGACCGGGAACGCATCAGGACGGAACTGGATGCAGCGCAGCGGGACAAGCTTGCTTCGCTGGAACTGCTGTTTCGGGTTTCGGTGCCGGACTCCGAGGCCTTGAGCCGTCACTGCCGGATGATTTCGCGGCGGGAAAACAATGCCGACGGCGAACATATCGGCTGGTCGAGCGTTATTATCGATGTCGAAAGCACGGTACAGTCCGGGCAGGCGGTGCGCTCGAGCGAGAAGTTCCTCGAAGCCGTGCTCCACGCCAATCAGGCCCCTCTGTTCTATGTGGATCGGGGCATGACCCTTCGCTACGTAAACAAGTCTTGGCAGGAAACCACCGGCCTGCTGAGTGACAATGTCCTCGGCAAACCCCTCGGCGACGTTCTCGATACCGAAGCGTTCAAGAGTCATCGTTCGCATATAAAACGAGCATTGGCCGGAGATCGTGTCGAGCAGCGGGTGCGTGGAAATGGTCGCCCCGGCGACCCGGTCTTGGCCTCGATCGCCTATGAGCCACATCGCGCTCCCGATGGGGAAGTCTATGGGGTCGTAGTGCAGTTGCGTGATCTTTCGGCACTCTTGAACGAACTCAAGGGAACGACCGACGCGGAGACGACCATTGGGCGTGGCTTGGTCAATTCGCCGATGCCTTGTGCACTCGTTTCACTCAAGTCACTGAAGCCTAAGCTTGTTTCACGCGCACTCGTCGATCTCAGCGGGTATTCGAGCCTGACGCTCCACCAGATCGGTCTTGGATCGCTGTTCACGGATTGGGACAATGACCAGTTTATCCAGCGTGTTCGCTCGCCGAAGACTAATCGTGAGCCCTATTCAGTCAAAACTGCGCTGATTGATCGTGCTGGAATGCAGATTCCCGTGAGCGTCACGATCTCGTGTGATCCGATGAACGAAGATCATGCACTCTTGCTGCTGACGGATTTGCGTCTGCTGCAAAAGGCGGAGACGACGCTCAAGTCACGAACTGCCGATCTGGCCAAGATGAACCGGACGTTGGAAATCTTTGCGGCGGGCGCTTCGCATGAGATGAAGGCCCCCGTTCGCAAGATCAAGAAATACGCCGATATCCTCATTGAAGATCATGGCGAGGCTCTTGGCGAAGAAGGCGCGGATATTCTGGGCGTGATCTATCGGTGTTCCGAGCGTTTACGCGAGATCATGGACAGCGTTCTGGAACTGGCATGGCTCGAACGGGACATTCCCGAGCAGACCACAACCGATCTGGAGACGGTCATCGAACATGTCCTCGTGGACAACTCAGCTCTCATCCAGTCGAAAAATGCCGAGGTCGATATATCGCCGTTGCCGCACCTTCATAGTGATCGGCGGTTGCTGGAAATTCTGTTCGGGAATCTGGTTCGCAATGCACTGATCCATTCCGATGATCGGCGGCCCATTGAGATCAAGATCGCTGAGGTGGAGACAAATGATACCGAGATGGCGCGGATTCTCGTTCAGGATAATGGCCCCGGCATCGACAAGGAATATGTGGATCGCGTGTTCGAGCCGTTCGTTCAGTGTGGGAAGAATCTCGACGGCAGCGGAATGGGGCTCGCACTATGTGAGAGCATCGCGGCGAAACATGGTGGCTTGATCGAGTTGATCGCCACGTCCTCAGACGGTTCTAGCTTCGTCGTCACATTGCCGCGCGCCCGGACAGCCTGATCAAACGAAAACGACATTTGCGCTACATCAGCGCGAATGTCTTTAGGCAGAAGCCTGAACGATGCGGTCGCTGACGCAGCTTGACGGGAAGAGCATCCGTGCGGAGGTGCCAACACCCTTGCGGCTTTCGAGGGTCAATTCGCCCCCATGCTGTTCCATCAACGACTGGACGATGGTCAGGCCGAGACCCGTACCCTGCCGCGCGAGCGTGGGGTCATTGGTCACTTGCCCGAAGGGCATCAGGGCGAGTTTTACTTCGGGGCCGGTCATGCCTGCCCCCTCGTCGGAGACACGCACTTCCAGGCCACTTTCGGTCAATGATGTCGACACCTGAACATTTTTGCCGGGGCGATTGAACTTAATCGCATTCGACAGGAGATTCGTCAGCATCTGTCGCAAGGCACGGGCATCGGCGAGCAGCAACTCGCCGTCGTGACGAAACATGGATGTCAGCGTGACGTGCTTGTCTTCAGCGATTGGGCGCAGAACGGCAATCTGAAGTTCGATCAGCTCAGAAAGATCGACCCATTCTCTTTGCAACTCGAATTCTTGTTGCTCGATCTTCGATAGATCGAGAATCGTGTTGATGATTTCGAGGAGGTGTTTGCCGCTCTGATTTATATAACCCGAGTATTCGCGCACAACCTCTTCCTTGACCATGCCTTCCGGCACCATCAGCATTGCATCGGAAAAGCCGATAATGGCGTTCAATGGCGTGCGCAGATCATGGCTCATGCAGGCCAGAAACGAGCTTTTCGCCTCGTTAGAGGTGTGGGCTAGTGCGGCGCTGCGCCGGAGCGCTTCCTCAATCGCATGCGCCGAATAGACATGATTTACGGCGCGACGCAACGTCCGCGCATCGAGGCTGTCTTTCGACAGAAAATCATAGGCACCAAGGGTCAGCGCTGTGTCCTCGATATCGACATCGGCACCGCCACTCATCATAATGATCGGTGTTCCGCCTGCTTTGCGGTCGAATTCCTTCACCAAATGTATGCCCGAGTCGGGGCCGAGGTGGAGATCGACGAGAGCGACATCGAATTCGGCGCTGGCCAGAGCGGCCTTTCCGGAGTCGAGCGTGTGGAAGCAATCCGCTCGCCACATGCCTGAGGATGCCTTATCGACATAGCGGGCAACGAGACGCGCATCCTGGGGATCGTCGTCAATGATTGCGCAGTTCAGGCGAGTATTCAGCATCGGCGTCTCGTTTTGCAATTACCGTGCTGTGGATAGGATTAAATTCCGAATGTTTCGTTAAAAGTGTCGAGATGCTTAGCCGTGATTCAGCGAAAAAGCTCGTGCTGAATCATCGGGCCTCCAATGCGTAAAAATTGGGAGATTCGAAGACGGCGCTGCGATACCAAGCAAACAAGAGCGACGATCAGCATCTCGCCAGCAAGGGGAAATGGTCGGAGCGGCAGGATTCGAACCTGCGACCCCCTGTACCCAAAACAGGTGCGCTACCAGGCTGCGCCACGCTCCGACTGCTGCGGTCGATATACCAGCGCGGGGGGAAGGGCAAGCATGGTTGTGCGCGTTTCAGCGATAGAGTTTCACCGTGTCGCCGACTTCGATGCCCATCGCCTCCGCCTGTCCGCCATTAATCTCCAGAACGGCGCGAACGGGACGTTCGGATTGCACGGGTTCGAGGGAGTGCGGGACGGTCTTGGGAGCGATTTGCAGGATCGTTCCATCATCGGCAATGAACAGCATATCGAGGGGGATGAAAGTGTTCTTCATCCAGAACGAGGCAATCTGTTCGCGCGGATAGATGAAAAGCATACCCGATTCGGGGCTGAGAAAGTCACGGAACATTAGTCCACGAGAGCGTTCTTCGCTTTCATCTGCGATCTCCACGTCAAAGTGGTGACGGATCTCGCCCGAAGCGATTTCGAGGACGCCGTTCGACGCGGTATCTGCGCGTCCCGAAGGCATCGCCATCATTGCGATAGCTGTTGCGAGGAAACTGCGTCGTATCATTGTCGGAAAGAATAATCCCAAGGGCGCACTTCGCTCGCCATCATACCACGAGGGCCGCGCATAACCCGCGCAAGAACCGCTTCGCCGGGAGCTAGATCGGGTAGACCGAAGCGGCGCAGCACTTCCATGTGGATGAAGATATCGGATGCGTCGCCGATCATATTGCCGAATCCGAATCCCTTAGCGCGATCAAACCACTTAACGCGCACGGGTACGAGCTCGCCATCCTGTACGGGGTAAGTGTCCTCGTCGTCGGGATTGGGATAATCGTCCAATTCTTCAGCAAGTTGGGCACTGTCATCGAGTTCAAGAACTCTGGTCGCCTGGGCGCCCCGCTCACCACGAACCGCATCACATACGATCCGGGCGTTCTCTGGCACGGTACTGAAACCGGCAGAGCGCAAAACGGACATGTGCAGCAGTACGTCGCCGCTAAGGTCGTTCGACGGTTCATCGGGAACGATAAAGCCATATCCCTTCACGGGATCGAACCACTTTACTTTCCCAACCGCACGAAACGAAGTTTCGACAGTCAACTACATTTACTCCAGTACCCTTTACGCGCTCCCTCGGGTCAATATAACGCAAAGTATGACATCGTGGGCAAAAAACTTTAACGCGACTGCTGCTTTTTGTGATGCGGCCCACAATGAGTGCCGATTGCTGCTTTCAACCGTCTCGTCGATGACTATAAAGGCGCGCGGTAGGGCGGTCCTGCCAGACCTAGACAGAAAAGTAGCAGACCGATGAAATTCACCCTCTCTTGGTTGAAGGACCATCTGGAAACCGACGCTGGAATCGATGCGATCAGCGATGCTCTGGTCGATCTCGGGCTGGAAGTGGAGGGTATCGAAGACCCTGCGGCGCGTCTCGGTGCGTTCCGAATCTGTCGGATTATCGAGGCGATGCAGCATCCCGATGCGGATCGGTTGCGCCTCTGCCGGGTCGAGACATGGCCGCAGGGGCCGGGCGGGGCATCGGAAGAGGTGCAGGTTGTCTGCGGAGCGCCCAATGCGCGCACGGGTCTTGTCGGGGTCTTCGCCGCGCCGGGAACGCATATTCCGGGGACGGGTGTGGATCTCAAACCGGGCGTCATTCGCGGGGTCGAGTCGAATGGGATGCTCTGCTCGGAACGTGAACTTGAACTCTCAGACGACCATGACGGGATCATCGATCTGCCCGAAGATGCGCCGCTCGGAGAGCGGTACATCGATTGGCGCGACCTGAACGATCCGGTCATCGACATTGCCATCACGCCGAATCGCCCGGACGCCCTCGCGGTCAGAGGCGTTGCGCGTGACCTTGCGGCACGGGGGCAGGGAACGCTTCGGCCTGTGCCGATCGAGCCGGTGGCGGGCAGTTTCACCAGTCCCATAAGTGTGACCTTGCACGATGACGTGGCCGACAAAGCCTGTCCGCTGTTCATCGGGCGGATGGTGCGGGGCGTGAAGAACGGACCGTCGCCCGACTGGCTGCAACGACGCCTGCGCGCCATCGGGCTGCGTCCGATCTCGGCGCTGGTCGATATCACGAATTATCTGACCTACGACCGCGCGCGTCCCTTGCACGTTTTCGATGCCGCCAAAGTGAAGGGCGATATTCATGTTCGTCTGTCGAAGCCGGGTGAGAAGCTGCTGGCGCTCGATGACAAGGAGTACGTCTTCGATGATGCGATGACGGTGATTTGTGACGATGCGGGGCCGGAGGGGATCGGCGGCGTCATGGGCGGGTTGCATTCGGGTTGCACGAGCGAGACGACGGATGTCTTCATCGAAGCGGCGTATTTCGATCCGGTGCGGACGGCGGCGACAGGGCGCAAGCTGCGCATTCATTCCGATGCGCGCTATCGATTCGAACGGGGGATCGATCCGGCCTTCACCCGCGACGGGATGGAGATGGCGACGCGCATGGTGCTCGATCTCTGTGGGGGCGAGGCGTCCGAACTGGTGATTGCGGGCGCGGTGCCCGATACCGCGCGCAGCTATGATCTGCGAGGCGACCGGATCGAGACGCTGGTGGGCATGAGTGTCGCGCCGGGCGATCAGGCGCGAATCCTGACCGACTTGGGGTTCCGGGTGGAGCGGCAGGGCGAGGACTTCACCGTTTCTGTGCCGTCCTGGCGTCCTGATGTGCATGGCGAGGCTGATCTGGTCGAGGAAATCGCGCGGGTTTCCTCGATGTCGCAGCTTGTCTCTGTGCCCTTGCCGCGTCGCGAGACAGGCGTTGCGAAGGCGACCCTGACGCCGATCCAGAAACGGGTTGCCGGTGCGCGGCGCGCGCTGGCGGCGCAGGGGATGAACGAATGCGTCACTTATACCTTTGTCAGCAGTGATGAGGCAGCGCATTTCGGCGGTGGCGCGGAGGCGCTGAAGCTGGAAAACCCGATTTCGTCGGAGATGTCGGATATGCGACCCAGCCCGCTTCCCGGCCTGATGGCCGCAGCGTCGCGTAATCGTGCGCGGGGATTCGCGGATATCGCGCTGTTCGAGGTCGGCAGCGGCTTCCTCGGTGCGGAACCGGGGGAGGAGACGATCCTTGCGGCGGGGCTGCGCCTCGGGGCCACCGCTCCACGTGAATGGATGGGCGAGCGCCGTGCCATCGATTTCTTCGATGCGCGGGGCGACGTGGAAACGCTGCTCGCGGCGCTCGGAGCACCTGTTGACCGGATGCAAACGGATCGCGATGTGCCGGATTGGCTACATCCGGGTCGTGCCGCGAATTTCCGACTTGGCCCAAAGAACCTGATCGCAACCTTTGGCGAAGTGCATCCGAAAGTCGCCGCGGCATTCGACCTAGCGGGTCCGGCGGTGGCTTTCGTTGTTCATCTCGAAGCCATTCCGTTCCCGAAGGCCAAGTCCCGCGCGCGGGCCGCTCTGGAGCGCACGAACCTTCAGGCGGTCGAGCGCGATTTCGCCTTTGTCGTTGATTCCCGTACCGAAACGGAGTCAATCCGCAAGGCGGTTCGGTCGGCGGAAAAGGCGCTGATCGAGGGGATCACGGTGTTCGATGTGTTCGATGGTGACGCGGCGGCGAGCCAACTCGGCGAGGGGCGTAAATCCATCGCGGTTTCGGTCCGCCTGCAACCCAAGGACAAGACCTTCACCGATGAACAGATCGAGGCCATCGGATCGAAGATCGTCGCGTCGGTCGAGAAGGCGACAGGGGCGACCCTGCGGGCCTAATCCGCTCACGCCGAGGGTGTATCGGATCGGTGATTTACAGCTTGTTCGGCTCTATGGTGCAGTGCAGAGACGCGCTGAGTCAAAGAGGAGAACGACATGAGCATCGCACAGGAATTCAAGGACTTCGCCCTCAAGGGGAACGTGGTGGATATGGGCGTTGGCATCGTTATCGGTGCGGCCTTCACCACCATCGTCACGTCGTTGGTGAAAGACATTATCAATCCCATCATCGGCTTTTTCGCCGGGGGTGTCGATTTCTCTAACCTCTTCGTCAATCTCGGGTCCGGGGATTTCAACAGCCTCGAAGCCGCGAAGAGTGCGGGCGCACCGACGATCAATTACGGCCTGTTCATCAACGCGATCATCTCGTTCCTGATCGTGGCCTTCGTACTGTTCATGATCATCAAAAACGTGAACCGCTTGAAGAAAGATGCTGGGGAGGAAGAAGAGGGAACCCCGCGTCAGGAAGTGCTGCTCGAAGAAATCCGCGACGCCCTGCGCGCTCGGAACTGACCAAGCAACAATCGCGCGTTTGTCTCTTGCTGGCTTCGTGATACGCCATCCCGAAAAGGGAGGGAAAGATCATGGATTTCGGACTCAAGGGCAAGCGCGCGATCGTCTGCGCATCATCGCGGGGACTCGGGAAGGGCTGTGCCGAGGCGCTGGCGGAGGAGGGCGTCGATCTCGTCCTCAACGGGCGCACTGCGGAAACGCTGAACGCGACAGCTGCCGGTATCCGTGACCGCTTCGGCGTGAGCGTCGAGACGGTCGTCGGGGATATCGCCGATGCGGGCCTGCAATCTGAATTGTTGGAGCGCGCAGGCGATGTGCATATCCTCGTGAACAATGCGGGCGGGCCGCCTCCGGGCAATTACACCGATTGGAACCGCGACGACTGGATCAAGGCGCTCGACAACAACATGATTACGCCGATCACGCTGATGAAGTCTGTGCTGCCGGGCATGATCGATCGCAAATGGGGGCGGATCGTCAACATCACCTCTGGTGCAGTGAAGGCTCCGATCCCCGTTCTCGGTCTGTCGAACGGCGCGCGGGCGGGTCTGACCGGCTTCGTTGCAGGCTTGTCGCGTCAGGTTGCAGGGAATGGCGTCACGATCAACAATCTGCTCCCCGGTCCTTTCGACACTGATCGTATCCGCAATACCGTCGAATCGGCTGCCAAGGCGCAGGGCAAGTCGGTTGAGGAAGTGCTGGAGGTGCGCAAGGCGCAGAACCCGATGGGCCGCTTCGGCGAGGCATCGGAGTTCGGGGCGTATTGCGCCTTCCTATGCTCGCAGCAGGCGGGATATGTCACCGGCCAGAACCTTCTTATGGATGGCGGGGCGTATCCGGGGACGCTCTGACCCGCTCCGGATGAATCAAGTTTATGTCACTCCTTACTGCCGGACGCGACGATCCTTCGTGCGTCTGGTATTCAAGGCGTATTCAATTCTCGACAAAGGCCGCGCCGCATGATGTCCGACTCGATTCTTCTGCTTGTCCTGACCGCTGGAGTGCTGGTTGCGAGTTTCGCTCTCTCCCCGAAAATGACCGGTGTAGACGGCTTTTACGACGGTAAGAACCTGAAGGGTGAGGCACCGGGCCTCTGGACGCTGGTTCTCAGTCAGGTGACGACGTGGATCTTCGCGCGGTCGTTGCTGACCGCTGCGGTGCTGGGATTCTACTACGGCACCCCCGGCGCAATGGCCTATGCGGGCTATTATTTCTCGTTCCTGACGGGCGGGATGATTATCGACCGGCTGCGCTTTCATCGCGGCTATGGTTCGATCCAGACCTTCCTGTCGGATCAGTTCGGGCGGACGGGGACGGTCTGCTATAATTTCGTCATTGCGTTGCGCCTCGTCTCGGAAGTCTTCGCGAACCTGCTCGTGGTCGGCATCATCTTCACGGCGACCTTCGGGGCTACGCTGCTCGGCGGTGTGTTCGGTGAGGCAGTGGGTGACGGAGGCGGATTGGCCATCGTAGTGCTGGCATTGGTCGGCATGGGATATTCGATGCTCGGCGGGCTGCGGGCTTCGCTTAAGACCGACGTGTTGCAGATGCTTGTCTTTCTCGCGGTATTCGGCGTGGCCTTCATCGCGCTGGTAACGCATGAATCTTTCGATCTCGGCGCGGCATTGCATGCGGAAGGCACGAGCGGAGCGTTGCCCGGCTGGGTGCTGCTGGCGGTCGCGGGGCTACAGGTGATCTCCTATCCGATGCACGACCCGGTGATGATGGATCGCGGGTTGTTGGCCGACCGTAAGACGACCGCATGGTCGTTCTTTCATGCGTTCTGGATTTCAGTGATGTGCATCTTCGGGTTTGGTCTCTTCGGTGTTCAGGCGGGTATGCTGGCCGAAGCGGGCGAGGGGATGCAGGCGGTCTGGGCGAGGATGTTCGGGCCTTGGGTGATGGTCGCAGTGAACATGGCGCTGATCGTCTCCGCCGTGTCGACGCTCGATTCGACGCTATCCAGTGCGTCCAAGCTGGTGGTTGTGGACATGCGGGCGATGCCGCGCACGGTGATGAGCGGGCGTATTGTCATGGCCGGATTCATGCTGGTGGGGCTGCTGTTCTGCTTCTTCGGAACGCAGGATCTGTTTGGTGCGGTCGCAGTGTCGGGCACGGCGTCGATGTATCTCGCGCCCGTGATCCTGTTTTCGCTGTGGGGCGGGGTGCGGTGCGTGCCGGTCTGGAGCTATCTGGTTTCCTTCGTGACTGCCGTTTCAGGTGCGGTTCTCTACTTCCTCATCAACGGCAAGAAGCAGATCGGTCTCGATGCCATGGCGGCGATGGGCGTTGAGCATAAATACACCGCTCTGCTCTACATCTGCATCGGGGTGCTGGTCATCGGCTGCGGCGCTTTCGCAATCGGGGCGCGGAGCGTAGCGCGTACGCGCATGGCATGATATGGCACAGAGATAGATGCTGAACGGAGCCTGACATGGCAGCGACTGACTGGAAACCCATCCCTCCCAATGGAGAGCGCGAAGCCCGCCGCTACATCGATTATTTCACACGGAACGGGATCACGAAGGGGGCGGTGCTGAAATCGGTCGAGCTGACCTATGCGCGCTCGAACGTCTTTTTTGACGATACGTATACGTATTTCGAGAAGACTGGTGCGTTCGAGGTTGCCTGCTCCAAGGGTTGCGCGATGTGCTGTCACACGATGGTCAGCGTGGTGCCGCCCGAGGCGTTCTATCTCGCCAACTACATCCGCACTCAGTTTGAGCCTGAGGCATCGCGCGCAATGATCGACAGGATCGTTGCCCATGATGCCGAACATCGTGGCAAGAGCGGAGCAGCGCGGCATGTGGGGCATATCGCCTGTCCGATGCTCGATCCCGAAACGCATCTCTGTACGGTTCATGCGGGGCGTCCGCTGACCTGTCGCTCGATGCATAGTGGCGACGTCAAGGCTTGCCGCACGGCGTTCGATACGCGCGATGCCTATTATCCCGCGCCTTCCCATGCGATGTTTTTCAAGAATACGCAGGCATATTACGATGCCTTCGGAACGGCGCTCTTTGATTCCGGCCTGTTCGTAGAACCGCTGGAGCTGAATGCGGCGTTGGCGACAATTTTCACCGAGAAGAATGTCTTCGTGCGCTGGCTGAAAGGCGAGAACCCGTTCGAGGCAGCGTTGGCGTCGCATGGCCTCACGGATGCGCCGCCACCGACATGATGGACCGGCGGCAGATTCTTATCGGTCTGGGCAGTGCCTCCCTTCTGCCGTCGGTCTCGCTGGCCGCATCGACTGATATCGACTCGGCTCTCGATGCTATCGGTGAAGCACGCTTTATCGCGATTGGCGAGCGGCACGATAATCCGGCGCATCATGCGGTGCAGGCGGCACTTGTGCGGGCGCTTCGACCGACCGGCATAGCTTTCGAGATGATCCCTCATGCGCACGAGGAGGCTGTGAACCGCCTGCGGCGCGAGGGCGCGTCGCGGGGTGATTTGGCGAAAGCGCTCGATTGGGAGCAAAGCGGCTGGCCCGATTTCGCCCAATACGCTCCGATCATGGAAACTGCACCGGAAGCGTATATCGCGGGCGGCGGGCTGTCGCGTGAGGCGCTGTCGGCCATCTATGCGCAGGGTGCGCCCGGTCTGGGCGAGGAGATAACGGCGCGGTACGGACTGGACGAACCGCTGCCTGCCGATGTCGAGGCGGCGATGCTCAATGAGCAATACGACGCCCATTGCGGTTTGCTGGACCGAGCCAAGCTATCTCCGATGGTGGCTGTGCAACGGGCCTGGGACGCAGCCTATGCAGAAGCATGGCGACGTGCTGGGCTGCATGGGGAAGGACGACGGGTAGTCCTGATCTGCGGCAATGCCCATGCGCGGCTTGGGAGCGGGGCACCGGCCTATCTTTCCCGCGCAATGCCGGATGCCGTCATCGCGGCAATCGGTCAGACGGAAGAGGGTGACGATGCTGCGCCCAAGGATCTTTATACGACTACGATCCAATCCTCGCGCCCCGAACGGGGCGATCCTTGCGAGCGGATGCGGGAGTCGATGAAGAAGTAGAGCCGTTATTTTCTGACGAGAAAGATTAGCGTTTCGCCCTCTCGGGACTGATCAATGAGGGTATGACCCTGCTCGGCGCAGAAATGCGGCACGTCGATAATGGCGGCCGGGTCATCAGCCTCGATTCTAAGGACCGTGCCTTCCGCCATGCCCTTGAGTCGCTTGCGAGCCTTGAGCACCGGAAGCGGACAGCGCAATCCGAGCGCGTCGAGTATCTCTATTGTATCTTCCCGTTCCATTCCGGCTCCTGCGCAAAGGAAAAGCCCGGACCGTGCGGTCCGGGCTTCGATGTGGTGGGCGGTGAGAGGCTCGAACTCCCGACATCTTCGGTGTAAACGAAGCGCTCTACCAACTGAGCTAACCGCCCGGAGGCTTAGCCCTAAAGCGTCAGCCGTTCAGAGCGTCCTTGAGGCCCTTGCCGGGACGGAACTTTGCCTGAGTGGAGGCGGCAATCTTGATCTTTTTGCCGGTCTGGGGGTTGCGACCCTCGCCCGCTTTGCGGTGCGCGGTCGTGAACGTGCCAAAGCCCAGCAGCCGGATGTCATCACCGTTCTTCAACGTCGCGGTGATCTGTTCCAATGTGGCGTCAATTGCCTTGGTTGCGTCCGCGTTCGTCATGTCGCAATCGGCGGCAACGGCGGCGGCGAGTTCTTTCTTGTTCACGTTCAGTACCTTTCTCGGTAATTCGATTGGAAAGCAATGTATGGATGGGCTTTCCGTAGGTCAAAAGAAAAAGCGGCGGAACTCGTCCGCCGCTTCATCCATTTTCGATAACAGTGCTCCAACGGCACGTTCTGATAGAATTCCACTAGCTATCAGGCGTTTAATCCGCGAGCTGGATCATCTGTTCCTAGCATGTTCGGGGGGGCGAACTGCTGTTCGGACGCTGTCTGATCCGCTTCGGTCCAGATAATCGGTTCCGGTTTCGAGACTAGGGCGATGTCTAGCACCTCCATCGCCGTCGAAACGGGGATGATTTTCATACCTTTTTTCACCGAATCGGGTACTTCGCGCAGATCCTTCTCGTTCTCCTTGGGAATCACCACCGTCTTGATGCCGCCCCTCAGGGCCGCCAGCAGTTTCTCCTTCAGGCCACCGATGGGCAGCACGTTGCCGCGCAATGTCACTTCGCCCGTCATTGCCACATCCTTGCGGATCGGGATGCCGGTCAGGACCGAGACGATGGAAGTCACCATCCCGATACCGGCGGAAGGACCATCTTTTGGTGTCGCGCCCTCGGGAACATGGACATGGATGTCCATACGCTCGAATTTCGGCGGCTCGACCCCGATCAGCGGCGCGATGGAACGAACATAGGAGGAGGCTGCGTCGATGGACTCCTTCATCACGTCGCCCAGTGTGCCGGTCGTCTTCATCCGACCCCGACCCGGCATCCGCACCGCTTCGATGGAGAGCAGGTCGCCCCCCACTTCGGTCCATGCGAGACCTGTGACGGCACCAACAGCATTCTCGTCCTCGGCAAGCCCATAGCGGAACTTGGCGGCACCGAGCATGTCGTCCAGCTTATCAGCCGTGATGGTGATCTGTTTGCGGTCGTCGCGCACGATCTTCGTCACGGCCTTGCGGGCAAGTTTGGCAATTTCGCGTTCGAGGTTACGTACACCGGCCTCGCGCGTGTAGACGCGAACGAGTTGCGACAGGGCACCATCGTCGATCTTGAACTCCTTGTCCGACAGGCCA
Organism: uncultured Neomegalonema sp.; assembly: GCA_938034615.1. Taxonomy (GTDB): domain Bacteria; phylum Pseudomonadota; class Alphaproteobacteria; order Rhodobacterales; family Rhodobacteraceae; genus JAHDDY01. The sequence goes on along the minus strand of CALHLW010000015.1, from coordinate 7,478 downwards.
TGCGCTTCGCGCTGCTTGTCGACCAGATGGCGCTTTGCGATCTCGACTTTCTCTTCCTCGGTATAGCCTTCCAGACGGATGACCTCCATACGGTCAAGCAAAGGGCGGGGCAGGTTCATCGTATTCGCGGTCGTCAGGAACATCACGTTCGAAAGGTCATAATCGACTTCGAGATAGTGGTCCGCAAAAGTCGAGTTCTGTTCCGGGTCGAGCACTTCCAGCATCGCAGACGCGGGATCGCCCCGGAAATCCTGACCCATCTTGTCGATCTCGTCGAGCAGGATAAGCGGATTGGTGGTCTTCGCTTTCTTCATCGACTGGATGATCTTACCGGGCATCGAGCCGATATAGGTGCGCCGATGGCCACGGATTTCCGCCTCGTCCCGGACGCCGCCGAGCGAGATGCGAATGAATTCGCGGTTCGTCGCCTTGGCGATGGATTTGCCAAGCGAGGTCTTGCCGACGCCCGGAGGTCCGACGAGGCAGAGGATCGGGCCTTTCAACTTCGACTTGCGCTGTTGCACCGCGAGATACTCGACGATCCGCTCCTTGACCTTGTCGAGGCCGTAATGGTCGTTATCGAGGACGACTTCGGCGGCCTTGAGGTCTTTCTTGACGCGGGCTTTCTTTTTCCATGGGATGGAGACGAGCCAGTCGAGATAATTACGTACAACAGTGGCTTCAGCGGACATGGGACTCATGTTTCGCAGCTTCTTCATCTCGGCCTGGGCCTTTTCGTAGGCTTCCTTCGAGAGTTTGGCCTCTTCAATCTTGGCTTCGAGTTCGCCGAGTTCGTCCTTGCCGTCCTCGCTCTCGCCCAGCTCGCGCTGGATCGCCTTCATCTGTTCGTTGAGATAATACTCGCGCTGGGTCTTCTCCATCTGGCGCTTGACCCGGCTTTTGATCTTCTTCTCGACGTTCAGGACGCTGATCTCGCCCTGCATCAGTGCGAAGATTTTCTCCAGCCGCTCGGCGGCCGTGGTGACTTCGAGCAGTTCCTGCTTTTCGTCAATCTTGACGGCGAGGTGATGGGCGATGGTATCGGCGAGCTTCGACGGTTCGTCGATCTTGCCCGCCGCTACGAGGGCTTCCTGTGGGATGTTCTTGTTGAGCTTGAGATATTTTTCAAACTCGACGGTCACGGTGCGGGAGAGGGCGCGCACGATCTTCTCATCACCAACGCTCTCGTCGATGACACTGGCTTCAGCTTCGAAGAAGTCGTCATTCGGTAGATAGCGGGCGATACCGGCGCGTCGCTTGCCCTCCACCAGAACCTTAACGGTGCCGTCGGGCAGCTTGAGCAATTGCAGGACGCTCGCGATCACACCAACGGAATAGATATCCTCGGGCGCGGGATCGTCCTTGGTCGCGTCTTTCTGAGTGACCAGAAGGATTTCACGGTTGTTCTTCATAACCTCTTCGAGAGCGTTCACGGACTTTTCGCGTCCGACGAAGAGGGGGGCAATGAGGTGAGGGAAAACGACGATGTCCCGAAGCGGAAGCACGGGATAGATCGCGGTGTCGTCAGGGCGGATTTCTTCAGTCATAGACAATCCTCGAAAGTCGAACGGCACCGCCTTCATCGAAGCACGGGACCGTCACCATACAGCATTGAGAGTGCAGATGGCGCTCAACCCCGTGCCTTTCAAGGCCGGGGATACACTCTCACTGTCGCACTAATATTTTCGCATGATAACCGCAGTCGCGGAGAAAACAAAATTGCCCCGCGAGGGGGCAATTTCCGTACATCGTTGATCCGCCAGATCGCTCTTTATGATGTCAGCGTGCCACAGAAAAAATCAGGAGGCCGCGCCGGTGACAGCCGGTTCCTCGCCATCTTCGTAGATGAAGAGGGGCTGGGCGTCGCCGTCGATAACTTCGGCATTAACAACGACCTCGTGCACGCCCTTCATCGAAGGCAGATCGAACATAGCATCGAGCAGAACGTTTTCGAGGATCGAGCGCAGGCCGCGTGCGCCGGTCTTGCGGCCGATGGCTTTGCGGGCGATCGACACGAGAGCATCGTCTGTGAAGGTCAGCTTGGAGCCTTCCATCTCGAAGAGACGCTGGTACTGCTTGACCAGCGCGTTTTTCGGTTCGGTCAGGATCTGGATCAGAGCGCCTTCATCAAGGTCACGAAGGGTTGCGATCACCGGCAGACGACCGACGAATTCCGGGATGAGGCCGAATTTAAGAAGGTCTTCCGGCTCAAGTTCTGCCAGCAGATCGCCGATGGTGCGCTCTTCATCCGTGCGAACATCCGCGCCGAAGCCGATGGATGAACCCTTGTTCCGCTGCGCGATGACCTTGTCCAGGCCAGCAAAAGCTCCACCGCAGATGAAGAGGATATTGGTCGTGTCAACCTGGAGAAATTCCTGCTGCGGGTGTTTGCGTCCGCCCTGCGGTGGCACGGAGGCGACGGTGCCTTCCATGACCTTGAGTAGTGCCTGCTGTACGCCCTCGCCCGAGACGTCGCGGGTGATGGAGGGGTTGTCGGACTTGCGGCTGATCTTGTCGATCTCGTCGATATAGACGATGCCACGCTGGGCGCGCTCGACATTGTAATCGGCGGATTGCAGCAGTTTCAGGATGATGTTCTCGACATCCTCGCCGACATACCCGGCTTCGGTCAGAGTCGTCGCGTCGGCCATCGTGAACGGTACGTCCAGCATCCGCGCGAGGGTCTGGGCGAGAAGCGTCTTGCCGCACCCGGTTGGGCCGATGAGCAGGATGTTGGATTTCGCCAGCTCGACGTCATTCGATTTTTGCGCGTGGTTCAACCGCTTGTAGTGGTTGTGCACCGCGACCGAGAGGACACGTTTGGCCATGCGCTGACCAATCACGTAATCGTCCAGAACTTCGCAGATTTCCTGCGGAGAAGGAACGCCATCGCCGGATTTCACGAGCGAGGATTTGTTCTCTTCACGGATAATATCCATGCAGAGTTCAACGCATTCATCGCAGATGAACACGGTCGGTCCGGCGATCAGTTTACGGACTTCGTGCTGGCTCTTGCCGCAAAAGGAACAGTAGAGCGTGTTCTTTGAATCGCCGATGTTGCTCATTCGTTTTCTCCCCGAGCCGCTGTGCGGCTGGCATGTTTTATCCGATGCTAACGCCCATGCGACTTCGGGGCCAATTCTTTCGGCATCGGCGCGAAAGGCAATAGCTAAATCGTCACACTTTCGCGTCCGGCGTGCAAGTGCGCGACCGGCATCTGCCGTCGCGCACGATCACAATCAGTTGTCGTCGGCCTCGTCCGTAACATCGGCACGGCTCTCAACTATCTCGTCGATCAGCCCCCATTCCTTGGCCTTTTCGGCGGTCATGAAGGTATCGCGCTCCAGTGCTTTCTCCACCTCTTCGAGCTTGCGGCCCGTGTGATGCACATAGATCTGGTTGAGACGTTTGCGCAGTTCGAGGATTTCGCGCGCCTGAATCTCGATATCCGACGCTTGACCCTGAAATCCGCCTGACGGCTGGTGCACCATGATACGACTGTTCGGAAGTGAGAACCGCATGTCCTTCGCGCCGGCGGTCAGCAACAGCGACCCCATGGACGCGGCCTGACCGATGCAGAGTGTCTGCACTTTCGGCTTGATGTACTGCATGGTGTCGTAGATCGACAGGCCCGAGGTGACGACACCACCGGGGCTGTTGATATACATGGCGATTTCCTTCTTCGGGTTCTCGGCTTCGAGAAACAGAAGCTGCGCCACCATCAGCGTCGCCATCCCGTCATGGACAGGGCCGGAGACGAACATGATCCGCTCTTTCAGCAGGCGCGAATAGATGTCGTAGGACCGCTCACCCCGGCTCGTCTGCTCGACGACCATCGGGACGAGGGTGTTCATGTAGGTATCGACGGGGTCTCTCATGTCGCGCTCCGAATATCGATCGCCTTTGGGTCGAAAGACTCATGTGTCGTCCCGACGCTCCGGGGTGGACATTGTCAGTAATTGACCAAAGGCCGTGAAGGAAGGGTGAAGAGGGTCGCAAAATCGTACCATCGCGGTCCCTTTAACTGGACCTAGACCGACTCGGTTTCAAGATCCTCGAGGGCCTTCTCCAACTCGTCCTTCGTGACGGTCTTTTCCGAGATCTTTGCCTGACTGAGGATCAGATCGACGACCTTGTCCTCGAAGATCGGGGCCTGCATCTCGTTGATGGCCTGTTGGTTGCCCTGCACCCATTCGATGAACTGGCGTTCTTGTCCGGGGTATTGGCGGGCCTGCTGGATCATCACGTCGCGCAATTCGTCTTCGGTGACGGAAATCTCGTTTTCCGAGCCGACATGGGCGAGGAGGAGACCGAGCATCACGCGGCGGCGGGCGATCTTCAGGTGGTCTTCCGTCGGTTCGATTTCCGGGTGGTCATGGCCTTCGACCTCAGGGTTATCATCGTGCCAGAGCTGATGTGCGACCTGCTTGCCCTCGATTTCGAGCATGGTGGGCGGCAATTCGAATTCGACGCGCGTGTCCAGATCGTCAAGTAGCTTGCGCTTGAGGTAGGCGCGAGAGGCTTGCTCGAACTCGCCCCCGACGCGGGTGCGGATATCGTCCTTCAGGGCGTCGAGCGACTCCATGCCGAAGCGTTTGGCGAATTCGTCGTCGAGGGGCGCGGCCTGCGGGGCCTTCACTTCCTTGACAGTCACCGCGAAGGACACGGCCTTTCCGGCGAGTTCCTTGTTGCCGTATTCTTCCGGCATCGTCAGGTCGACGGTCTTTTCGTCACCGGCCTTCACGCCGCTCAGTTGCTCTTCGAAGCCGGGAACGAACTGGTTGGAACCAAGAACCAGCGGAAAGTCCTCGGCGGTGCCGCCGTCGAACAACTCACCGTCCATCTTGCCCGCGAAGTCAATCACGACCTGATCCTTGTCTTCGGCGGCTTTGTCGGCGGTCTCGTAATTGACGGCATCCGCGGCGAGGCGTTCGAGGGCCTCGTCGACAGCGCTTTCCTCGACCTTTACGACCATCTTTTCGAGTTCGATGGCCGAGAAATCGACTTCGGGGACATCGGGCAGAAGTTCGTAAGCGACCGTGAGGGTAAGGTCGTCACCCTCCTTGAAGTCCTCGTTGGTCATCTTGATGTCGGGCGTCATCGCCGGGCGATGGTCTTTTTCGGCGACCAGATCGCGGACGGTGCCGTCGACCAGTTCCTGAATGCTCTCGCCGAGAAGGCTCTGGCCGAAGCGCTGACGTAGCAGCTTCAAGGGCACCTTGCCCTTGCGAAAGCCTTTGAGTTCAACGGTTTCCCGTGCTTCCATGAGCTTGGAAGTGACCTTTCCCTCAAGCGTCTCGCCGGGGAGAGTGATGTCGTAGACGCGGATCAACCCGTCCGATTTGCTTTCCGTCACTTGCATCGTCTGGTCCTGATCATCTTCGTCGTTACAAAATTGGGTCGTTTCCACGCAGCACGCGGTAAGGCGAGTCCCGGATGGACTGGCGGAGCACTGGTACGGGCGGAGGGACTTGAACCCCCACACCTTGCGGCACCAGAACCTAAATCTGGCGTGTCTACCAATTCCACCACGCCCGCAACGGTCGCGCTCCGTCGCGCTCTATATCAACGGCATTGGCGCGGTGCATCAAGAAAATCGCACGATGTCAAGCGTCGTGGTCGGATGATCCGTTTCGGGGCGGTGGTGTCCAGTCGAGAACCCGCTTGAGGATAGTGGGCAAAGCCTCTGGAATGTCTTCCGCAATCAGGCCGGGGCCAAGATGGCGACCGCACTCGACATGCAGCCATGCGGCGGATTCGGCGGCGGACATTGGAGGCAGGCCACGGGCGAGGAGGCCGGTGATCATTCCGGCCAGCACATCGCCGGACCCGGCGGTGGCCAGCCACGGGGCGGCCCGCTCGTAATGGGCCGAGTTGATGGATGCGCGCCCGGACGGGTCGGCAATCACCGTATCCGCCCCCTTGAACAGCACCACACATCCTGCCCGCGCCGCCGCCTCGCGCGTGGCATCGACCTTGGAATAGGCGGGGCCGGTTGTTGCCGGGGATTTCAGTTTTTCGAGGATATCCGGGAAGAGACGCCCGAACTCGCCCTGATGGGGGGTGAGGACGCATCTTTCGTGGAGCAGGGCGAAGAGGGCAGGGGGATCGTTAGCGAAGACGGTGAGGGCGTCGGCATCGAGGACGGTTGCGCGCTTGGCGGCAAGCGCCCGTTTCATCAGCAGTTCTGTCCTGTGGCCGACCCCCATCCCCGGCCCGAGGCAGAGCGCGTTGATCCGCTCATCCTCCAGCACCTTCGCGAAATCGTCCATGCTGTCGGTTTCGCGCAACATGATCGCGGTCAGATGCGCCACATTCTCCGCCATGGCATCGGCGGGCGATCCCACTGTCACCAGCCCCGCCCCGATCCTGAGCGCCGCGCGGGCGGCGAGACGGGCGGCTCCGGTGCGGCCCATGCCGCCGGAGAGGATGAGGGCGTGGCCGTGGTCGTATTTATGTCGAAGTGCGAGTTGGGGTGCCAGCTTCGATTTCTTGTCGATCTCCTTGCTGTTCCGGGCGAGTGTCACGAGGTCCGATCGGCGGGGATACGCGCTCAAGGCTGCCCGGAAGAGGTCACCCTTCCGCAAGCCGATGTCGGCGACCGCGAGTTCGCCACATGCAACCGGTCCATCGGCGAGGAAATGCCCGATCTTCGGCGTGGCGAAAGTCACTGTCAGGTCCGCGAGAGCTAGCCCCGGCAGTTCCGGCAGGCAATCCTCGCGCAAAAGACGACCGCTGTCAGCGTCGAGGCCGGATGGCACGTCGAGCGCGATCCAGGAAGTGGGTCGCCAAAGTCGAAGTATACTCGAAAGTTCCTTCTCGACCGGACGCTTCAACCCTATCCCGAAGATGGCATCGATGACGATGTCACGATCACGGAACGGCAGGTACGGGACAATCGACAAAACCGGCTCGACGGTACCCATCTCCCTCCACCGCCGCGCATTCTCCGCTGCGTCGGGGGGCAGCTTCGCCTCGTCGCCATAGAGAAAGACCTCGACCGCCCAGCCCCGCTCCTTCAGCAGCCGCGCGACGACGAAGCCGTCTCCGCCATTGTTACCCGGTCCGCACAGGACCACGGCGCTGCGCTCACCTTCTGCCAATTCAGGCCGCCACTCGAAGATCGCCTCCACCACCCCGCGTCCGGCGCGTTCCATCAATTCGAGGCCTGTCACCTCACCGCTGTCGATGGCGGATTGCTCGATGGCGCGCATCTGGGCGGCGGTGAGGAGTTCCATCGTTCAGAGCCTTTCGACTGCGCGGCCCATCCAGTCATGGCCGCCAAAGGACACCATCAAGAGGCGCGCTCTATGATATGTGTTCTCATCGTCGCGATATCGGTAAGGCGACGTACTGCTGCTTCGCGCGATCCGCTAACTCGAATATGAACCAGGCAATGTCATCGATGTCTTGCGCGAAAAGCGGATGCTCTTCGAAGATCACCCCTTCGACCCGTTGATTCGCGCATCGAGTCGAGC
>CALHLW010000014.1 GCA_938034615.1 uncultured Neomegalonema sp. | reverse complement strand
CCCGTCGCATTGAACACCGCGTTCATAATAGCGGGAGCAATCGGCGGAACCCCCGGCTCTCCCACGCCCGATGCATGCACCGAGAACGGATGCTCCACGATATGCGTGACGACCTTCTCGGGGAAGTTATCGGCCCGCACGACATCGTAATCGTAGAAGTTGCTCTGCATCACCCGCCCGTCCTCGAAGGTAATGCCGCTATGCAGGGCGAGCGTCATGCCCATGACCGCCGCGCCTTCCATCTGCGAACGGATACGCTCCGGGTTCGCTGCAAAACCGCAATCCACGGCCATGTGGATTTCCGGCACGCGAATTTCCCCGTCTACGATCTTCACGCGGGCCGCCGTGCCAACATAGGAGACGAAGCTGCGATGCGCCGCGAGGCCGATCCCCTCGCCATCGGGCAAATCCTTGCCCCAGCCCGCGCCCTCCGCCGCCATCTTCGCGACGTTGGACAAGCGCCCCGTGTCGATGGAATAAGCTCCCTTCGGCTCGCCGTAGTTCCAGAAATCCTCCGGCACCTTCATCTCGGCAGGGTCAAGCGTGCGCGCCGGGCCGATCATCTCCAGCAGCATCTCAAGCTGATCCTTGCCCAACTCATCCGCCAGTTCCGCCACGAAGGACTGGATCGCGAAGGCACGCGGCACGTTTGAGACGGCCCGATACCAGCCGATCCGCGTGTGGGCCATCGCCTTACCGTTCTCGCAACGGATGTTCTCGATATCGAAGGGCAGGTCCACATGACCCATCCCCTGCTCGATCATGAACTGATGCCCACTATCCGGCGCGAAGGTCGAGAGGATCGAGGGCGCGACGGAATTGTGCCGCCAGCCCGTGACCTTGTCGTCGTCATCAAGCGCCACTTCGATATGCTCGACCGAAGTGGTGTGATAGAACGAGTGCTTGACGTCATCTTCGCGCGTCCATTGTACCCGGACGGGCGCGCCGACCTTTTTGGCAATGATCGCCGCCTCGATGGCATAATCGCATTTCGACTTGCGCCCGAACCCGCCACCCAACAGCGTGGTGTGCACGGTCACATCGCCGATCTCCATGCCGAAATGCTTCGCGAGGTCTTCGCGCGCGCCATAGGGGCTTTGCATCGGTCCCCAAACTTCCAGCTTGCCATCCTCGAAGCGGGCCACGGCCACCGGCGTTTCCATCGGGATATGGGCCATATGGGCCTGATGATAGCTGCGCGCGAAGGTCTTCTTCGCGCTTTTCGCGGCTCCGTCCCAATCGCCCTGATCGCGCAGCACCTTGCCGGGCGCTTTGGCAGTCTTCTCCATCTCCGCACGATAGGCTTCGGACCCGTACTCGCCATGCGGTCCGTCATCCCATTCGATCTGGAGCGCATCGCGCCCCTGAATCGCGGCCCATGTGTTATCGGCCACGACCGCGAGACCGCCTAGAGGAGCAAATTTCGCGGGAATGTTCTGACCCTTCACCTCGACGCAATCGACGAAGCCCCTCACCTTGCGCGCTGCCTTGTCGTCGAAGGATTTCACTTTCCCGCCCACGACCGGAGGCCGCGCCACGGCGGCATATTTCATTCCAGGCAGGCTCACATCGGCCCCGTAAACCGCCTTGCCCGTGGTGATATCGTGCAGGTCGGTGATCTCGACCTCGCCCTTGCCGATATAGCGGAAATCCGCCTCGTCCTTGAAGTCCAGCGCGTCGAATTCTGGCACCGTGACCTTCATGGCCGCCTCGGCCAACTCGCCGAAGCCCGCGCGTTTGCTGCCCGCGCTGACGACGTGGTTCTCGACCTTCACGTCTTTCGGATCGACCTGCCATTCGGCGGCGGCGGCTTCGACCAGCATATGCCGGATGCTCGCCCCGATCTGGCGCATCGACTGGAGATGGTGACGCATCGAGCGTGAACCATCGGTGTCCTGATTGCCGTATTTCGGTTCATCGCCGGGGGCTTGCACGATCTTTACGCGCGACCAGTCCGCTTCCATTTCATCGGCGATGACCATGGGCAGCGACGTGCGCGAGCCAGTCCCCATTTCGGAGCGATGGGCCGTTATCGTCACCGTGCCGTCCGTCTCCAGCGAGACGAAAACCAGCGGATCGTAGACGATCCCACGCGGCATGGCCTCGCCGCCTGTCGGATACTTGACGAATGCCTGCGCCGGGGCGCTGTAGGCGGCCAACGTGAAGGCTCCCGCGCCCTGCAGAACGGCGCGACGGCTTGGTTTCGCAAGCCGGATTGCCGATGCGGCGGCGGTCCGCTCCACGGTGGAGGCGAAATCTTCCATATATTTCATCATGGCTCAGGCTCCCGTTGCGGCGCTGCGGACGGCGGCGACTATGCGCTGATAGCAGCCACAGCGGCACACGTTCCCGGCCATCGCATCGAGAATTTCGGCATCGGTCGGCTTGGGATTCTCGGCGAGGAACCCGGCGGCCTGCATAATCTGGCCGCTCTGGCAGAACCCGCATTGCGGCACGTTATGCTCGCGCCATGCTACCTGAACCGGGTGGTCGCCTTTCTCGTGCAGCCCTTCGATGGTCGTGACATCCTTGCCCTTAACATCGCCCATCGGCACCTGACAGGAGCGCACGGGTTTGCCGTCCACATGCACAGTGCAAGAGCCACAAAGCCCCGCTCCGCAGCCGTATTTCGTCCCGGTCAATCCGGCCAGATCGCGCACGGCCCACAGCAGTGGCATATCATCGGGGGCATCGACCTCGTGGGTCTCGCCATTAATCGTGAGGCTGGTCATAGACTGTCTCCTCCTGAACGCGCATCGACACACGCTTGACGGTAGTCTGTGCCAGTAAGACAACTGCGTCAATATCGGACAGTGAACGGTTCAACGATGGTCAATGAAAAAGCCCGGACCGTGAGGTCCGGGCTTCGTGGGAACAGGGTACTCGATCACGGGTTACAGAGTTTTGCCCAAACGTTGGGGCACTCCGATCAGCTTTCGCGTTCGAGCCTATAAGGCGAGAGGCAGCGAAAGCTGATTCAATAAATGCGCAAAACGCTTTAAGCAAACCGTGGCAGGTGATCACATGAACTGCGATCCCTTGCCGAACTCGGGATAGGCTTCGATGCCGATTTCGGTAGTGTCCAGACCCACCATCTCTTCTTCTTCGGTCACGCGGATGCCGATGGTGAACTTCAGGATCAGCCAGACTACGAACGAAGCGACGAAGGTGAAGGCACCGACGATAGCAATCGGAATAACCTGCCCCATCAGGGTTGCTTCGGGATGGGTGAGCAGGACGGCCAGTGTGCCCCAGATACCCGCGAAGAGGTGAACCGGGATCGCGCCGACTACGTCGTCGATCCGCAGCTTGTCGAGCAGCGGGACGGTGAAGACCACGATCACGCCACCGACGGCCCCGATCAGGGTCGCAGCCCCGATGGAGGGATAGAGCGGCTCGGCAGTGATGGAGACCAGACCGGCAAGCGCCCCGTTCAGCACCATGGTCACGTCCACCTTGCCATAGAGAACCTGCGTCAGCAGGACGGCGGCGAGGACGCCTCCACCGGCAGCGGCATTGGTGTTGGCGAAGATGCGGCTGACATCGGCAACGTCACCGATCGTGCCCATGGCAAGCTGCGAGCCGCCGTTGAAGCCGAACCAGCCGAGCCACAGGATGAACATGCCGAGCGTGGCGAGGGGGATCGAGGAGCCGGGGATCGGGTTGACCCGTCCGTCCTTGTACTTGCCCATGCGCGATCCGAGGAGCAGCGCACCGGCAAGGGCCGCCCAACCGCCAACCGAATGGACGACCGTGGACCCGGCGAAATCCTGAAACCCGTATTGGGTGTCGAGGAAGCCGCCGCCCCATTTCCAGCTTGCCTGAATCGGATAGATGATCGCGGTCAGGACAAATGTGAAGATCAGGAAAGGCCACAGCTTGATACGCTCGGCCAGCGCGCCCGAAACGATGGAGGCGGTCGCCGCGCAGAACATGAGCTGGAAGAAGTAGTCCGAGCCGGTGGAGGCGTAGCTGGCATCATCCTGCGCCGTCATGCCGTCGGAACTGACCGCTTCCATCGCGGCAAGGGCAAAGGCGCCGAGATAGCCGCCCGCCTCGTCGGAACCGATACTCCAGCTGCCCAGCGGATACATGAGATTGTAGCCGATCAGGTAGTACCCGACTGCGGCCAGCGAGAAGAGCGCGACGTTCTTGGTACATTGCATCGAGACGTTCTTGGACCGCACGAGACCGACTTCGAGCATACAAAAGCCTGCCGCCATGAACATGACGAGGAAACCGCCCATCAGGAAGAGCAGCGAGTTGAGAATCCAGATGCCGTCGGCGGGAACGCCGGTTCCGGCCTCCTGCGCAAGCGCCGGGGACGCGACGAAGGCCAAAGCGGCCAACAGGGGTAGGGTCTTCTTCATCGTATATACTCCAGGGGCCGTTTTAGAGGGCGTCGGGGCCGGTTTCGTCGGTGCGGATACGCAGGGCTTGCTCAACATCAAGGGTGAAGATCTTGCCGTCACCGATGCGGCCCGTCTTCGCAGTGGTCGCGATGGCTTCGATAACTGTGGGGGCCAGCTCGTCGCTCACGACAATTTCAAGCTTCAGTTTCGGCACGAAGGTGACGGCGTATTCGGCCCCGCGATAGATTTCGGTATGGCCGCTTTGGCGACCGAAACCCTTGCCCTCACTGACGAGCATTCCCTGCACGCCAATCGCCGTAAGGGCTTCGCGCACTTCCTCCAGCTTGAATGGTTTGATGATGGCGATAATCAGCTTCATGGCGCGTTCTCCTGATGCGACCGGGCGGATACGGTCGAACTACAGGGAGTGCCTATCAGGAAGCGTGCCAAATGACGCAAATTTTCCTAAATAACTGATTTAATTATCATAAAAGTAAAACTTTGCGATCAGAAATCAAGAATCATGCAGAAAAATCGCCCAAAATATAGGCAACATTTTCTGCATGATTAATATTTATGCAACACTTTGTCAGATCGGTGTCGCCACCGTGGCAGGAGCCATCGGCAGCCCGGTCTGCACAAGGGCGCGACTGCCATCTGCAAGCGTCAGAATCTGCACCGGCGTTCCGACCGCGAGGGACAGCCCGCTCGCCTGCGTGATCGTCTGGATCGTGCCGTCAGCCATCCTGACGTGATAGCGGGCGCTCGTCGTCTCGGCACTCGAAAGGGCGTAGCTACCTGCCTGCCCTGCAGTAACGCCCGCGACACTACCCCATGGACCGGGGATAAACGCCCCCAGGACGGCGGAGCCGATGCTCAGCAGGGCATTCCCGCCACGTTGACTGATGGGTGCGATCGGTTCGACGAGGACGATCTCACCCACATTCGTCGCCGCAGCCGCCGTTGTAGCGGTGGAGGCAGGCGCTGTCTGGCTGGGAGTCGTCGCGATGACGGGGGTAGTCGTATCGATGATCGGCGTCGTGGCGACCGTGGCTGGGGCGGGCGACGTCGCAGGGGCAACCGTAGCCGCGGTCGTTGGGCCATTGAGTCCCGTGCCATCTGCCGCACAGGCACCGAGGGCGAGAAGAAGGATCGGGGTGAGAAGGGTGCGTTTCATGGATTTCTCCGTATCCGGCCTGATAGTCCAGCCTTGTAGCGCCCCTTGCACGGACGAATAGCGGTTTCACATCGCTTTCGCAAGCAACACGCACAGATCGTATCAGTGAAACTGGACCCCGCCTCGCCGCCGCGCTAGCAGAGGGCCGCATAGTGTGAGGGGGCGACATGGCGCGGCGCAGAAAGGGAGACCCGGTCCATGGCTGGCTGATCGTGGACAAGCCGGTCGGCATCGGCTCGACCAACGTGGTATCCAAGGCGCGCTGGGCCTTGCGGGCGCAGAAGGCGGGCCATGCGGGCACGCTCGACCCTTTGGCGAGTGGCGCGCTGGCCGTGGCGTTCGGCGAGGCGACCAAGACCGTCCCCTATGTCATGGACGGCGCGAAACGCTACGAGTTCACCGTGGGTTGGGGCCGCGCGACAGCGACGGACGATACCGAGGGCGAGACGGTGGAGGAATCCGACACACGCCCCTCACAGGACGCGATCCTCGCTGCCTTGCCCCATTTTCGTGGCGATATCGAGCAGGTTCCGCCCGTCTACTCGGCCATAAAAATCGGCGGCATCCGCGCTTACAAGACGGCACGAGCAGGCAAGATACCAGAGCTTGTCGCCCGCCCCCTCCATGTCGAAACGCTCGATCTGCTGGAGGCCACCCCGGATTCCGCGCGTTTCGCCTTCACCTGCGGCAAGGGGGGCTATGTACGCTCCATCGCCCGTGATCTGGGGGAGGCGCTGGGCTGCTACGGCCATGTGACAGCCCTGCGACGGCTATCGACCGGGCCGTTCGACGTGGCGGATGCGGTGCCGTGGGATATCTTCGACGCCGTGCGCGCGGGGGAGGCATCGGTCGATCTGCTGCCCATCGAGACTGCCCTGTCGCATCTGCCCCGCGTCGATGTGCATGAAACCGAGGCATCGCGCCTTCGCAACGGCAATCCGGTAGAGGCGCGCGGTGTCTCGCTGTCCTACGGCGAGACCTGCTGGGGCGCACTCGACGGCGAGCCGGTGGCCATCGGCCCCTACAAGGCCGGAATGCTGCATCCCTCGCGGGTGCTGGTATCCTGACCCGGTTTCGCCCTATCCTTGCCGCATACTGAAAGCATTCATAGAAAAACGCCCTCCACGGAAGGATATCCCATGACGGTCAGAGCATTGATCGGCGCAGCCGCCATCGCCCTCTTCGCCAGCGACGCCTACGCGATTTCCGGGGGCGGCTTTTCGCTCTCGATCCGGGGACAGGGCGAGGACGGACAAGGTTATGTGCGCATGACCCACGGCACGACCTACGCGATCTGCTTCCGCAACGATCTGGGCCGCGCGGCGGATGCGGAGGTGTCCATCGATGGCCTGCCCATGGGGACTTGGCGGCTGACCGCCAATCGCAGCGCCTGTGTCGAGCGGCCCGTGGCCGATACCGGACAGTTCACCTTCTATCGCGCCGACAGTTCCGAAGGCTACGCCGTCGGTTCCGGTCAGATCGCACGGTCGGACAAGGGGCGCGTCTCGGTACGGTTCATCCCCGAGGTCGAGCGCGTCTATCCCGTGCCAACCCCCTACGCCCCCTCGACCCGCTATGGAGCGGAGCAGGAGATGGCGAATGACTCGATGGCCGGAGCCGCGCCTTCGATGGATTACAGCGCCCGCAGCAAGATGTCACCGCCGAAATCCCGCCTCGGCGCCGGGGTCACGGGCCTGAGCGGCGAATCCGGCCAACGCTTCGGCACAGCAGGCAGCATCGACCGCGACTGGACAAACGCCGTCACCCTGGAACTCCGCCTCGTCCACGACCCGAGGCTGGAGCCTCCCACCGACCCCCGCCCCCTGCCGGGCCGCTACGACCGACTGGCCCCGCCGCCGGTGTGAGAGCCGTGTCGTTCCGCGACTTGATCGCGGAACCCATTTCTCAGCTTGTGCCGCCTGAACGAGTGGAGACATGGACCCCGCTGTCGAGCAGCGGGGTGACAGGATGTCTGGTCATCGACAAAATCGCGAATCCTGCTCCTCCCCCTTCAACCACGCGCAATAGCGTTCCCACGATTTCCGCCAGCCGAGTTCCTCCGTCGGCCAATGCCCCGGTCGCTTCAGCCCCTCGGGCAGCTTCGTCCTCGCGAAGGCGATGAAAATAAGGCGCCGCCGTCTTGCGGTTCACACTGCACAGAGACGACGCCGTACGTGCCGTCTTTCCGGCTACTAGAGCAATTTGCATTTAGGTTGAACAGAGTATTGGGTTTCGCGTTCGAGCCTGTCAGGCGAGAGACAGCGAAAGCCGATCCAACTTGAATGCAATTTGCTCTAAATGCTCAATCAGACGCGATTGCTTATACCAACTCAGGCGGCTCTTTCTCACAACTCTCAGTATAACGCGTCATGGCGCTAGCTGGGACAGCCCCCAATATAATTACGCGGTCTTCTCATCCAACAGATCGGTGCTGCCTTCGATGGTTCCCGCAACGGCAGCCTGCGCCTCGATATCATGGCGTTCGTTAACAAGATCGCCTTCTCCGGCGGTGGCATCGTCCGTCGTTTCCTGAGCTTGTTGATCGGCGCGCGCCGTCTCGGCAATATCGTGCTCGGCCATCTTCATGGCCGTGCGTTCGGCCCGTCCTTCCAGTTGCAGGACCGGCACGCCCTGCGGGAAGATCACTTCGCGCGATTCGTCCGGCATGGAGATCCCGCTATCGATCAGCGCTTTCTTGATGAGCCGCAGCAGAGCGGACTTGACCTTCCCCACCGAATACCGATGCCCGTCGATCCAGTAATAGACCTTCAGATTGACCGTCGAGGCCCCCAGACTGTCGACCAGCACGAGAGGTTCCGGGTCGAACATGATCGCATCGTGGCGATTGAGAACATCGCGAATGACTTCCTGCGCGGCAGGCGTCGAATCGTCATATCCGATCCCGATATCGAGCGCGCTGCGCCGGGCGGGGGCCGCGCTGTAATTGGTGATGGTGTTTTTGAAGATCGTGGCGTTCGGGATCTGGATGTGATTGCCCTCGACCGACAGCAGGATGGTCGAGCGGGTATTCATGCTCTGCACGATCCCCTGTTCCCCTGCCACATCGATGAAGTCACCTCCCTTGAATGGCTTGCGCACGCTCAGCAACAGTGAGGCCAGAAAGTTCTCGGCAATGTCACGGAAGGCGAAACCGATCACGATCCCGATGACCCCCGCGCCCCCGAGGAACGAGATCGCCAGCTTGGTCAGCCCCGCCACCTGCAACACGATGTAGAGACCGATCAAGAAGACCGGTACAGCGATGAAACGCGACACGACGTCGGCGAGGAAAGGCGAGTCGATCCGCCCCTTGAGCAACACCCGCGCCCCCCGCGACACCCACTTCGCCGCAAACCACGCCAGCGGCAGGATCACGAGCGCGAGTAGAATGTGGGGGAGGGCGAGCAATGCCGACCGCGCGACACTCTTCAACTCGCGAACGGCGGGGGCAAAGCTGGACTGGATTTCCTGTTCGACCTGTATCCGGTTCACGACGGCCACGACGTCCTGCGTCTTCTGGGCCAGATCGCCCGCCCAACCCTTATGCTCGTCGCGCTTGGCGATCCCGTCGAGGAAGACGACCCCGTCATCGACCTCGATTCCGGCATTCTCGTACCATCCGGTCGCCTGCATGATCTCGCGGATGCGTCGCTCGATCTGCTCGTCCCGCGCGACCGGCTCGACCGAGACGGCATTGGCCGGGGCTGCGACGGTTTCCTCCGTCGAGGCGAGAGGATCGACCGCATCGACATCCTGCGCGATGGCGGAACCGCATAGCGTCAACGCCAGTAGAAATCCGAAAATCCGAACCATAAGTTACCCCTTCGTCCACAAGGATCAGGGGTAATGCCCTTATGGCATCCGAACAACCATTCAGCGATCAGACCCGGCAACGCTTGGCCTCGCAACGGGGCTGGCACTCGCCACCCCGCGACCATCCATCACCCCCGATACGATCTTGCGCAGGAACCCCGGCGCAATCGCCGATAGCGGGTTCACCCAGACGCTTGGTTGCTCAGTCGTCCCCTGTACTGCATAGGTGACACCGAAGACCCCCTCGCCCTCACCCCCCGTCAGGAACGTGCCGAGCAGCGGCACCGACCCAAGCGCGCCGTTGATCGCATAGGCGGGCGAAATCGTTCCCGCCAAATCGATGCCCGTGCTCTCGATGTCGTAGGTGCCGTCCAGCGTCAGGCCGAGCGCATTGCCCCAGGCCACACCGTTCTGGATCGACCACCGCCCCGCGATTCCCGAGAAGGGCAGTTCGACCTTCGTGAAGGACAACCCGCCTCCCGACAGCATCTTCTGCGTCA
This sequence comes from uncultured Neomegalonema sp., assembly GCA_938034615.1. Lineage (GTDB taxonomy): Bacteria > Pseudomonadota > Alphaproteobacteria > Rhodobacterales > Rhodobacteraceae > JAHDDY01. Next base: position 8,324 of record CALHLW010000014.1, on the reverse strand, counting down.
ATGAGCCAATGGCCCCGCCCGAGAGGATCTCGCGCATCGTTTCCGAGTTGCGGATCGTGATCCCGTTCACACGCGCTACGCCCGCAATGCGAGTTGGCAACACGGAATCGCGGGTGCGGGCATCGAGACGTAACTGCCCCCCCGTGGCCCCCTCGAATACCGATGCCGCACCTAAAAACGCCCCGGCATCCGGCGATGTCAGACGAATCGCCAGACCATCTACCCGGCGTTCTGCGAGCAACTGGGCGGGTGCTCTGCCGTTCAATCGGCCATCGACCTTGGCCGCGTTGACCCGCTCGCCCTGAAGCCGCAGGCCCCCGCCAAGATCGGTAATGTCGAGATCGTCGCGCAATCGTATCCGGGCGAGGCGGGTGGCGATTTCGGTGATCGCTCCTTCCCTGGCGGGTGGCGCCTGTTCGTCCTTCGCATTGGCATCCATCGCATCTGAGAATGCACGGCGCAGGTCGAGAAACGCCCCCGCCACTTCAATTCGGCGTGCCCCGCCATCGGCTCCCTCGCGATAGCTGATACCGGCATCCATCAGATCTGCGAGCACGATCCGGTCGAAATCGATCAGCCGCACCTCTCCGCCCGCATCGAAGCCGACGCGGCCCGTCGCCGACATGCCAGAACCACGCAACGCGATCTTCTCGACTTGTCCTGCACCATTCGGATTCCGAAATCCTTCGATGGCAACCGTGACCGGCACCCCATCCGTCTTCGTCCAGCCGAGCCGGTCGATGCGCAGGGTCGAGCCGGTCAGGTCAGTATTCGCCGCAAAGCGCACTCCGCCACTTGGAAAGAGGTCGACCTTCGCATCGACCACGGCGACGCCATCGAAATAATCACTGATATCCAATCCGGCCCGCAGCGCGAAATCTTCGCGTGTTAGATAGGATTGCAGGGTGAGCGTTCCTTCCGGCTCGCCTGCTGCGGGCTTCGAGAAGGCCTGCTGGTACTCGACGCGCGCCGACAATCCATCGATCCGCGCATCGGAGCGGAACTTCAGCCCGTCGGGCTTGACCGCAACGGCCATGGTATCGCCGGTGATCGTCATGCCGGTATGCGGCTCGGACAGCGAGAAATCGCGTATATCCGCATTGGCGCGGAAATCGACATCTTCGATATCGAGTTCGGCGGAGAGGGGCAGCTTGACCTGAACTGTCCCTGACACGTCACCCGAGGCCGTCGCGATATCCAGCTCCGATTTCGAGATCAATGCCAGCGGCTCATGGTCCAGGAACCGCAGGATCGATTGCACCGGCCCGCTGACATCCAGCGCGATTTGCCCTTGGGGAATGCGGGGCTTGAAATCGGGAATAGAAAAGCGCGACTCACCCAGGGTGTAGCCGGGCGTCTGCGGCACCGCGACATGCCCCTCGTCCAGATACAGATCGAGGCGGTCGAGCGTTATCTGCGCGCGTCCTTGCGCCCGACGGATCGGTGGCAGACCCCGCACGGCGGTGGCCATGGCATCCGAGAAATCGAAGGTCAGTGCGAGGGCATCGTCATTGGGGTTTGCCGTATCAAACCGCGCTTTCAGAGCCACGCCTGAGACGGTTCCGGCGAGGACGTTCTTCGACACCCATTTGAAGCCCCCCGGCGCGACTCCTCTCGGCCATAGGCGCGGGATATGCTCGAACGCCGTCGGGCCGGTGGTCAGGTCGATCCGTGCGCGTGTTGCATCGTCCAGGATGTCCACTGCGGCTTTCAGTGTGATGGGCAACCCCTCCACCCGCGCAGAGAGCCTCGGGATCGCAAGGGAAGAACCGTTTCTGTCCAGATCGAGGTCGATGGCGTCGAGCGTGAGAGGCGCGTCATAGAATTTCGGCAGGCGGAGCTTTGCGCGGGCCGCACGCAAATTACTCACGCGCGCCCAGCTCGACTTCGTATCGACCTGCGCCGCCGTTCTGAGTTCGTCGATCAAGACCGCGTTCCCCTCCGGCAAAGCCGCATGAAGGGACGCCAACGACAGAGAATCGACCGATGCAAAGCCGCTGGCGAGATCGATCTTTCCGCTCGCTGCGGCCATCGCCAGAGTGATGCCGATATCATCGGCGTCCACGGCGACCTCGTCCAATCTGACCTTATCGAATGACGCCACATCGCCATCGACCTTCAACGTTGCCGAGGCCGTACTCGCCCGCATCGATGTGCCGTCGAGATTGGCGTCGATGCCCTGCGCTCTCACGTCGGTCAGATCGATGCGCCGGGTATTGTGATCGACCGTCCCCGACACGACAAGCGACGCCATCTTCGCGCCAATCTTTTCGCGTGGGAACCGGATGACCGGCGCTGTGGTCATCAGATCGTCAATCGTCAGTCGCCCGTTCCTGAAACGCGCGGCGAGGGCGGTTTGACCTGCCGTCACCGTCGCGCCGCTCGCCGGATCGGCATAGCTCAGGGCAGGGGCCTGCGCGGTGACAGTCCAGACGCCGCCATCCAACCGATCCTTGCGAAGCGCATTCATCGCCTCGCCGCGCAACGACCCGGACAGTGCTTTGATACGTAAAGCTGTGCCATCGAGCGTGGCATCGATACCCTGCGCTCGCACTACCGATAGATCAACATGCCCTTTGGCGGGATCGACCGTCCCCGACACAGTAAGCGATCCGACCGTCGCAGCGCTGTTTTCGCGCGGCAATCGGAGGGTTGGAGCGGCAATTTTCAGGTCATCGACCGTCAACCGCCCCTTCGCGAAATGGGCAGCAAGCGTCGCCTGGCCTGTCGTCATACGCGCGCCGCCGCTCTTGTCGGCATAGGCGATGGCAGAGGACTCTGCTGCGATGCTCCAGACAACTTCGCCCAGTCCATCCATGCGAAGCGGGGTCGCGCTGCCCTTGCCCCGCAGTGAGCCGGCCAGACGTTTCACATTCAGTGGTGCGCCATCGATCGAGGCGTCGACCCTGTCCAGCATGATTTTGGATACATCAATGCGCGCCGTGTCGGTATCGACGATGCCTGACATGGAGAGCGATGCGATCTTCGCGACGATTTTCTCGCGCGGCAATTGGATGCTTGGCGCGGTCGCCTGTAACTCATCGAGCGTCAATCGCCCACCCGCGAAACGCGCCGAAACCGCCGTCTGACCCGCCGCAATCGATGTGCCGCCGGTCGGGTCAGCATAGCGAACAGCGGGTGCCTGCGCCGTGACGGTCCAGCGATCCTCCGCATCGCGTTGAATGATCGCACGACCATCGACGGCAAGACCTTCCTCATCGAAAGCGATCTCTCGGATATCTGCGTGAAGGGTTTCCGGCGTATAGGAAATTGCCGCAGAGAGTTTACTCAAACTGCGCGATTGGCCCTCCACCACGATCTGCCCCCCACCCGGCGCGTCGAAATCGGCAGTCAGCGCCGCAAGCGCGCCCTCGGGCGTTACCGTCGCATGGGCCGTCCCACTCAGGACCATGCGAATATCCGCAATGGGGGCCAGAATCGGATCGATAGCGGCGAGGACAGGCGGATCGACATGCGCGAATCGGGCGTTGATATTGAACGTTCCGTCGGGCGCGCGCGCGGCGGCGAAGTCGAGCGGAATAGGCTCTCCCTTACCCGTATCGAGCGTCCCCGCCAGCGTGACCGTGCCAGCGGGATCGAATGTTACCATCGAGCCATGCGCCTTGAGCACCACGTCGCGCTGTTCATCGCGATACACGACCTTCACGTCGCTCAGGGCGATATTCGGCAGCGTCGATATGCCATCCGGCCCGAACACATCATCCATCGAAAACAGTTCGTCGCCGCCGCTCGCCATCGTCAGGTCGCCCAGCCCGAGGGCGATACGGCCATCGGCCATGCGCGTCACGTCGAGCCGCGCGCCTCCGATCCTGACGCCCCGTACCTTGACCGCTTCTCCGGCCTCCGTCGATGCGGAAAGGGCCATGGATAGGCCAAGTTCGGGAATGGTCACGGCCTCAAGGCCGGCATCGTCCGTCAGCATCACATCGCGCAGCTTCAGGCCCGTCAGACCATCCTTGCCAAGCAGATCGAATTCGGCACCGGAGCTTTGCAAGCGCCAGCCGGGAGCCGCGCGCGTCATCAGCGCATCGAGCGCCCCTTCCGGCACGGGAACTGAAACCGGCCCCGCCGAAAAGCGCACAACCAAACATACCACCGCCAGAAACAGCATCCCCAAAGGCCAGAAGATCAGCCGCAGGCCGATTCCCACAGCAGATGTCTTGCGTCTGGCCAAGAAAGGTGACTCCCTTCAACATAGGACACAACCGAAGCCAGCATCCGCGCGCGTTCTGTCGTCGTCCGTTTCGAATGTACACCGACGGATTTATTTCCGCGTAAACGCCCCGCTATTCGCGATCAGTAGGAGGAAGACCATGACCCAACTCGCCAAAGGGGATACCGCCCCCGCTTTCACCGCCCTGCGCGACGGAGGCGTAAACGTCTCACTCGCCGATTACGCCGGAAAGACCGTCGTGCTTTATTTCTACCCAAAGGACGACACCCCCGGCTGCACAACGGAAGCGCTGGAGTTTACCGCGATGATCGACGACTTCGCACAGGCCGGGGCGGTGGTGATCGGTGTCTCGAAGGACAGCGTGAAAAAGCATGACAAGTTTCGCGACAAACACACCCTCGGCGTGGTCCTCGTCTCCGATGAGGAGACCACGATTGCCGAGGACTATGGCGTCTGGAAGGAAAAGAGCATGTACGGCAAGACTTATATGGGCATCGAACGATCGACCTTCGTGATCGACGGGGAAGGGGCCATTCGGCACGTCTTTCGCAAGGTCAAGGCGGCGGGTCATGCGGCGCAGATGCTCGATACCGTAAAGGCGCTGGCGTGATCGGCGATGCGACGCTGCTTGATTTGACGGGCAGGATCAGTCAGCATTAACGTTCTCAACAAGACGTCCTTCGATCCCGGCACACAATGGGGTATGGACGCGGTCACATCATGCAGGGGCGAGTAGCATGTTTCAGAAATCGAAGATCAACGAACCCATCGATCCGCGGGCAGGTGCAAAACCTGCTGGATCGGCCCCCGGCGTGCGTGCGCCGGAACGCCCCCAGGTTGCTGAGCGCCCGGCTGTGCCCGCTTCCCCGAGGCCGTCATCCTCCGCACCCTCCGTGATCGCTCCTGATCTTCGGGTGATCGGCAATCTCGTCACCGAGGGTGATCTTCAGATCGAAGGCACTGTCGAGGGCGATATTCAGGCCAGCACTCTGATCGTCGGGGCTGGTGCGAATGTGAAGGGCGAAATCCGCTCCAATGATGTGACTGTCAACGGAATGGTCGTCGGCAAGATCCGGGGGCGCAAGGTTCGCCTCACTGATCAGGCCCGCGTCAACGGCGATATCGTTCATGCCTCTATTGCCATGGAAGAGGGCGCGCATTTCGAAGGCTCGATCCACCGTGCGGAAGATCCGCTGGCGGAGGGTGCTGCACCGGCTCCCGCTGCGCAGCCCGGCACGTCGCGGGTCATGGACCTGACCGATCAGGCTAAACCAGGTGCGGGGAAACCTTCCTGACGACCAATTTCCGCGACTTGGTATAAATCCGGTTCAGTTTTGGTCTTCGCCGTGTTACGATCGGGCATCGACAGCACACAGTGATGAGCGGGTCGATCCGATGGACCCGGCGGTTAGACCAATGCTCGATCAGACTGACGAGAAGGCTCCCCATACCAAAACCAAGAACAGCGCCTCCGATCTTCTCGCGATCCTGCGTCGGGAGATCGTAGAGGGTCGTTACGGCCATAACGAACGTTTGCCCGCTGAACGCGAATTGGCAGAGCGGTTCGGCGTTGCGCGTGGCACTTTGCGCGAGGCGTTACGGCAATTAGAGCAAACCGGCTTCGTCGAGCGCCGGCCCGGTAGCGGCACCTATGTCGTCTATATCGACGAGGACACCCCTCGCGCTGTCGTCGAGACGACCCGCCCCATCGACCTCGTCGATGCCCGCTTTGCGTTGGAGCCGCATATCTGCCGCTTGGCGGTCCTACAGGCCACGGTGCGCGATTTCGAACGGGCCGAGGCGATCCTGCGGCGTATGGAAACCTGTGGCGGCAATATCGACATCTTCGCCGAAGCAGACGAAGCGTTCCACATGACGCTGGCCGAAATCACCGGTAATCCCATGATAAAATGGATGATGACGCAGGTGAGCAAGGTACGCGGTCATACCCAATGGGCGCATGTTCGCAACAAGACGCTCAATGACGAGATGATCGCCCGCTACAACCGCGAGCACCGCGATATTCTCGACGCCATCCGGGCCCGCGAACCCGAACTCGCCGCCGAGCGCATGAAAGACCATCTCGGTGACGCCCGCATGTCCCTGATGCGCGTGACACAGGCCTGACCGCCGATTCACTTCCGGCAGAGCATCGACCTTGCGGAAGTCTTTGGTTGCAAGGCGTGTCAGAGCCGTGTCGAGACCTTCGCGCGTGGCAGGAGCGTGCAATACATCCACGGCAGAACCGTTTTCGAGCGCGGCCCCCGGTTCCGGCTCGCCGAGATGCCAGTAACATATTGTCGGGACCGATGATGTGCCGGGATCATTGAGGCGTGAAACGCCGGCGATGCGTCCGCAGACCTCCGTCGGCGGCCCCTGCACATCGACACCACGCTCCTGCAAGGCAGCGACGATGCTTGCTTTTTCAAACGGATTGAACCGCGCCGGGTTTGCCGGAGGCTATTTTGTTTGAATTCTACGCGGCGATCTGGACCCCGGCAAGCTGCGCGTAGAAGTTGGCCTCGGCCTCTGCTGGCGGGATATTTCCGATAGGGCCGAGCAAGCGGCGGTTGTTGAACCAGTCGACCCATTCGAGCGTGGCGAGTTCGACATCCTCGAAGCGTCGCCACGGGCCGCGCTGTCCGATCAGTTCCGTTTTGTAGAGGCCGATGATCGTTTCGGCGAGAGCGTTGTCATAACTGTCGCCAACACTGCCAACGGAGGGCGCGATCCCGGCTTCAGCGAGGCGCTCGCCGTATTTGATCGAGACGTATTGCACGCCGCGATCACTGTGATGAACGAGACCGTCACTGCGCTCGCATGGCCGGCGTTCATGGAGAGCCTGCTCCAGTGCATGGAGAACGAACTCGGCGGTCGGCGTACGCGAGACCTTCCACCCGACGATCCTCCGGGCAAAAACGTCAATTACGAAAGCGGTGTAGACGAACCCGCTCCAGGTACGAACGTAAGTGAAGTCGGAAACCCAGAGCAGGTTCGGCTCCAGTGCCTTGAATTTACGGTTCACCCGGTCGAGCGGGCACGGTGCCGCCTTGTCCGACTGTGTTGTCTTCACGGGCTTTCCACGAACGACGCCTGCGATGCCGAGCCGCTTCATCAATCTCTGCACCGTGCAGCGGGCGACATCGAAGCCTTCCCGGCGTAGTTGATGCCAGATCTTCCGCGCGCCGTAGACTTGCAGGTTCTCTTGCCAGACGCGCTCGATCTCGGGGCACAAGGCATCGTCGCGCTTCGTCCGGTCAGAGCGCTGTTCAGGATCGCGCTGTCGAGCCTTGCGGGCGTGGTAGCTGGACGGGGCGATCTGCAATTGCCTGCAAATCGGCTCGATCGCTGCGCGCCGCGCCCATGCGCGCCACGATATTCATCTATGAAGGCAATCATTTGCGGAACGGGCGGTCGAGCTCCGCCCTGCGGGCCGCACCTGGGCAAAATATGCGCTCGCCTTGCGCAGGATCTCGTTTGCCTGTTTCAGCTCGCGGACCTCACGCTCCAGCGCCTTCATCCGTGCGCGGTCTTCGGTCGTCATGCCGTCGCGCTCACCACCATCACGTTCAGACTGCCGTAGCCAGCCCCGCAGCGTCTCTCCCGTGCAACCGATCTTCGAGGCTATCGATTGGATCGCAGCCCACTCGGAATCATGGTCTTTCAGGGCTTCTCGTAGCAGACGGACAGCCCGCTCGCGTACCTCAGCCGAATACCGTTTCGATGTCTTCTTCTTTGCTTCCATGACTCCATCCTCTCAAGAAGTGGAGCCTCCGGCAAACCCGGCGCGGTTCAAAGCGTACCGCTCAGCAGAATTTACAGACCCCAGAATGCACCACCCCGCTCATCATCATCGAGCAAATTACCAAGATCGAATTGCTTGAGTTGGTGATCCCAATCCGCTAACTCATTGAACGGCGTGTTCAGGAATATTCCCTCAACGCGCATCATTTCAAAATGCTCGCCGCGCTTTGCGCTATTCGGAGCCGTCGGCGCTTCGGACGGGGTTCCCTCATGCTTCTTGGCGTCATCGCCGACGATTTCACCGGGGCCAGCGATATTGGCAATACGCTGGCCAAAGGCGGCCTCGCGACCGCGCAGTTCCTTGGCATCCCGCAAGCCGATGCCC
>CALHLW010000013.1 GCA_938034615.1 uncultured Neomegalonema sp. | reverse complement strand
GTTATCGACCAGCGTGCGAACGGCTCGCTGCATCTGTCCCAGCCTCAGGGACATCAGCGATATCGCGGATTCCAGTCGAGACATCTCACGCCCGACGGACAGCCCATCCCCTACGGTTGGCGTATCCTGCATCTCATCCGTCTCTGCTTCGGGAGGTGAGTAGCGGTCAGGCAGGGTCCAGAGACTGAAAGGGTTTGGCAACGCACCGCTTCTCTGATCGAGCAGAGTGGCTGCGAAAACTGCGCCGGAGATGAAGCGGGAGTCGAGGCCGGAACTGGAGACCGGCAAGATCACTGCGCCGCCCTTCTTTGCGGCGGCGGCTGTGGCGTCGTCCGCATCCTGGAACGCTTCCCCGGAGATGACGGCAACTTCCTCGCCCGTCGAGGTCGTATCCGTGGACACATCATCGACGACGAGAAAACTATCGTCGAGGAAGGTGGAGGGGGTTTCCGACGCCGCTGTCGCCGTTCGGAACTGGAGGGCCGCCGGACCCGGAAGGTCGGATCGGACCGCGACCGGTATAGTTTCCACCGATGCATCATCGGACAGCGCATCCTTGAAGGACGTGGCATCGCCTCCAGACGACGATCCCGCCGTTTCGGCGGGGACGATACTCGAAGGATTCATGACAGCCTCCTGGCTGAAAACATGACACATCGCGCGCGAGTCGCGGATATTATGTACTACTTTGGGACGAAATGCAATCACCCTGGCTCCGGTAGGAGACGCGAAAAATGGGCAAGCGGCGTCTTATCTGTCGGAAATCAAAAGAATTTTCGTGTCGTATAACTGTCATCGTTCCGTAACATACTCGTGTCCGAATAGACCGATGATGCGCGCACCGGGGCAAACATAAGATGGTTCCGGCAGGTGCATATCGTATGAGATCGACGAGTTGATGTGTCTGTGCACCTTGCCCCGGACGAAACCATAATGGTGCGACCCGCAGGGTGCGACCGCGCCGCCGTAAAAGGAGAGCTTCACCTATGAAGTCCCGTAATATCCTCGCCATCGCTGCCCTCACCGCGCTGGCCGCCACCACCGCAAGCGCCCGCGATGAAATCCGCATCGTCGGCTCCTCGACCGTCTTCCCCTTCTCGACCGCCGTTGCCGAGCAGTTCGGCAAGAAGACAGATTTCGAGACCCCCGTGGTCGAATCCACCGGGTCAGGTGGCGGCCTGAAACTTTTCTGCGCCGGGGTCGGGGCCGAGCATCCCGACATCGCCAATGCCTCGCGGCGGATCAAGCTCAAGGAATTCAATCTCTGCCAAGACAATGGCGTGACCGATATCATCGAGGTCAAGATCGGCTTCGACGGCATTGTCATCGGAAATGCCGTGGACGCCCCCGCCTTCGACCTGACCCGCGAGGATGTCTACAAGGCCCTCGCCAAGGAGGTCAGCCAATACGGACGCACGGGTCCGAACAAATTCAAGACATGGGATGAGGTGAACCCCTCGCTCCCCGCCCAGCCCATCGAGGTTCTCGGCCCACCGCCAACTTCTGGCACCCGCGATGCCTTCGAGGAACTAGCCATTCAGGAGGGCGCTAAAGAGGCCGGTCTGGATAAGAAAGCAATCAAGAAAGTCGTCGTCCGCGACGATGGTGCCTATATCGAATCCGGCGAGAACGATAACCTCATCGTCTCGAAACTGGAGGCCGACCCCGCCAAACTCGGCGTCTTCGGGTTCTCCTTCCTCGACCAGAACGCCGATCGCATCAAGGGGTCGAAGGTCGATGGCGTCGAGCCGACCTTCGACAATATCGCCTCCGGCGACTACCCGGTTTCCCGCTCGCTGTGGTTTTACGTCAAGAAAGCGCATATTGGCGTGATTCCCGGCATCGAGGAATACATGGCCGAATTCGTGGATGACGACGCCATCGGCGAAGACGGGTATGCCGTCGAAAAGGGGTTGATCCCGCTGGAAGACGACGAGCGCGAGACGTTCATCGCGGCCATCGAGGAACAGGCCTCCATGACGGGTGACGAAGACCTGCATTGAGGTCGGAACTGGAATTGAGGGCGGAGGCCGTGTATTCGGCCTCCGTTGAAGTGCGACAGGGCGAACTGAAGGAATGACGATGCTGAGTTGGGCCGCCCTTCTCGTCTGCGCGCTCGCTCTCGCGGGGTTCTTCACCGCGAAGGGCAGGGCGGTAGCATTGGGGGGTGATACCCCGGAAGTGCTGCATTCCCGCCCCGTCTATCACGGCGGCTTCGTCGCGATCCGCACGGTATTCGCAGGGCTTGGCGTCCTCATCCTTGGCTTGATCCTCACCAATATCGCGATCCGCTGGGCGCTCTATTCGGGCTTGCCAGCAGGTCTTTCGGAGATCGAGCGCGATCTGATCGTCTCTGACGGCGTGGCCTTGGCGAATGGGGCGCTTGCCTCGCGAACGGGTGAGGCGCGCGATGCCGTGGCTGCGCTCTACGGGCGGTTGACGACCCTGCAAATATGGGGATTGGCGCTGGCATCGGTCGGAGCCGCCATTTTCACTCTGATGCAGGGTTTGCGGCAGGTCAGCATCCCTTTCCGCGCCCGCAGCCGGTTCGAGCGAATCGTGCAGGTCATCCTGACCATCTCGGCGGGCATCGCCGTTCTGACGACCATCGGGATCGTCGCCTCGCTGCTGGGCCAGACGCTCGTATTCTTCTCCGAAATCCCGGTTATGAACTTCCTCTTCGGCACGCTCTGGTCGCCTCTGTCGGGCGTGCATGATGGCACGATGGACCCCGACAAGGTCGGCGCAATCCCGCTGTTTGCCGGGACGTTGCTCATCACCGTCATCGCAATGCTGGTCGCCGTGCCGGTGGGCCTTTTCTCGGCCATCTACCTCTCTGACTTTGCCAGCGCACGGGCACGCAGCATCATCAAGCCGATGCTGGAGATCCTCGCGGGCATCCCCACGGTCGTCTACGGTTTCTTCGCTGCGATCACCGTCGCCCCCTTCTTGCGCGATACCGGCGCGGCGATCGGGTTATCGGTGTCATCGGAAAGCGCGCTGGCCGCCGGAGTCGTCATGGGCATCATGATCATCCCCTTCATCTCGTCGCTCTCGGATGATGTCATCAACGCCGTGCCGCAATCTCTACGCGACGGCTCCTACGGTCTGGGCGCGACGAAGGCGGAGACGATCCGCAACGTCATCCTTCCCGCTGCTTTGCCGGGGATCATGTCCGCCGTCCTCCTCGGGGTCAGCCGCGCCATCGGGGAGACGATGATCGTCGTCATGGCGGCGGGGCAGGGCGCGAATCTCACCGCCAATCCGCTGGAGGCGGTCACGACCGTCACCGTTCAGATCGTCGCCCTCATCACCGGCGATACCGAGGCCTCCACCGCCGCCGGACCCGCTTTCGCGCTGGGCTTCACGCTCTTCTGCGTCACGCTCATCTTCAACATCTGGGCGCTGCGCCTCGTTCGCAAGTATCGGGAAGTCTATGACTGACGCCGCCTCCCTCAGCCCATCGGTTCACACGACCGACGAAGCCGCCGTGCGCCTCAAGAAGCGCCGGTCTGCGGAAACGCGCCTGAAAGCCTACGGGATGATCGCCATCGGGCTGGCGGCGCTCGCGCTCGTCGCGCTGCTCTGGAACATCGTCGCGCGCACCATGAATGCGGCGACCGAGCATTACATCGCCATCGAGGCGCAGATCGAAGAGGGTGAAGACGACTTCCTCAAGGTCGTCAAGAAATCGGCCCGCGCAGGCTTTCCCTATGTTTCCGGGCGCAGTGGCAAGCGCGAGCTTTACGGCCTGTTCTCCGACGGGGCCGCCGACGATATGCGCCGCGCGCGGGACGCCGGAACGCTGGAGACGGGCGACGCCGTCCCCATGCGCTTCCTCATGTCCGACACTGCCGACCTCTACATGCGCGGCGAATTCGGGTCGCTCGAAAACCAAGAGAGCGCAGGCACCTTGGCCATCGAGGAAGGCGGCAAGGCATTCACTCTGCGTACCGATACCGGAGCCTTCACCGATGCGCTGGGCCGCGCCAAAGCCGGATTAGCCGTCGAGGCGGACAGTCTGCGGCGACAGGCGGCGCGGCAAAGTGCGGGCATCACGGCGCAGGAAGCGCGCATCGACAGCGTCACCGGCCTCGAACGCGAGGATATGCTCGTCCAGATCGAGGGCTTCAAAGCGGCACGCGACCGGCTGGACGGGCAGGCTTCCGCGCTCGACGCCCTCGTCACCGGGGATGGCGATACCCTGCTGGAACTGTCCGACCGCATGGCCAGCTTCTTCGTCGAGGCCAATGGCGGCATCCTCAAACTGACCGAAGTATCCGCCGATATCGCCCGCGCCGTGCCGCTGGTGCCGATGAACGATACGGATGCCGCCGCCAATGGTGCGTGGTCCCTGCGCATTCTCGACCGGCCCGAGATCGGGCGACCCGTCAAGGATCGGCAGGTCGCCATCCTCGAAACCCTGCAGCGCGACGGGCGGATCGAGGAAGTCGCGAATTGGAAATTCTTCTCCCTGAGCGATTCCACCCAGCCGGAGATCGCCGGGATCAAGGGCGCGCTCATCGGCAGCATGTGGACGATGCTCGTGACGTTCTGTCTTGCCTTTCCCATCGGGGTGATGGCCGCGATCTATCTGGAGGAATTCGCGCCCCGGAACCGCTTCACGGATTTCATCGAGGTCAATATAAACAACCTCGCCGCCGTCCCCTCCATCGTCTTCGGCTTGCTCGGGCTGGCGGTCTTCCTCAACTTCTTCGGCACGCCGCGCTCCTCGCCTCTGGCCGGGGGATTGGTACTGGCCCTGATGACCTTGCCGACCGTCATCATCGCCGCCCGCGCCGCCATTCGCGCGGTGCCGCCTTCGATCCGTTGGGCGGCCATGGGCATCGGCGCATCGAAGACCCAGACGGTCTTCCACCATGTTTTGCCACTGGCCATGCCCGGTATCCTGACCGGCACGATCATCGGCATGGCGCAGGCCTTGGGCGAGACGGCACCGCTCCTGATGATCGGCATGGTCGCCTTCATCACCGCCGTCCCCGAGGGCATCACCGACTCTGCCACCGTCCTGCCCGTGCAGGTCTTCAACTGGGCCAATGCTTCCGAGCGGGCCTTCGACATGCGGACCGCGGCCGCAATCGCCGTATTACTGGCGTTTCTCGTCGTGATGAACGCCATCGCCATCATCTTGCGCAAACGCTTCGAGCGGCGCTGGTAGGGAAAATCGATGAGTGATCCGATCAAGTTCCACTGCAAGGGCGTCGATGTCTGGTACGGGGATACCCACGCCATCAAGGACAACGATATCGACATCCACGACAACTCGGTGACGGCCTTCATCGGGCCGTCGGGCTGTGGAAAATCGACCTTCCTGCGTTGTCTCAACCGCATGAACGACACCATCGACATCTGCCGCGTCACCGGCACCTTGCTGCTCGACGGCGACGATATCTACTCGCGCGATGTGGACCCGGTCCAACTCCGCGCCCGCGTCGGGATGGTCTTCCAGAAACCCAACCCCTTCCCGAAATCCATCTATGACAATGTTGCCTATGGCCCCCGGATACACGGCCTTGCGCGCAACAAGGCCGATCTCGATGCCATCGTCGAGGAAAGCCTTGGCGCGGCAGGCCTTTGGGACGAGGTCAAAGACCGCCTCGCCGCCCCCGGCACGGGCCTGTCGGGAGGACAGCAACAGCGCCTCTGCATCGCCCGCGCCATCGCCACCAAGCCCGAAGTCCTCCTCATGGACGAGCCATGTTCGGCCCTCGACCCCATCGCGACCGAGACCGTCGAAGAACTCATTTCCGGCCTCGGCAAGCGCTATTGCGTGGTGATCGTCACCCACTCGATGCAGCAAGCCAACCGCATTTCCCAACGCACGGCTTTCTTCCACCTCGGCAATCTGGTGGAATACGATACGACCGACGCGATTTTCTCGACTCCGAAAGACGAGCGGACCATCGGCTATGTCAGCGGGCGCTTTGGGTAAATACCGAATTGTCATTCCCGCGAAAGCGGTAATCTTCTCTGTTATACACGATCCCCGCCTTCACGGGGATGACACTTGAAATCGAAGGGCGACGACCATGACCTTCCAGACCGAAATGAACGCGCTCGACGCCGCAATCTCGCAATTCGGCGGCGCGGCGGAGGAACAGCTTTCCCGCGCCCTCGATGCCATGGTGAACCGCGATATGGCCCTGGCGGAAGCAGTGATCGCAAGCGACAAGGCGCTCGACGAGATGGAGCAGCAGATCGGGCGCGAGACGGCAGCGATGTTCACGCGACGGCAATTGATGGCGGGCGACCTGCGCACAGTCCTAGCCATCATCAAGATCGCCTCGACCATCGAGCGCATCGGCGATCTGGCCAAGAACACCGCGCGTCGATCCGTTGTCCTCAGCGACCATGCCCCGCTCAAATCCGTGTCGGCGGTCGCGCGGCTGGGTCGCGACACTATGATGCAATTCTCGGAATCCCTCGACGCCTTCGTCCAGCGCGACGATGACATGGCCATGACGGTTTGGCGCAAGGATGAGGAACTGGACAATCTCTATAATGGTCTCCAGCGCGAGATCATGCATGAAATGGCGACCAATCCCGGCGACGTGGTCGAGAACACCCAACTCCTCTTTATCGCCAAGAACATGGAGCGCATCGGCGACCACGCGACCTTTCTGGCCGAGATGGCCCATTACATCGTGACAGGGCAACCCATGGACGAAAAGCGGCCCAAGGGCGTGCCCGACGGCTCCCCCGAGGCGGTCTTCGGATAGAGCGATGAGCCGCCGAATCCTCGTCGTGGAGGACGAAGACGCCCTCTGCACCCTCCTCGAATACAATCTGGAGGCGGGCGGTTTCGTCCCCGTCATCGTGCGCGACGGCGATGAGGCGCTCCTCCGACTGGCCGAGGAGGAATTCGATCTCGCGATCCTCGATTGGATGCTGCCCGGCACCTCCGGCATCAAGATTTGCCGCCGCATCCGGGCCGCCCCCGAAACCCGCTCTCTGCCCGTCATAATGCTCACCGCGCGGGGCGAGGAGGATGACCGGGTGCGCGGCCTCGATACCGGCGCGGATGACTACGTGACCAAGCCTTTCTCCGTCAGCGAATTGCTTGCCCGTATCCGCGCGATCCTGCGCCGGGGCGGCGATGAGGGCGATGCGCTGCGCGCCGGAGATATCGCGCTCGATGCTCAGACCCGCCGCGTCCATCGCGGAGAGCGCGAGATTCATCTCGGCCCGACCGAATTTCGCCTGCTCGAAACTCTGATGAAACGACCGGGCCGGGTCTATAGCCGCGAGCAACTTCTCGATCTCGTCTGGGGCCGCGACGTCTATGTCGAGGCCCGCACCGTCGACGTTCATGTCGGCCGCCTCCGCAAAGCCCTCAACCGCCCCAATGAGCCCGACCCTCTCCGCACGGTGCGAGCGGCAGGTTACGCCTTCGACGAGACGTATGGATAGCTCACCGATCCGCCGGATGACTCACCCCATCCCGCAGCGGCACGTCTTGAAACTCGCGAATATTCACCCCCTCCACACAGCCCAGATTCACGCCGTATTCTTCCGGATTCGACCGGCGCTGATGATGGGTCTGGATACCGCATGTCCCGCAAAACCAGTGCTCCGCAACCATCGTCCCGAACCGATAGAGCCGCAGCGCATCCTCCCCTCGCACCACCCGCAATCCGGCGAGCGGAATCGAGGCTACGATGGTCCCCCGGCGGCGGCACATCGAGCAATCGCAGCGGCGCGGATCAAGGATGCCGTCCGGCATGTCCAGCGCCAGTTCCACCGCCCCGCAATGGCATGTCGCGCGTCGCTTCATTTTCCGTCCTCTCCCTTCGCCGCCTCGCTTTTCAGCCAGCGGATAAACGTCTTCGCCGCCGGTCGCAGCAGACCGGGGGCCGTCACGATCCAATATCCCAGATCGGGCGATTGCTCGCGGTCGAACAGCGTAACCAGCGCGCCTTCCGCGATATCATGCGACAGCCACGCGCGGCCCGTGATGCCGATGGCCTCGCCCCGGCGGATCGCGTCGAGCATCAGGTTTCCGGGCGCTCGCACGACGTTATGCGGCGCGGCATCCTCGACCCCCTGATCGGCCATCCAGACGCGCAGCTCGTCGGTCCCGACCTCCTGCACCCAGGGCAACCCGAGCAAATCCGCCGGAGTCTCGATGGCATGACCGGCAAGCAGCGCGGGCGCGGCGGCGACCACGAAATCGCTGGGCAGCAGGGGCGTTGCCTCCAGCTCCGGCCACTCGCCCTTGCCGAACCGGATGCCGATATCATGACCATCACGCCGCAGATCGACCGTCTGGGAGGTTGGGTCGAGCGTGAGTGGAATATCGGGATGCGCCGCCCGGAACGCCCCGAGCCGGGGCATCAGCCAATAGGCGGCAAAAGTCGGCGTCAGGGTAATGTTCAGGGGCCGGTCATCCTCGGTCAGAGTCTCGACCGCCCGCCGGATCGCACCAAACCCCTCCGACAGCCCCACCACCAGCCGCGCCCCCGCCTCGGTCGGCTCGACCCCCCGCCCCGCGCGGACCAGCAGCGACAGCCCGAACCACGCCTCCAGCCGCTTCACCTGCTGCGCGATGGCCGGATGGGTCACGTTCAGCTCCCGCGCCGCCGCCGAGAGCGACCCATGGCGTGCGGCGGCTTCGAAGGCCCGCAAGGCGGAGAGTGGTGGCATCTGTAACTCATGCTTACAGTTCAGAATAATCGCTGACTCGCATTTTATCCCTGATTTCCCTCATATGGAAGGCATCGAAACACCCTACGGAGGATAGAGCGATGTTCACGACTCTCGCAGAAACTTACATGACGGCCACCCGTATGGAAACCTTGATCGGCCAACACCACCCCGAGTCCGTACGCATTGCCCTCATGCGCGCCCGTCGCGAGGCCAAGAAGGCCGAGATCGCCGAGCGAGTCCGGGAAGCCGAGGCCGCCCGACGCAAAGCCCGGTTCATGCAGGCCCTCCGCTGGATCGGCGATCGTCTGACCGGCGCGGGCCAGGCCCTCTCCCGCTTCGCCGCTGATGCCACCCCCAGGACGCCTGAATGTTGCTGAGGGATGCCTTGAAGGGCAGCAAGTTTGTGCTGCCCTTCATGCAGACGCCGTCTCCGGCGGAGGCTCATTGAGATACCGGATACGCGGCGCGCGTTTGTCCGGGCATGTCCGGGGCGCAGGATCGGGAAGGCGCGGCGGGTCGGTCAACGCAAAGACCACCCCGCGCTTGCCCTTGTTCTTGCGCTTGGACCCACCACCTTTCCCCCGCTCCCGCGCAGACCTATCCACGACCGGCAAATCCCGCGCAGCAACGAGGATCAGCCGCCGAAGCGCCGATTCCAGCGGCACCTGCCGCGCCACGATGCTGCGGATAGCGCAATTGTTGTGTAGAGAAGCCCTGTTTCCTGAGAGCATTGAGAACGCGCGCTTCGACGAGATCGCGAAAGCTCAGAAGCAGCGAGCCATCTCATTCGGCATGTTCGGATTGCCAAAGCGGTTCGCGCCCTTGCCGGTCGGTC
This sequence comes from uncultured Neomegalonema sp., assembly GCA_938034615.1. Taxonomy (GTDB): domain Bacteria; phylum Pseudomonadota; class Alphaproteobacteria; order Rhodobacterales; family Rhodobacteraceae; genus JAHDDY01. The sequence goes on along the minus strand of CALHLW010000013.1, from coordinate 5,790 downwards.
ATCCAGCCGCGCAGGGTGGACGACGGAACGTCGATCAGGCGCGCCGCTTCAGCAGGCGTGTAGACACCGAGGCCAACACCCTTCAACGCTGTCGCTTCCGGAATTCGTGTTCCATCCATGTCGTCACTGAATCACTTGCCGAGGAGAGGATCAAGCCTCTGCCATTCTCGGGTTCTTCCGCTTCCGCTCCGTCTCGCTCTTGAGCTGGCCGCAGGCGGCCATGATGTCCTCGCCGCGTGGGGTTCGGATGGGGGAGGCGTAGCCGGCGCGCATGATGACGCCCGCGAACGCCTCGATCTTCGCCCAATCCGAACGTTCATAGGGGGCACCGGGCCATGGGTTGAACGGGATAAGGTTCACCTTGGCGGGGATGCCTTCCAGCAGCTTGACCAGCCGTTTCGCGGCGGCTTCGGAATCGTTCACACCCTTGAGCATCACGTATTCAAACGTGATCCGCTCCGCATTGGACAGCCGCGCATAGTTGCGACAGGCCTCCATCAACGCCTCGATATTCCACTTCTTATTGATGGGCACCAGCCGGTCGCGCACAGGGTCGGTCGTGGCGTGCAGCGAGATGGCCAACAGCGAGCCGATCTCATGTCCGGCCCGTTCGATCAGCGGCACGACGCCGGAGGTCGAGAGCGTGATGCGCTTGCGCGACAGGCTGATCCCTTCCGGGTCCATGGCGATCTGCATCGCATCGCGCAGGTTGTCGAAATTGTAGAGCGGTTCGCCCATACCCATCAGCACGACGTTTGAGAGCAGCCGCGTCTCGTCCTTCGGTGCGCCGCGTTCGGGCCATTCGCCGAGGTCGTCGCGGGCCACGAGAATCTGCCCGACGATCTCGGCGGCGGTCAGGTTGCGCACCAATGTCTGCGTGCCGGTATGGCAGAACGAACAGGTGAGGGTGCAGCCGACCTGAGACGAGATACACAGCGTCCCCCGGTTCTCCTCGGGGATATAGACCGTCTCGACCTCATGCCCGCCCTCGATCCGCAGCAGGTATTTGCGCGTACCATCGGCGCTGACCTGTTTGGTCACGACCTCGGGTCGCTCGATCACGAATTCCCGTGCCAGCATCGCGCGGATATCCTTCGACACGTTGGTCATGTCGGCAAAATCGGTGATGCCCCAGTGATAGACCCACGCCCAGATCTGCCCGGCGCGCATCTTCGCCTGCTTCTCGGGAATACCCCGCTCGATCAGCGCCGCGCGCAGAGCCTCGCGGGTCAGGCCGATGATATTGGGCAAGCCGGTCTTCTTGCGCGGCAGGGCGAGGAGATCGGGGGTGATGGCTGTCTGGGTCATGGGGCGCAATATAGGGAAGTGGGCGTGTGGATGCACGGGGGATTATCGCGCGTGCTTTGAGTGATCATCCGGCGGAATGTCGCAGGATATTTTCGCCTGCAGCCGATATGAATTCGCCATGCCTTACCCCCATTCCCGAGCCGAGACGATTGCTGACGGGGCCGTGCATGTCGCCGGTCTGTTGTTCGCAGTGCCTTTTTCGGTCTTCATGATCCAGAAGGCGGCGCAGTCACCCGTCGGCATCGCAGCGCCCTTGGTCTACGTCCTTTGCATGATTGCCTCTTTCGTGGCATCGGCGCTCTATCACCTGTCGCCGATTGACTACACGCGCCCATTCCTGCGCAGAATCGACCACGCCACGATCTATCTGAAGATTGCAGGCACCTACATGCCCCTCGTTGCGATCATCGGCACGGGCTTCGCCTATACCGTCCTCGGCGTGGTCTGGGCGTTGGCCATCTTCGGTGTGATGTTGAAGCTGGGATTGGGGCGGATGGACGGTCGAGGGTCGGTGGGATTGTATCTGGGGATGGGGTGGCTGTCGGTGCTGCTGCTCTGGCCGCTATGGCAGGCGCTGGGCGGTGTGGCCGTTGCGCTGATCGTGGGGGGAGGGCTGATCTATTCGGCGGGAACGCTGGTCTATTCGCACCCCGGTATGCGCTTTCAGAACGCGATCTGGCACGGGATCGTGCTGGTGGCCTCGATCTGCTTCTTCGCGGCGATTATGGTGAGCCTTTAGGGGTGTTGGTGATAGCTGTCTACGTAATTGGGCGCATATAGTGTCGTGCGCGAGCGGTATTGTCAAAGTTGTCGCTAAGGAGAGAAAGGCAATGCTTCTTGTAATATACGTCGTTGCCTTTCTCGTGTCGCCCTTCGTTATCACATTCTGCTCTGCTCGCATCTGGTATCATCGAGCGTACCGGAATTGGAAAGAAGACGGCAATGAAGGGCTGTTTTTGAAGTTTCATTTCAGGCTAAAGGACCGGCTCAATCCACGATATCTTTTGAAAGGTGGACAAGAGGCGACAAAATTCATCTTTGATGTCTGCGTCTTGCTCTTACTCGCATTCGTGTTTTTAGCTTAGTGCTCCCAGATATGACTGGATCGCGTGGTTATTCCGCCGCCATACGCACCGCATCTCCTGTATCGTCACCGTTTATCCGCGCGAGGATATCTTCGCGCCTTACCGCTACATCCGCCATCGCTTCGGCCTTGACCGGGCCGAAACCGCGTATGGCATCAGGCAGGTTCAGGAGAGCGGTGGCGAGTGGTCCCGGTGCGCCCTTCATCACCGTGTGGATATCGGCCTCGTATTGCTTGATGAGGGCGCGCTCCGCCTTGCGTTCCTCCGAATAGCCGAACACGTCGAGGGGGGTGCCGCGCAGGCTCTTCATCTTCGCGAGCAGGCGGAAGTTGCGAAGCATCGACTCGCCGTATTCCTTCTTCTTCGGGCGACCCTTGGCGTCGGTGCCGGAGTTGAAGACGGGCGGTGCGAGGTGGAAGGTCAGCGAGCCGCCCTCCTCAAAAGTCTCTGCGACCTGCTCCGCAAAGCGGCCATCGGTATAGAGGCGCGCGACTTCGTATTCGTCCTTGTAGGACAGCAGTTTGGCATAATTCCGGGCGACGGCCTTCGCCGCTTCCTCATCCCATGCCCGCACCCGCTCGACCCGCTTGCGATAGCGTTTGGCGAGACGGGCGTTCTGGTAGGCAATCAGATGCGCTGCGCGATGTTCGATCAGCTCATCCAGCGTTTGCGGCGGGGCATCCGCTGCATCGGCTTCCAGCAGGGTCTTTGCCAGACCCGGTTCTGCCGCCAGCTTGCGTCCCCAGTGGAAGGCGGCGACATTGGCGTCCACCGCCACACCGTTCATCTCGATGGCACGCAGGATATTGGGCATCGCCACGGGCAGCGCGCCGGTTTGGCAGGCATAGCCGAGCATCATGATATTGGTCATGATCGCATCACCACAGGCCGCTTCGGCCAGCGCCGTGAAGTCGAGAAACGCGCCGTCCTCCTGCGTCGTCTTGCGGATGGTGGCGATGGTCAGGTCGTTGCGGAAATCGAGGTCGCGATCCTTGATGAAATCTGCCACGGGGGTTAGGTGCGTGTTGACTACCGCCTGCGTCCGCGAGGCCTCGCATAGTACCACGCCATCGGTGGAGGCCGCGACGACGGCATCGGCGGCGAACAGGAGGTCTGCGCCGCCCGTCACGATGCGCGGGGAGGTCACGGCGTCGGGTTCTTCGCCGATACGGACGTAGGAGAAGACCGCGCCGCCCTTCTGCGCCAGCCCCGCCATGTCGAGGATCATCGATGCCTTGCCCTCAAGATGTGCGGCCATGCCGAGCACTGCGCCGATGGTCAGCACACCCGTGCCGCCGACGCCGGTGATGGCGATGTTCCACGGGCGGGTGAGGTCGGTGACGGGGGTGGCCGGGGCCGCAATCGCGAGGGGGTCGATGCCGGTTGAGGCGCGCTGTCTGAGGCCCGTTCCCGTGACAGTGACGAAGGAGGGACAGAACCCCTTCACGCAGGAGAAATCCTTGTTGCAGGACGACTGGTTGATCCGCCGCTTGCGGCCCATGGCCGTCTCCAACGGTTCGACCGCCACGCAGTTCGACTGCACCGAGCAATCGCCACAGCCTTCGCAGACGGCAGGGTTGATGATGACGCGCTTGTCGGGGTCGGGCATCAGCCCGCGCTTGCGGCGGCGGCGTTTTTCGGCGGCGCAGGTCTGGACGTAGACAATGGCGGTGCAGCCGGGGGTTTCGCGCAGCTCGCGCATGACGGTGTCGAGGTCATCGCGGTGACGCACCTCCACGCCTGCCGCCAGTTCGCCCGCCGAGTAGACATCCGGCTCATCGGTCACGAGGACGGTCTTGCCGACTCCTTCGGCCTTCAACTGGTGCGTGATCTGCTGGGGCGTGAGCGAGCCGTCGATGGGCTGTCCGCCGGTCATCGCGACCGCGTCGTTATAGAGGATCTTGTAGGTAAGGTTCACGCCCGAGGCGACGCCCTGCCGGACGGCCAGAAAGCCCGAATGGAAATACGTGCCATCGCCCAGATTGATGAACTGGTGCTTCTCGTCGGTGAAATGGGCCATGCCTTGCCACTGCGCGCCCTCGCCCCCCATCTGGCTGAAGCCCGCATCGTTGCGGTCCATCCACGTCACCATGAAGTGGCAGCCGATCCCGGCCCCCACGCGGCTGCCCTCGGGCACGTTGGTCGAGGTATTGTGCGGGCATCCTGCGCAGAAATAGGGTTTGCGGATCACGGGCGGCGTGTGGCTGTTGCGGATACCGGCGCGGGTGTCGAACCACGCCACCTTTCCCCGGATACGCTCGGCGATGCTGTCGTCGAGGTCGAGTTCCAACAGCCGCTCACCGATGGCCCGCGCCACGACGCCAGTGGTCAACTCCACATCGAGGGGCAGGTTGGGGCGGTCGCGGTGGTCGAATTTGCCGATGATGCGGGGGCGCACGTCGGCGCGCCAGTTAAAGAGCTGCTGCTTGATCTGGAATTCGATGACCTCGCGGCGCTCCTCGATGACCAGAACTTCCTCCAGCCCTTCGGCGAAGTTCCGAACGCCTTCCGGTTCCAACGGCCAGGGCATCCCAACTTTGTAGACGCGCAGGCCGATCTTGGCGGCCTCGGCGTCGGTAACGCCAAGTTGGCGCAGGGCCTCGCGGGTATCCTCGTAGGCTTTGCCCGAGGCGATGATGCCGAAGCGGGCATTGGGGCTGTCGATCACCACCCGGTCCACCTGGTTCGCGCGACCGAAGGCGATAGCGGCATAGCCTTTGTGGGTTTGCAGCCGATGGTCCTGCACCCAGCGGTCGTCTGGCCAGCGGATATTCAGCCCGTCTTCGGGCATCTCGAAATCATCGGGGAGGGCGAAGACCCGGTCCTCGCCGCGAAGATCGACTGTGGCTGTCGTCTCGACGGTATCCGCGATCACCTTCATCCCGATCCAACAGCCGGAATAGCGCGACATGGCGATGCCGAGCAGCCCCATTTCCACGAATTCGTGGATCGAGGAGGGATAGAGCACCGGCATCACCGAAGCGGCGAGGAAATGCTCCGACTGATGCGGCACGGTCGAGGATTTGGCAGCATGGTCATCGCCCGCGAGGCACAGAACGCCGCCATGTTTCGAGGTGCCATGGGCGTTCGCGTGCTGGAACACGTCACCCGACCGCGCGACCCCCGGTCCCTTGCCATACCAGATGCCCAAGACACCATCGTACTGCGCGCCCGGAGACATGGTCGTCTGTTGCGACCCCCAGATCGCCGTGGCCGCAAGGTCTTCGTTGACCCCCGGCTGAAAGACGATGTTCTGGGCTTCGAGCCGCTTTTTCTGGCGCGTCAATTCCTGATCGTAGCCGCCCAAGGGAGAGCCGCGATACCCCGAGATGAACCCCGCCGTGTTCAGCCCCGCCGCCCTGTCCCGCCGCATCTGCACCATCGGCAAGCGCGTCAG
>CALHLW010000012.1 GCA_938034615.1 uncultured Neomegalonema sp. | reverse complement strand
CGTCTTCCAGTTCCTTGCCGGTCTTCTGGTCGACCATCTTCATGCCGAGGCGAACCTTGCCGCGATCGTCGAAGCCCATCAGCTTGACCCAGATGACGTCGCCTTCCTTGACGAAGTCCTTGGGGTTCGCGCCACGTTCGTTGGTCATCTGGGAGATATGGACGAGGCCATCCTTCGGACCGAAGAAGTTCACGAATGCGCCGAAGTCGAGGACTTTGACGACCTTGCCTTCATAGATCACGCCCACTTCCGGCTCTGCCGCGATAGCCATGATCATCTTCTTGGCTTTCGCGATGCTCTCGCCATCGGGGGAGGCGATCTTGATGATGCCTTCGTCGTTGATATCGACCTTTGCACCCGATTCCTCCACGATGCCGCGAATGACCTTGCCGCCCGAGCCGATGACTTCGCGGATTTTATCCGTGGCGATCTGGAGAGTCTCGATGCGGGGGGCGTAATCGGAGAACTCCTCGCGGCCTGCGCTGAGTGCTTTGCCCATCTCGGTCAGGATCGTGTTGCGGCCTTCATGGGCCTGCGACAGAGCCTGCTTCATGATGTCTTCGGTGATGCCCGTCACCTTGATATCCATCTGGAGCGAGGTGATGCCCTGATCTGTACCCGCGACCTTGAAGTCCATGTCGCCGAGGTGATCCTCGTCGCCGAGGATGTCGGTCAGGATCGCAAATTCACCGGATTTTTCGAGGATCAGGCCCATGGCCACACCCGCGACCGGACGGGTCAACGGCACGCCCGCATCCATCATCGACAGCGAACCGCCACAGACGGACGCCATCGAGGACGACCCGTTCGACTCGGTGATCTCCGACACGATGCGGATCGTGTAGGGGAAGTCGGTCGCGGCGGGCAGGACGGCGTGGAGAGCGCGCCATGCGAGCTTGCCATGGCCGATTTCGCGACGACCGGGAGGGCCGAAGCGTCCCGCCTCACCAACCGAATAGGGCGGGAAGTTGTAGTGCAGCATGAACCGCTCGCGCACATCGCCATCCAACTTGTCGATGCGCTGTTCGTCATCTCCGGTGCCGAGCGTGGTCACGCAGAGCGCCTGTGTCTCACCGCGCGTGAACAGGGCCGAGCCGTGGGTGCGGGGCAGGAGGCCGACATGGCATTCGATGCCTCGCACGGTGGTCAGGTCGCGGCCATCGATGCGCTTGCCGGTCTTGACGATATCGCCGCGCACGATCTCTTTTTCGAGGGACTTGAAGACGTTGGAGACGGCGGTGCCGTCTTCATTCTCTTCGACCGACAAGCCTTCGATCAGCGTCTGCTTGGCGGCGGCGACCTTGGCGGTGCGTTCCTGCTTGTCGAGGGTCGAAAAGGCGTCGCGCAGGGGGGCTTCGACGATGCCGCGTGCCTTGCTCATCAGGGCTGAATTGTCCTGCGCTTCGACCGCGAACGGCTCTTTCGCGCAGGCTTCGGCCAGATCGATGATGCAGTCAATGACGGGCTGGATCGACTTGTGGCCGTACATGACCGCGCCGAGCATTTCGTCTTCGGACAGCTCGGAGGCTTCGGATTCGACCATCATTACGGCGTCTTTGGTGCCCGCCATGATGAGATCGAGTTTCGAATCCTCCAACTCGTCCTTCGTCGGGTTCAGGACGTATTCACCGTTAGTGAAGCCGACCCGGCAGCCGCCGATGGGGCCGAGGAAAGGCGCGCCGGAGATCGTCAGCGCCGCCGAGGCCGCGATCATCGCCAGCATGTCGGGGGCGTGTTCGAGGTCGTGGCTGAGAACGGTACAGATCACCTGCGTCTCGTTGCGGAAGCCGTCGGCGAAGAGGGGGCGCAACGGACGGTCGATCAGGCGCGAGGTCAGCGTCTCGTGATCGGAGGGGCGTGCTTCGCGTTTGAGATACCCGCCGGGGATCTTGCCCGCTGCGTAGAACTTCTCTTGGTAATGGATTGTCAGTGGGAAGAAATCGATGCCGGGTTTCGGCTTCTTCTGGAAGGTGACGGCGGCGAGAACCGTGGTCTCGCCGAGGGTCGCGAGGACCGCGCCGTCGGCCTGACGGGCGATGCGCCCGGATTCGAGGATGAGCGTTTCGTCGCCCAGTGGGACTTCTTTACGTACTATATCGAACATTGCATTTTCCTTGCATGAGGTCCGGGGCCTTCCCGAACCTGCTCCGTGCGCCCGATGCGCGCGGAGTGGCCTTCGCATCTGACTGTGCGGAGGCAGCCCATAGCGGTACCGCGCCGTCGTCGGGCCAATGCGCCGACGCGGAAAACCGAAAGGCGCGCCGTGAGTGGCGCGCCGGTCGGGATTACTTGCGGATATTGAGGCGCTTGAGCAGCGTCGTGTAGCGCTCTTCGTCCTGCCCGCGGGCATAATCGAGCAGCTTGCGGCGCTGGCTGACCATCTTGAGCAGTCCACGGCGCGAATGGTTGTCGTGCTTGTGGTACTTGAAGTGCTCGGTCAGGTTGGTGATCCGCTCGGTCAGGATCGCGATCTGGACCTCTGGAGAGCCGGTATCGCCTTCCTTGGTCGCATAATCCTTGATGAGCTCGAGCTTGCGTTCGGCGGTAATCGACATCGGGGTCTCCTGTAGATCAGAGGGGTAAGCGCCCCGCGAGGGAGCCAGCCAGATGGCGACGACCGGGATGTCGTCCAGCCGCGTCTCCAGCAGGAGGGTCGCTTATCGGGATCGGGGGGCGAGGGCAAGCGGAAATACAGCCTGCACACCGGAAGATGCCACGGCTCGTTATGCTGCTTCGTCTCCGAGGCGGTCATGGAGGACTTCGTAAACAATTAACAACTTCAACACTACCTTGCCGATTATCGACACAATATTATCGGAAATGAATCTCTGGTCGTCCTTTGCCGCCAACCCGTTCGGACTCGCTTGCCAGCGGGATGCGGGCAGTCCGATTCAAGGGGACACGAACCGTTGTCATGGCGGGCGACCGACCGGAATATAGTCAGGAAAATTTGTGTTTATAGCCGTCATCGTCGTGAGTGTTGGAGCAATTATGCTGCTCATCGAGCTTCTTGCGCCCGGTAGACGGTGGCCGCAAGTGACGGGCTGGTGGACACGGGCCATCGCTCTCAACGGTATTCAAGCCGGCATGGTCTTCCTGGCGGGCGTGACCTGGGACCGCTGGTTGCAGGGCGTCTCGCTCTGGAATGCCGAGGCACATCTGGGCCAGAATGGAGCGGCAGTTTTCGGGTATCTGGTGATTACGTTCATCTACTATTGGTGGCACCGGGCGCGGCATGAAGTGCCTGTACTGTGGCGCGTATTTCATCAGATCCATCACAGCCCACAGCGCATCGAAGTGATCACCAGCTTTTACAAGCACCCCCTGGAGATTGCCGTCAACTCGATCCTTTCCAGTGCGATTCTCTTCATTCTGTGCGGGCTGACCCCGCAAAGTGCAGTTCTCGCGATCCTGCTGACCGGACTGGCCGAGCTGTTCTATCATTGGAACGTCAAAACGCCCTATTGGGTCGGATTCTTCTTCCAAAGACCCGAGAGTCACTGCGTTCATCACAAGCTTGGCTGGCACACGCAGAACTTCTCGGACCTGCCCATTTGGGACATGCTGTTCGGCACGTTCCATAATCCCAAGGCTTTCGAGGCATCTTGCGGCTTTGCCGACGATAAAGAAGAGCGATTGGCCGAAATGCTGACGGGCAAAGACGTGAACCCGCCCATGAAAGGACGTTGAAAGTGCCTCAATGGAAACGCTATGGCGCGCTGACCTTTCTCGTCGTGATCGGGACAGTCCAGATGGCGGGCGATCTTTTGGGCCTGGACACCGTGAAAGCGGTTGGCGCTGCCACCTCGGCCTCGCCCGCCCCAAAGGTCTTCACGGCGCATATGGGGTTCGAGACCTATTCGTCCGTTTTCGCCGTCATGTGGCGCGATGCGTCCGGCCAAGAGCAGGAACTGCTGCTGACACCCGAAGTCTATGGCGGTGTGCGCGGTCCCTATAACAGGCGAAACGCCTATGGTGCTGCGCTTTCCTATGCGCCGGTACTGGACTCCAATCCGCTGACAAAGCCGATGCTGGAGGCGGCCATCCGTCATACCTTTTGCGGCTCATCGACTATTCTGGAAGAGATCGGGATCGACCGCTCGACGGTAACGATGCCGTTCATGTTCGAATTGCGCCCCCGCCAGAAACTGGCGGCAGATCATCCGTGGACGCTCCGGTTCGAGGTGGATTGCGATGCGTAATGGATGGACCGGCGGGCAATACAGTGTGTTTCGGGGGCTGTTCGGCCTCTACCTTTTCGTGCATTTCTCGTATCTGGCGTTCTGGGCGACCGATATCTTTTCCAATCAGGGCATGATCCCCGATGCGGCGCTCAGCCCGCTGATCATCGCATTTCCGAACATCCTCGGCGTTATCGACAGCCCGGTCTTCGTCGTGTTGCTGTGTGTGCTTGCTGCCGTGGCGGCGATCTTCTTCGGACTGGGGAAGTGGGACAAACCGGCCGCCCTTTTCATGTGGTTTGTGCTGGCGTGCTTCCTTGGCCGCAACCCGCTGATCCTCAATCCCGCGATGCCCTATGTCGGATGGATGCTGCTCGCGCATCTGTTCATCCCGAAAGCGCCCTATGGCTCCCTCGCGGCACGGGGCAGGTCGGACCCCGGCAATGGGTGGGAATTTCCCAAGGAGATCTTTCTTGCGGCGTGGATCGTTCTCGCGCTGACCTATAGTTACAGCGGTTACACCAAGCTGCTCAGCCCGTCTTGGGTCGCGGGTGAGAACATCGCGTATGTGCTGGATAATCCGCTGGCCCGAGACTGGTTCTTGCGGGATTTCTTTCTCGCCGTGCCACCGGTTTTGCTCAAAGGACTGACGTGGTTCATTCTCGTGATCGAGTTGCTTTTCGCGCCGCTGTGCCTGATCGCACGGTTGCGGCCCTGGCTCTGGGGCGGGATGCTGTTCGTGCAGTTCGGTTTTGCCTTTTTGCTCAATTTCCCCGATCTGACGATTGCGATGCTGCTGTTCCACATGATGACCTTCGACCCGGCGTGGTTGCGGGCGAAATCCATGCAGGGGATGCGGCTTTACTATGACGGAAGCTGTGCCCTTTGCCACGGTACCGTGAGGTTTCTACTCGCCGAGGATAAGCGTGGCGAGCTGATCTTTGCCCCGCTGCAATCGGGGCAGCTAGAGGAAGTGATGGACCCGGCGGCGGTCGCAGGGCTTGGCGATACGATCGTCTTGATGAAACCCGACAAGACGGTGCTGACGAAGATAGCGGCTGTCACGTCTTTGCTCGACAGGCTGGGCGGTATCTGGCGTTTGGTAGCATGGGTGTTTAAGCTGTTGCCGACCTCCATCGGCAACTGGCTCTACAGTTTTGTCGGTGACAGACGGTATCGTCTGTTCGGGCAAGTGGAGAACCTGTGCCCCCTGCTGCCCGTCCATCTTCGGCAACGCTTCAAATAGCGTAACGTCGTCAACGGTCGCGTTGGAGATGGAGCAGGCTCTTTCCAGACATTCGAAGACAAGCCCCTTCGCTCCGGGTTGACCGGATTTAAGCCGATAGCGGAAATCCGAAGCGGACGACGAGCTGCTCGGCTATAGACCAGTATCACGATGGCCTCGCACTACCCGCTGTATGCATGACGCCGGGGGCGCGGATGAAGAAGTCGCCGGGACGGTAGGTGTTTTCCTCTATCCGGTGGGCGGTTTGGGGAAGCTCGGGCGCGCCTGCATCGCCGTCGCCCAACGCTGAAAATGCGGCAACCCATCCGGTAGCTGGGCCTTCAAATATCCTGCGATCATAAGCGTTGCCATGCCGGTGATGTCTGCGACCGAAAACGAGTCTCCGGCTATGAAGGGACGCCTGTCGGACAGTTCTTGATCCAGCCACTCCAGTTTTTCGGTAAAGTCACGCCTTCGCGCCTGCGCATGGGCAGGAATTTGCTCGATCCTGTCCTTGAAGAATTCCAGTTCATGCAAGGCCGCATCGCCGATTGCGTTGAAGAGTTTGAGTTCGATGCGCCGGTTCCACATTTCGATGAAGGCTTTCTCTTCGGGGGTCGTGCCGAACAGCGCAGGCTGCGGATGCAGGTCTTCGATATAGCGGCAAATCGCGATGCTTTCGGGCAGGTGGCGGCCATTGTCGAGTTCCAGAACCGGGACTTCACCCAATGAGTTGATTTTCAGGAACTCGGGCTTTTGTGTGCCACCCTCAAGCACCCCCACCGGCGCGACCGGGATATCGATGCCCTTCTCGGCAAGGAATATGGAAACGCGGGCACCATTGGGCGACATGCCATTATAGAGTTTCATCGAAACCTCCTTATTTGCAATTCGAAGCCCAGCGTGGCGGCAAACAATATATGTTCAAGAACATATTTACGGGGAGGCTATGGTGGAGGCGAACGCGTGAGGAGGCCATCGACCATGCCCTATAGTTCCGACCACAAGGCCGCCGTGCGCAAACGCATCGTCGAGCACGCGCGTATCCTGTTCAACCGCAAGGGATTTGCCGAGGTGTCGATAGACGACATCATGGCCGAGGTCGGTTTGACGCGCGGTGGATTCTACAACCACTTCCGCAATAAGGACGAGCTGTATGCCGAGGCGGTCGCAAGTTTTCTCGGTGGCCGTGGGAAGGCCTGGCGCGACGAGGCCGGAGTCGAGCCGGAGAATGGCGGGCCGGAGACGGTTCGGGCAATGATCGACAGCTATCTCTCGCCGGAGCATCTTGGCGATCTGGACGGGCAATGCCCGATGATCGCTCTGCCCTCAGATGTTGCGCGGTCGACGCCGGAAACGCGCGCGGCATTCGGGAAACTGCTTACGGCGATGGTCTGGCTCTTTGAGAACAACCTGCCTGAAGAACAAGAAGCAGGGCACGACAGCGCGCTGGCGCTATCCGCACTGTGTGTTGGCGGTATGGTGCTCTCACGAACTCTCGATGATGCCGATATGGCGGATGATGTGAGGCGTGCTGCCCGCGATGTAGCCTTCAGATTTATCAACTTAAAATAGTTCGGTTGGCGGGTGCCGTGCCCCCCCCCCAATTTCTCAACTATAGACCAGCATCACGATGGCCCCGGTTTCGCTGCCCGCTGTGTGCATGATTCCGGGGGCGCGGATGGCGAAGTCGCCTGCGCGGTAAGTGTTTTCCTCGTCAAAGAAGCTGCCCTCGATGACGTAGATCTGCTCGGTTTCATCATGGGCATGGGCGGGCGCGCTGGCCCCCGGTTCGACGCGCATCAGCCATGTGCGCTGCCCGCTGGC
>CALHLW010000011.1 GCA_938034615.1 uncultured Neomegalonema sp. | reverse complement strand
CAGACAGGCCCGCAGCGTGTAGTAGAAATCCTCCCGCTTCGAGAACCCCGCTGCCTCCACCGCATGAACCGCATTCAGGATATGCGCCGGACCAACAGGCACCCCGGCTTTCCGCAGCGCCCGCGCAAAATGCGCGATGTTATCGGCCAGCCTGCCGGGGGTATCGGGGAGGGGGTAGGAGGTCATGCCGGATGCCTTACAATTTGCTCCAACGCCCGCTCGAACCATCGCCTTTGCAACGCGGCAAACAAGGCAATCAACGGCTCGAAGACCCCGGCATCCGCGTTCTCCAGACCATCAAGATACCGCGCCCGTTCATCCCGCGTGACACTGAACACGAACCAACCCGCCCGCAAAAACACCAGCGAAGCCAGCGACCGCGCCACCCGACCGTTCCCATCCTGAAAGGGATGGATTTGCGTAAACCGATGATGCAGCCATGCCGCGCTCACATCTGGCGCAACGCCCGCAGCCTCATGGGCCGTGTGCATCTCGATCAGCCGATCCATTTCAGCGGCGACATGCTCGGGCGGGCAATACTCGTGGACACTCCCGTCCTCCCGACGCGGATTGTTGGATTGTTGCTTCCATTCCCCGCGCAGCAACGGAATTTCGACCCGCTGCCCAGCGGAGGTCAGCGCCACGGTCGAGGGCTGATGCCGCGTCAGATGCGCGTGCAGTTCCTTGATATAGCTGGCATCCAGATCACGCTTCTGCTTCACGAAATCGAACAAACCTTCGGTCGCCGAATGCTGGTCTTCCAGAATCGGCATGATCTCGTCGGGCGAGCGGTCGATGATCCCCTGCGCCAGTTCTTCCTTGATGAGGCCCATGCGGATCAACGTCTCCGTCGTCCCCCGGTCGATGCTGTACAGCCCCTCGATCAGCCCCGTCTCGATGGCCACCTCGCGCAGCAACTCCGCATTGAAGCGCCGGATTTCCTCCGACTCCCCGACCGCCTCGCGCCCCTTGCGCCATTCCTCGGCCAGCACGGGCAGGGTCGGATCGGCCATCGCCTGCCAGTCGTCGGGTAGATCGGTAATGGGTTGCCAGCGATGCGCGATGGTATCTGTCATGCGCCATATATAACGCAGATCACACCGCGCGTCATGCGGGCGGTGCCGTGTTCACCCGCTCCCACCGTCGATGGATCAGCGCCTCGATGGCCTCGGCCAGATGCCGGTCGCCGATGGCCTCGTCCCCCGCCGCCTTGCGGATGCGGAAGGCCTCGGCCAGCACATCGGTATGCGTGAAACCCTCCGGCGGCTCGAACCGATAGGAGGCCAGTTCGATCAACTGGCCCAACGGGTCTCGGAAATAGATCGAGTTCATGAACCCTCGGTCCTTCTCGCCCGAGTGCCGGATGCCCCGCGCATCCAGTCGCGCGGCCAGTTGAGAGTACATCGCCTGACTGACAGAAAACGCGAGGTGATGCACATTCCCCGGATCATCCGGCGTCGGCGCGGCATCCCCCTTGCGATGCTCGTTCGTGAAGATCGTGATGAGCCGCCCATCGCCAGGATCGAAATAAAGATGGCTCTCGTCAGCATCATCCAGATTGAGCTGCTCGAAGACAAACGGCATCCCCATCACCCCTTCCCAGAAATCGATAGATGTCTGGCGATCCGCCCCATTGAGGGTGATGTGATGGACCCCTTGGGTCTGCAACCTGTGCATCGCTGTCTCCTGCGCTTTCCCCGCGAGATAGGGCGCGGCAGGCGGCGTTCCATCGCGCGGTGAACGCTTCGTTTACCACGCCCATGCGAATGGCAGAGAACAGGATTTTGCAGGAGTACGACCGCCATGGGCACCATCGCTTTTCGCTTGCTTCAGATGGTGTTCGCCATTGCCCTGCTCGCGGTCGCCTTCTGGCCGGGTCTCGGCCTCTTCTATATGGCCGTCGACCGCGTGGAGCAGCATCCCTATATCGTCACCCTCGGCAGTGCCGTCTGGATTATGCTGTTCGGGCTGAACCTTCCGCTGACTCGCAGGCAGTTCCAGATGCTTGGGGCGCTCTGTTTCCTCGCGGTGATCGGGGTAGTCCTCTTCGCCCTGCGCGAGAACGGCCTTTTCAGCGAGGGCAATACCGATCAGCTTATCATCACCGGCATCATCGGCGGTGGCATCATGCTCGGCTGGTTCACGATCTCGTCCCATATCTGGCGCTCGTATCGCGGCGTTCAGGGTGTGGATGATGACGATTCGGGCGTGATGGAATGAGAAAGACCCTCACCCCCATATCCGGGGCGAGGGCCTGAGCGCCGATCCACCGGGAAATTATCCGCGCGATTCAAGATACTGGATGAATTTCTCCATATCGCCGCCATAGCTGTTGATAAGCGAGGTGAACTCGCCCCGCTGCGACATGGCCATCGAGACGCCCTCGATCTCGAAATCCTCGACCAGCGGCTGACCGGAGCGATCCGAGATTTCCCAGCGCACCGACAGAGGAGCCTGCCCGCCCCGCTGCACTGAGGTTTCCACCGCATACCCATTATTGGTCGCGCGGGCACTGCCGACATCGATGGTCTCGCCGGAATATTCCGAGAAGCGGCTCACATAGGTGGCCGCTACAAAACGCTTGAAAGCCTCGACATAGCGAACCTTCATCGGCTCGGACATGCTTCTGCCATAGCGTCCGAGCGCGAAGCCCGCAATCTGGCGCATGTTGGAATAGCGATCCATCATGCTCATGAATGCGGCCTGTTTCTCCGCTGCGCTGGAAGGACTGCGAATCAGAGCGAGCATCTCGTCGGAGACCCGCCGCACAAGGCCTTGCGCGGCTTCTGCACTCTGCGCAAAGGAAATGCGAGGAGCGGTTGTGGCCAGACCGGCAACGGTCAAGGCGAGAAAGGAACGGCGATTCATGAGGTATCTCCAGCCTACAGTAACGGGAAACGCGGGACAGTCCGCCAAATGGACCGTCCCGCATCGAATGACGGATGCGGTTCTGCTCCTCGGCTAGAATTCGCCCGCTTCGTAGATATCGGGCCGTGCATCGACGTCTATATTACCGTTGAGTATGGCGTTGTTGCGGCGTTGCAGATAAAGATTGCGAACCGTCGCATAGCTGTCGGGGCTTTTATACAGCGCCTCGTCGATCGCATCCGAAAACGTGCTGCGCGTATCCACGATGGTCGCCACGCGGCGTCCTACCCCGAGCAGCGTGCTGCCGGTTCCGCCGCCCACATAGCTGAGCGGATTGATGATGAAATCTCCGATGGTCCCGGCAAAGTCGCGGGAAGAGGATGGCCCCAACAGTGGCAGTTCGTAATACGGCCCCTGATTGACTCCCCAGACCGCGAGCGTCTGGCCGAAATCCTCATCATGTTCAGGAATGTTCATCTCGGTCGCCGGATCGAGCGCCCCAAGCCCCCCCAGCGTCGCATTGACCACAATCCGCGCCGCCGTATCGCCGGTGCGCTCGACATTTCCCTGAAGGGCGGAGTTCACGAGGGTCTTCGGCAGCGAGAGAAACCGTACCTCGTTGTTCACGACATGTTTGATTGTGGCCGGAACCACTGCGCCATATCCCTTCGAGACCGGACGGATAATCGCGGTGTCGAGACCCTTGTTGAAGGCGTGAAAGGGTCGGTTCAGGTACTGCGCCGGATCGTATCCATTCTCCACGGTCGTGGATTGCTGCGCACAGCCCGAAAGGGCAAGAAAGCTGAGAGCGATAACGCTCGCCATTGATCTGAAGGAATTCATCTACGGCACCACATCGGAAATTACATCGAACGCAAATCAGAATAGCCCATCCGATCCCGATTCACAGTCCCTCATGAGGGGTATATCTGCACGGAAAGGGTTAATGTTGCCCTCGCACACCGTTTCATCGCCGAACGACCCTTGTACTGCGCTATCAGGGCGGGGCATACGGGAACGGTGATGACGGACGATCAAACTTCTGCGATGGAAACGGTTCTCGACGCCCTGCGCGGGGCAGCCGAGGGAACGCGCCTGCGCATCCTGCGCGTGCTCTCGGGCGGTGAGTTGACCGTCAGCGAGTTGACGCAGGTTCTGGCCCAGAGCCAGCCACGCATTTCGCGTCATCTCAAATTGCTGGTCGATGCGGGGCTGGTCGAGCGACGACGCGAGGGGAGCTGGGCCTTCTTCCGTCTGGCCCGCGACGGGTTTCCGGCCCGCCTCGCCGCCTTCACCCTCAATGCGATGGAGGGCGATGCGTCCGACCTGCGCCGTGATGCCGAGCGGCTCGACCGGGTCCGGCGGCGACGGGCAGAGGCGGCAGAGGCATATTTCCGCGAGAACGCCTCCGAATGGGATCGCCTGCGCGCCCTCCATGCGTCCGAGGATGCGGTGGAGGAAGCGGCACGCGACCTGCTCGCCCCGGTCAATGGCAAGCGATTCGCTCGCCTGCTCGATCTCGGCACCGGCACGGGATGGATGCTGTCGGTACTGGCCGACCGCGCCGAGACGATGACCGGCTTCGACATCAATGCCGACATGCTCGCCCTCGCCCGCGCGCGGCTGGAGGAGGGGACGGTCCCAGCCCATGCGGAGTTGCGGCAGGGAGACATCCTCGCGCTGCCCGAAGAGGATGGCATGGCCGATGCCGCCGTGATCCATCAGGTGCTGCACTTCCTCACCGATCCCGGCGCTGCCTTGGCAGAAGCGGCGCGCGTCCTTGCCCCCGGCGGACGGCTTCTGGTGGTCGATTTCGCGCGGCACGAACTGGAATTCCTGCGCGAGCAACACGCCCATCGCCGCCTTGGCTTCGGGCGACAGGAAATCAATACCCTCGCCGATGCCGCCGGTTTCGACCCCCTCGACTGGCGCGAGATTCCCGCCCCCGAAGCCATGGGGAAGGATGGGCTGACCGTCTCGCTCTGGCTGTTCGCGAAGCGGGCCTAGCGCAGCAACAGCCCCACCGTCACCAGCGCCAGCCCGAAGAACGCGGTCCCCACCGCCCCCATGTTCAGAGCCACGAGCCGGTTCATGGATTTGCTCGACCCATCCGCCTCGCCCCGCTTCACCGCGATGGCCTTGCGGATACAGGCGGCGAGGCCGACCAGACCCAGCACCGTCAGGAATATCCCAGCATAGAGCGCGATCTGGGCGATCAAAACGGTAGCCCCGCGCCCTTGTAATCCTCGAACACGCCCGTCGTCGCCATCGACAGGGCATCGAACCGGGCGAGCAGCCCCCCGGCGCTTTCCTCCACATCGATATCCGCGCCGCCGCCGCCCATATCCGTCCGCACCCAGCCGGGATGATACGCGCCGACCGCGATACCCCGTGGCTTCAGTTCGATCGCAAGGTTCCGCGCCACATTCACCGCCGCCGCTTTGGAGGCGCGGTACGGATAGGCATTGCCCTTCGCACCCTCGTTCGATCCCATGATCGACGAGACGATAGCGATTTTCTTGCCCTCGCTCCGCTCCACCTGGGGCAACAGGGCACGGGTCACGAGGAACGGTCCGGCCACATTCGTCATCAGCACGTCGCGCCATGCCTCGGCATCATGGGCCGCATCCGCCACGCCGCCATAACTGTTCAGTACCCCGGCATTGAGGACCAGCAAATCCACCTCCTCCGGAGTCGCCTCCGCCAGCGCCGCGACGCTGTCCTCGTCGGTCACGTCGAGGGCGCGCACGGTGATCCTGCCCGTTTCCTCCGCCAGAGCGGCCAGCGCCCCGGCGCTTTCCGGCGCGCGGGCCGTGGCGATCACATGGTCGCCCCGCGCCACCGCCTGCCGCGCCATGGCAAACCCGATCCCCCGATTTGCGCCCGTTATCAGAATGGTCGCCATGCATCTCTCCCCCGTTATCCGGGCTTTGGACCACGTTTCCTTGCCCCTGTCGAGATCGACGATATCCTGCCCTGACACAGTGGAGAGGAAGCATCGCCATGACCGGAATCGACTTGCGCGATACGCGCGACGAAGACTGCGCCGCGATGTGCGCCATCGTGAATCCCGAAATCCGCACCGGCCTGAGCATCTGGCAGGAGACCGAACGCACCGAGGCAGACATGCAAGGCTGGCTCGACCTGCGCCGCGCGGCGGGCATGGCGGTCATCGTGGCGGAGCGGGAGGGCGCGGTGGTCGGCTATGCCGGATACGGCCCCTTCCGCCCCTCTTCCGGCTATGCCCACACGATCGAGCATTCGCTCTATGTTGATGCCGCTCATCGCGGACAGGGGGTCGGCAGCCAGCTTCTCGGAGAGCTCATTCGCCGGGCGCAGGCCGGGAATTTCCACGTCATGATCGGCGGTGCCGAGGCCGGGAATACCGCAAGCATCGCTCTCCATCACCGCCACGGCTTCACTGAGACCGCGCGCCTGCCGGAGGTCGGGCGCAAGTTCGACCGCTGGCTCACCCTTGTCTTCATGCAACGAACCCTTACTTGAAGCTGCTTCAACCTTTGGAGAGCACGAGACATGTCCAAACTGCTGGAGAACCGGGTGGCCATCGTCACCGGGGCAGCGCGCGGCATTGGCCTCGCCATCGCGCGCCGCTTCCACGACGAGGGGGCCTTCGTCATGCTCGCCGATGCCGACGAGGATCTGGTGATCGCCGAAGCGCAGGAGTTGGACCCGGAGGGCAAGCGCGCGGCGGGGTTCCGCTGTGACCCCATGAAACGGCTCGACATCAATAACCTGATGGCCGCGACCCTCGACGCCTATGATCGGGCAGATATCCTCGTCAATGCTGTCTCCATCGAGGCATCCGGCGACCCGCTCGATCTGGACGAGGCCGCCTTCGACAAGGCCCTCGACATCAACGTCAAATCGGCCTTTCTGCTGACCCAGCTTTTCTCGCGCCACGTCATCAAACGAGTCGAGCAACGGGACGGCGACTTGCTGCCGGCATCGATCATCAATGTCTCCGCTATTTCAGGCGAGCGCTCTCGCCCCGACCGCTTTTTGCTCAGCGTCTCGATGGCCGCTCTCGATCAGCTGACGCGCGGCTTCGCGGTCTCACTTGCGGCATGGGGAATTCGGGTCAACGGCA
Source organism: uncultured Neomegalonema sp. (assembly GCA_938034615.1). Lineage (GTDB taxonomy): Bacteria > Pseudomonadota > Alphaproteobacteria > Rhodobacterales > Rhodobacteraceae > JAHDDY01. Next base: position 841 of record CALHLW010000011.1, on the reverse strand, counting down.
TCGCACCGGGCAACGTCGCAGGGCGCTTCACCAGCAAGGGCGATCCGGAAATCCGCAAGACCCTCGTAGCCCGCACCCCCATGGGCCGCCTCGGGGAAACGACTGAAGTGGGGGGGGCTGCGGTGATGCTGGCCAGCGAACTCACCAGCTACATCACCGGCCAGATCCTCACCGTCGACGGAGGCCGTTCCATCTACGAACGCCCGCTGGAGGCCCCTACGGAAGAATAGCCGCGCAGCGGAGGGCAGGGCGGGGGCGCGCGAGCAGTGCCAGCACAAGGCACACACGCCAAACCGTCCCCACCGCATCGCGGAGGAAGTCACAAAACCCTGTCGTTAATCCCGAAAGTCACGGCGGTTCCGGCGGCACCAGCGCCCAGATCGCCAATTCCTGACACTCCGCCAGAATCTCGTCGATCACTTCTTTCCCGCGCTCGTGATGCCCCGGAGGCCTCCCCCGTCGCATCGGCATCGGAAATTTCCGCTTGGCCCGTTCCAGTACGCGCTTCAGCCGCGCAGCCTGGGCGGGTAGATCATCCAGCACCGCCTTCAACACCAGCAACCGTTGGCACAGCCGAACCGCCGAAACCGGATCATCCGGCATCGGCACCTTGCGGTCATAAGACGGATCGAACGGCTCATCGAGGTAGCGAATACGCGGTCCCGGCCCCGGCGTGGTCTTGCGCTTCGGATCGACAGGTTTGCGCGGGTCAAATAACGGAAACGCAGGCACGCCACTCGACGCACCTTTGCGCTTCCCCCGCGATCCACTCTTCTTCCGCTTTTCCAGCGAAGGCAGGTTCCACACAAAGGGCACCCCCTCCGCCTCGGCGGCCCGCATC
>CALHLW010000010.1 GCA_938034615.1 uncultured Neomegalonema sp. | reverse complement strand
CGAGCCGATGCCGTAGATGCAGGACACGGAGGCGACGATGATGACGTCGTCCCGCTCCAGCAGCGCGCGGGTGGCGGAGTGGCGCATCCGGTCGATGTTCTCGTTGATCTGGGATTCCTTCTCGATGAAGGTATCCGTGCGGGGGACATAGGCTTCGGGCTGGTAGTAGTCGTAGTAGGAGACGAAATACTCCACCGCGTTGTTCGGAAAGAAAGATTTGAACTCGCCATAAAGCTGGGCAGCGAGGGTCTTGTTGGGGGCGAGGATGATGGCGGGGCGCTGGGTTTCCTCGATGATCTTCGCCATGGTGAAGGTCTTGCCCGTCCCCGTGGCCCCCAGCAGCACCTGATCCCGCTCCCCCTCCTCGACGCCCTCCGACAGTTCCGCGATGGCCGTCGGCTGGTCCCCGGCGGGCGAGAACTCGCTGACCATCTCGAAGCGGATACCGCCTTCCGTCTTCTCCCGCTCCGGGCGCGTGACGGTAGGGAGAGTGATGGGTTCGGGGGTGTCCATGAAGGCGCTCCTGTGCTGGGGAGCAAGATAGGGTGTGGGTGATGGGATGTCATGGGGTGTTGAGGCTGCACCGCGCACTACCCGGAACAATAAGCCTCGTTCGGCATTACACTCCCAGCAAATCGACACCGGAGGATATCATGTCTATCGAAGACAAAGGTGACGCCCTGAAGAAGCTTCATGCCCGAACCGTCGATGCGATCAATGGGTACGAGGAAGGGATGGCCCAAACCGAAGACCGCGCGGTCCTCGCGTTTTTCGAAGTATTCAAATCGCTACATGAGCGTCATGTTTCGGAACTCGATGCCCTGCTGCTGTCAAAGGGGTACGAGCCGCAAGAAGACGGATCGTGGATGACCTGGGTGCAGGAGAGCATCATGAAAGTGCGGGGGGCCATCGGGACTCTCGACATGAGCGTCATAGACGATGTCATCAAGGGTGAACAGGCGATCCTCGATCTCTATGACGAGGCGCTGGAGCCGGAAGCCGCCGATGAGGATACCCGCAGCCTGTTGTCCCGGCAGAAACTGGAACTTCAGGCGCGCGTCACGGATAACAGAGGCGTGCACAAAGCGGCCTGACCATCCAAGGTCATATTCGATCAAGCTGAGCCGGGAAACGCGCCAGCCGCTGCACGGCGCAATTGCGCGTTTCCAGGCACTTTTGGTTCGACCAGACCGATTTTGACTGTAACGCCGCGCGGAGGCTCCGCGCGGCGTATTTGCGTCCGCTTTTGTATTCTACTCCGTCATGATAGCTTTCCCGCGACGGACGCTTGCGGAGAACCGAGATGCCAAGCGAACATGGCACCAGCCCTGCCCTGCCCGAAGAGGACGGACTGATCTTCGCCTGCACACTCGATGGCCGGGGCGGGGCGACGCCTCTGGACTGGTGGGGGGCGGAGGAGTGGGCGCGGGGTCAAGGGCCGATCTGGCTACATCTCGACCGTCTGTCGGCCCGTGTGCAGATATGGCTGCGGGAGCGCAGCGAGCTGAAACCCCGCACCATCGACGCCCTGTTATCCGATGATATCCGCCCCCATACCCATCACGGGAAGACCGGCACGACGATCGTCCTGCGCGCGGCGAATATCGATCCGCAGGCGGCCCCGTCCGATCTCGTCTGCATCCGCATCTGGTGCGATGGAGAGCGGCTCCTGACCCTGCGCCATCTGCCCCTGAAAACCCCGCGCGAGGTCTTCTCCGGGTTCTTCGATAACAAGACAGGCCCCACGAACATCTCCGAAACCTTCGAGCGGATCATCTCCCGCATGACATGGCATCTGGGCCAATTGACCGACCGTATCGACGGCGGCGAGGCCGATATCGACCCGCGCGAAACGGCTATCCTGCACCGCGACCTTACCGCGCAGCACGGGGCGGTCAGGGCGCTGTTCGAGCGGCCCCCCGAATGGCTCGGCGCGCAATCACGCCTGCGGATACGCGAAGCGGCGGAGCGTCTACACGACTGTGTCGAGCGGCTGGACGCCTTGCAGGGTCGGGGAGTTGCCTCCGGGTCGGGCGAACGAGGGGGCCGCCGGACCCCGCTTGCCTCTGTCATCGCGAAAATCCGGCAGGTATCGGGGGGCGCGTGACACTGGACGAGTACAATACCTTCTGCGCCTCGTTGCCGCACACGACCCATGTGGTGCAATGGGGCGGCGCGCATGTTTGGAAGGTAGGCGGAAAGGTGTTCGCGGTCGGCGGATGGAGCGACGAGGGCGACCCGCTCGGCGTCACCTTCAAAGTTTCCGATATCGGCTATGAGGTCTGGCGCGAGGAGCCGGGGTGTCGCCCTGCCCCGTACCTCGCCTCACGCGGGATGAAATGGATTCAGCGCGTCACAGACGAGAGCATGGACGACGAGGGCCTGCGCGATGCCCTGACCGAAAGCCATCGCCTCGTCTCGCTCGGCCTGACGAAGAAGTTGCAGAGGGAGCTTGGGTTGAACCAGTGAGCCTGCGTCGGAGAATAAGTTGTCTTTCCCGCCCCGGCCTTGAGCCGGGGCGGGGAGATTACAGAGTGCATAAAGACAGTTCGCCGGTAGGGTACCAGCGATTTGCAACCGACCTACCGCGACCAATTCCGGACGTCGCCGACATCGACATGGATGAAGGACGCGCCCCGGTATGTGCCGACGCCGCCCATCTGGAGGCCCTTTGCGGCCCGTGACAGGGTGCGACCCGAGACGCCGGGGAGTTTGAAATCTGCCGCCATGCCCTCGATATGCAGGCTGTTCTTCGCGGCCCAACGGGTGCGCCTGCGCAGGGCGTCGTTGGTGGCGCGGGTGCGGTAGCCGGAGGTGATGCGCAGCGGGTCGGTCTTGTCCAATGCGGTCTGCAAGCGTGAGAACAGATCGTAGAGGCGCACATCCATGACCGTGACCTCATCCGCCGTATAATCGCGCAGCAGTCGGTCGAGCGCGGCCATGGCCTCCGGCTCATAAACCCCGTCAGCATAATAGACGCCGTCGAAACGGTCATCCGTGCGCGTGTTGTGTACGGCGAGCGAGCGCGTATTCGGAACACGCGCCATCGCGATAGCAGGCGCAGCGAGGCTGGCACCGATGCCAAGCAGCACGGCGCGTCTCGTCGATACGATGCGATTCCCCATCATCTCCCCATCCATCCCGTAATCCCCTCCGCCACTATAGAGGGAGGAAATTAACATTTTCGATGTGACCTCAGGCTTGGAAAAGGCGCGTCGCGCACCCACCTGACTGTCAACCGGCCATATCGGCCACTTTCGTTGTATGAGGTGGAGCAAGTTTCATGCCGCGTATGCGGATGATCACCGCTCCACGCTTGGGAGTAACGACATGAACGTAGATAAACTGAGCGAACGCTCGAAAGGCTTCGTGCAATCGGCGCAGGGCATGGCGCTGCGCGAAGGCCACCAGAACTTTTCGCCCCTGCACCTGCTCAAGGTGCTGCTCGATGACGATCAGGGGCTGGCGCAGAACCTGATCCGCAAGGCGGGGGGCGACCCGGCCAGCGCGTTGCGTGATACGGAACTGGCCCTTGGTAAAATCCCCAAAGTCGAGGGCAGTGGTGCGGGGCAGGTGTATCTGTCGCCCGAACTGGCGCGCGTGTTCGAACAGGCCGAGAAGCTGGCCGAAAAGGCGGGGGATTCTTATGTCACCGTCGAGCGGCTGTTGCAGGCGCTCGGGATGGTACAGCGGTCGGATTCAGCGAAGATTCTCGATGATGCGGGGGTGAACGCGCAATCGCTGAACACCGTCATCAATGAATTGCGGAAGGGTCGCACTGCCGACACGGCGAGCGCCGAGGACGGGTTCGATGCGCTGAAGAAATACGCGCGCGACCTGACCGAAGCGGCGCGTGAGGGCAAGATCGACCCGGTGATCGGGCGCGACGAGGAAATCCGCCGCACGATGCAGGTTCTTTCGCGCCGGACCAAGAATAACCCCGTCATCATCGGCGAGCCGGGGGTCGGCAAGACCGCCATCGCCGAAGGTCTGGCGCGGCGAATCGTGGATGGCGATGTGCCTGAATCCCTGCGCGACAAGAAGCTGATGTCTCTCGATATGGGGTCGTTGATCGCGGGCGCGAAGTATCGCGGCGAGTTCGAGGAGCGGCTGAAGGCCGTGCTGAACGAGGTGATGGCCGAGGACGGGCAGATCATCCTGTTCATCGACGAGATGCATACGCTGGTCGGGGCGGGCAAGACGGACGGGGCGATGGATGCCTCGAACCTGTTGAAACCGGCGCTGGCGCGGGGGGAGTTGCATTGTATCGGGGCGACGACGCTCGACGAATATCGCAAGCATGTCGAAAAGGACGCGGCGCTCGCGCGGCGTTTCCAGCCGATCTTCGTGGCCGAACCGACCGTGCAGGACACGATCTCGATTCTACGCGGGCTGAAAGAAAAGTACGAGGTCCATCACGGGGTTCGTATCTCGGATGCTGCTCTGGTGTCGGCGGCGACGCTGTCGAACCGCTATATCGCCGACCGCTTTCTGCCCGACAAGGCCATCGATCTGATGGATGAGGCGGCGTCGCGGCTGCGTATGGAGGTGGATTCCAAGCCCGAGGAACTCGACGCGCTTGATCGCGAGATTATTCAGAAGAAGATCGAAGCGGAGGCGCTGAAGAAGGAGACGGATCAGGGGTCCATTGACCGGCTGGCCAAGCTGGAAGAGTCGCTCGGCAAGCTGGAGGAGCAGGCCACGGCGCTGACCGCCCAATGGGAGGCCGAGCGTGACAAGCTGGCCGATGCGCGGGAGATCAAGGAGCAACTCGACCACGCCCGTAACGAGTTGGACGATGCCAAGCGGCGCGGTGATCTCGCCAAGGCGGGGGAACTGTCCTATGGCACGATCCCCGATCTTGAGAAGGCGCTGGCCGATGCCGAGGGCGCGGAAAGCGATGTGCTGGTCGAGGAAGCGGTGGCCCCGGAGCATATTGCCTCGGTCGTCTCGCGCTGGACCGGGGTGCCGGTGGACAAAATGCTCGAAGGGGAGCGCGAGAAGCTGCTGCGCATGGAGCAGGAGATCGCCAAGCGCGTGATCGGGCAGGAGGATGCGGTTTCCGCCGTCTCCAGTGCCGTGCGCCGTGCGCGCGCCGGGATTTCGGACCCCAACAAGCCGCTCGGCAGCTTTCTGTTCCTCGGCCCGACGGGGGTTGGCAAGACCGAGTTGACCAAGGCGCTGGCCGAGTTCCTGTTCGATGACGATACGGCCATGGCCCGGATCGACATGAGCGAGTTCATGGAGAAGCACTCCGTCGCGCGGCTGATCGGTGCCCCTCCGGGTTATGTCGGCTATGACGAGGGCGGTGTGCTGACCGAAGCGGTGCGGCGTCGGCCCTATCAGGTCGTGCTGTTCGATGAGGTCGAGAAAGCGCATCCGGACGTGTTCAACGTACTGCTTCAGGTGCTCGACGAGGGGCGTCTGACCGATGGTCAGGGGCGCACGGTTGATTTCCGCAATACCATCATCATCCTGACCTCGAACCTCGGGTCGCAGGCCCTGACGGCGATGGCGGATGGAGCGGCGATGGGACCGGCCCGCGACGCGGTGATGGAAGCGGTGAAGGCGCATTTCCGGCCCGAATTCCTGAACCGGCTGGACGAGATCATCATCTTTGATCGCCTCGCCCGCGAGCATATGGCCGGGATCGTGGATATCCAGTTGGGTCGCCTCGAAAAGCGGCTCCAGAATCGGAAGATCGGCATTTCGCTGGATGACGGCGCGCGGATATGGCTGGCGGATCGCGGGTACGATCCCGCCTATGGCGCGCGCCCGCTCAAGCGGGTGATCCAGAAGGCGCTCGAAGACCCGCTCGCCGAGCGTATCCTCGCGGGTGCCGTGAAAGATGGCGAGACGGTCGAGGTGACGGCCAATGAGCACGGGCTGGTCATGGGCGACGCCATTGTCGCACCCGCACCACTGCCTTCTGATAACGGGGAGACGTTGACGGTTCACTGATGTAAAAGGTGCGGGACACTTTCTGCGGGGATGCTCCCGCGCCTTTTGCTCCGGGGGACTTCATGGAACTCATATCCGACTATCTTCGCCCTATCCTGTTGCTCGCCCTGACGCTTGCTTTTGCGCGTGTCGTCTATTGTCAGGTTCTCGTTCAGCGCCGGATGACCAGGCCGGGGGGCCGTGCAGATATCCCGCAACAACCGCAATCGAATGCGGACAGAGTGGCGCGTTTCAAGGCCTTTATGAACGATGACGAACACCGGACCCTGCGGCGTAGTTGGGTTGCATCTTGGGTTTGGGCGTTCGCCATCCTGCTGATCGTGTTGATGTGGATTCTGTCCACCACCAACGGCGCTTAAGGCCACCCAACTTCACACACGACAAAAGAGGCCTTTATGCGCTTTCTGATCTTGCTCGGAACCATCATTGCCGTGGGGCTATGGCTGCGCTGGTCGCTGAAACGCGAGGAGGGCCTGCCCGACACGGCCAGCGTGCCGAAGGTCGAGCAAAAACCCGAGGAACCCTTCGTAGCCGATGCCCCACTGGAAACCGAACTGCGCGATGCGGTGGCGGCTTTTCTGGAGGCACGGGGCGATGTGGCCGAGGGGGCCGATGCGGTGCGGACGGCCATCGGCTCGCTGGCGGAGAAGACCTCGGGGCTGCAACGGCGTGTGGGGGCCGATGAGGGTTTTGCGCGGCGGGTGCATCAGCCGGTGAAGCGATTGCTGCTGGCGCTCTACAGCGTCGTGCAGCGCGCGGCGCGGGCCACGCATCGCTCGCCCGGTGAGGAGCGCGATGCGGTGATTGCCGCAAGTGTCGATGCGCTGACCCGTGCCGCCGACCAGTTGGGGCGCGTGACAGAGCAGGCGGACGAAGTGGCTATGCGCAAGCTGGAGGCCGATCTGGAGGTTCTGGAGGAGCGGTTGCAGGACAAGGCCTGAGCGCCCTGCCCTCGCAACGCTGACCATGTTCCAAAGAGCCTACGCTGACGGTCAGTCCGCGCGCTGTATTCTCGCCCGTCGTCGGCGGGACAGGATATTCAGGAATTCGACGAAACAGGCAAAGGCCATTGCGGCGTAGATATACCCCTTCGGGACATGCACGCCGAAGCCGTCTGCGACCAGCACCATGCCGATCATGAGCAGAAACGCGAGCGCCAGCATCACGACGGTCGGGTTGGCGTTCACAAAGTTCGAGACAGGGTCCGCAGCAAAGAACATGACCGCGACGGCGATAATCACCGCCACGACCATAATCGGAACGTGCTCGGTCATGCCCACCGCCGTCAGGATGCTGTCGATGGAAAACACCATATCGAGTATTACGATCTGCACGATGACCTTTGCAAAACCCGCCGCCGGGCGCGAAGACGCGAACATCGCATCCGAGGTATCCGGCTGAACCTTGTGGTGGATTTCAGAAGTCGCCTTCCAGATCAGGAACAGGCCACCCGCGATCAGGATCAGGTCGCGCCACGAGAATGCCGTCTCGAAAGCCGGTTCGCCGTGATCGTTCAGCGGCCCCGTGAGGCCCAAATCGACCACATTCGCCGTCAGTCCCACGATCCATGCGATGATCGTCAACAGACCCAGCCTGAACACCAGCGCCAGCGCGATACCGATCTTACGGGCGCGCGGTTGCTGTGCCTCCGGTAGTTTCGCGGTGACGATGGAGATGAACAGTAAGTTGTCGATCCCGAGCACGATTTCCATCGTAACGAGCGCGAGAAAGGCCGCCCAGGCTTCGGGCATGAAGAGCAGGTCAAGCATGACGATTCTCCGCGAACAGGCCGGGACTGGCGGTTTGGGTGTGATCTAGAGCTATGATCGCGTCCGTCAGCTTTTCGACAGCCTCTCTCATTCAGTTGCCGCCCCTGCATGACTCTCGCTCACGCATTGAGTCGCGTCGATCAGGCCGGACAGCATCCCGATTCCGGTATCGCAGCCCATGATACCCACATAGAGCATATGTAGCGCAACATAGATCAGGATGCCCAAGCCCGCCCAGGATATCCACGGGTACCGGGCCAGTAGCTTCATGATCAACGTCGCGGCGAAAGCCATCATAATGATCGCGAGACCGAGGCCGACGACCAGTTTTGTCGTATCGCCATCCGCAATGCCCGCAACCGCGAGCACGTTGTCGAGAGACATGGAGACATCGGCAATCGTGATCGAGATGAGGGCCTGACGAAGCGTCCTCTTGGGCGGGCCTGTATATCCCCCGCCTTCCGCTTCTCGAAGAGCGGCTTCAGCTTCCTCATCAACGTTGTGCCGGATTTCCTGAAACAGACGCCAGCAGACCCAGATCAGCAACAAGGCTCCGACGAAGCGCAATCCGGGATAGGCGATGAGGGTAGTCGCGATCAGGGCAAAGGCGATGCGCAGACCCGCCGCGATGATCATCCCGTACAGAATCGCCTTCGCACGAAGTTCGGGAGCCAGACCCGCCGCCGCCATGCCGATGATGAGGGCATTGTCGCCGGACAAAACGAGGTCCAGCATGATGATGGCCCCGTAGTCAAAGATCGTGTCCCACACTCTAGGCGGTTCCTGCCATTCGGCTCCCGACCTGCTGCGCATCCTCGCGTACCATGTCGGACACTTTCTCACCGATCATTATGGCGGGGGCGTTGGTATTGCCGGAGACGATCTGCGGCATGATCGAGCAATCGGCCACGCGCAGGCTCGTCACGCCGCGTACCCGCAGCCGCTCGTCCACGACGGCGTGGTCGTCCTGCCCCATGCGGCAGGTGCCGGTGGGGTGGTAGATTGAGGAGGCAGTGTTGCGGACCCAGTCGAGGAGTTGCTCGTCGGTGGTGATATCCGGGCCGGGGCGCAGTTCTTCGGTGATCGCGGATTTGAGCGGTTCGAACCCCGAGATTTTCTGCGCAATCTTCACCCCGGCAACAGCCGTCGCGCAATCGAGGGGCGTGGCAAGGTAGTTGGGGTGAATTTTCGGCGCCCCGAGCAGGTTGTCGGGGTTCAGCAGCAGATGACCCATGCTCTCAGGGCGAAGCTGACACACCGAGGCGGTGAAGGCCGAGAACTTGTGCGGACCTTCATGGGTGCTGTCCGCGCTCCATGGCTGGATATGGAACTGAATATCCGGCGTAGCGAGTTCGGGGCGCGTCTTCATGAAGCCGACGGCGAGGCTGGCCGCCATGGTCATCGGGCCGGAGCGTTTGAGGGCATATTCGGCGGCGATCTTCACCTTGCCGATGATGCTGTTCACCTCGTTGTTCATCGTCGGGCGCGCGCATTTGTAGATGAGGCGGGCCTGAAGATGGTCCTGCAGGTTCGTGCCGACCGCCGGGGCGTCGTGTATCTGATCGATGCCGACATCCGCAAGATGCTCGCCGGGGCCGATGCCCGAGAGCATCAGTATTTGCGGGGAACCGATGGCTCCGGCGCTCAGGATGATTTCCCGGCGCGCGTTGATGATCTCGGTCTTACCGTTGGGGCGCAGGATTTCGACGCCGGTGGCGCGTTTGTCGGCATCGAAGACGATGCGTTTGACATGGGCCTTGGTGATGATGTCGAGGTTCTTCCGCTTGCGCGCCGGTTTCAGGTAGGCTTGGGCCGAAGAACAACGAAAGCCTTTATCGGTGGTAAGCTGGAAGTAGCCGACCCCTTCCTGCTTCGCGCCGTTGTAATCTTCGTTATACTCGTAGCCCGCATTCTGGGCCGCCTCGACCCATTCGTCACAAATGCGGCGTTTCAGGCGCATGTTCGAAACGGAGAGCGGTCCGTCGCCGCCATGAAACTCGTCTTCGCCACGTTCCTGCTTTTCTGAACGGCGGAAACAGGGGAGGACGTCGTCCCAGCCCCAACCCGTATTTCCCGCCTGACGCCACCCGTCGTAATCCTCGGGCTGCCCGCGGACATAGAGCAGGCCGTTGAGCGAACTCGACCCGCCCAGCACCTTTCCGCGCGGCCATGGCAATTGGCGACCGTTCAAGCCGGGGTCCGGCTCGGTCATGTATTTCCAGTCGAGCGAGGAATTCAACGTCTTGAAGTAGCCAACCGGGATATGAATCCATGGATTTGAGTCGCGTCCGCCCGCTTCCAAAAGACCGACAGTTGCGTCCCCTGCTTCCGACAATCGTGCTGCGACGGCGCATCCCGCCGATCCAGCCCCTATCACGATATAATCGAATTCCACGACAACCCCCACACATTTCAAAAATTAAGACCATACTTCTCAAAATTTTCAAAGCGATTTTGTGGACGAAGGACTATAAGTTGTCATTATGACCGAGAATCTCGAGCGTATACCGACAAACATGAGGATGATCCTCATCCTCGAAACTCTTGCAAATGCTGCGAGACCACTTTCTGTCGCCGAGATCGGCGAAGTGATCGACCTGCCGAAGCCAACACTGCACCGGCTGTGCACGACGCTGGAGGAAGATGGATTCCTGATTCGCGATTCTGCGGGGGGGCGAATGCGTCCTGCGCGTCGGACGCGGCTGTTCGCCTCCGGGCTGCTGATGGCATCGCAGCTTCATATTTCGCGGCGCATGGTGCTGACGACCTTGGCTGGGGAGATACGGGAAACCTGTAACTTCGGCGTTCCCGGTGAGAGCGGGATGACGTATCTTGATCGCGTGGATACGCCCTGGCCGTTGCGCTATCAGTTGCCGATCGGGGCGGAAGTGCCATTCCATTGCACGGCGGGCGGTAAGCTGTTTCTCGCAAGCCACGATGCATCAGGGCGTGAGCGGCTGCTACGCTCGATGTCCCTGACGGTCGAGGGGCCGAATTCGATTACCGACAAGGATGTCTTGCAGCGCGAACTCGATGCCATCGACGATGCAGGATATTCGTGGGACAATGAAGAGTTCATGGCCGGGATGGTGGCCGTCGCAGTGCCGATTCACGACCCCCAAAAACGCTTCGTGGCAGCGCTTGCCTTCCATGCACCCGTGCAACGGATGAAATTCGACGAGGCGAAGAACTGGGTTCCCCGCCTCACCGAAGCCGCCGCCGATCTGGAAGAGCTGATGTTCGGGGATGACGCCGCGATATAGACGCTATTTCTCGATGACACCGCAGGCAATGCGGTCTCCCGCGCCGGCTTCGGTGCCATAGCTGTCGGGCTTTGCATGCAAGATGATGGCGCTGCCATCATCATCGAACAGGGTGTTCTCAGCATCCGGCATTAAACTGATACGCGGGTTGAGAACATCAGCCATCACCCGGCTATCGGCCATTGCGTAGATATGGCCATATCTCCGGCATGGGGGCCTTCCCCAGCGAAGCCGTGGCCCTTGCCGTCGGGATTGTAATGATCCCCCGCCGCCTTGAAATCGGGCGCGCATTTGCCGGTTTCATGGATATGGAAACCGTGGCCGCCTTCCGGGACATCTTTGAGATCGGCGTGAAGCAGGACGACCCCATCGAACTGCGTCAGCGTGACGGTACCGTGCTCCGCACCATCCGCGCCCTTCATCTCAACGGTAACGGGTTTCGGCTTTTCCTTATGCGCCGCCGCAATTGCGAGGACGGGGAAGGACAGGATGGCAGTTGCGAGCAGCAGGGTTTTCTGTCGCGGTTCTCCGAAACAGGGAATATGAGCGGAGAATGCTGTTGCGGCGATTGTGTTCCTTAACGAAACGTAAATCCCATCAGAGCGAGTAGCGTTTCGCTCGAATCGGAATTCGCACCAAGACGTATGCGAATTCCGATGCTCTCTAGATCACGTTAAACGCAATTCGCTTATGCAGCGGAGGCCATTTCGTCGCGGATGACCTGTCGGAAGGTGTCAATGGGGGCAAGGCCGCTCTCAGTTTCGACATGCCAGAAGGTCCAGCCGTTGCAGGCTTCGGCGCCCTGAACCAAGGCGCCGATGCGGTGGATGGAACCTTCGTCCTTGCCGACCTCCAGCGTGCCATCTGCGCGGACCATCGCGCTATGGTGGCGTTTCGGGCAGAAGAGGGTGGTGCCCGGTTCGACCATGCGGCGCTCGACCAGCGTACCGAAGGGGACGCGGGGGGCGGAGCGGCGGGGCTGCGTCACCGTGCGGGCGCGGGGCTCGTAGGGAGCAATGGCGGCGATGCGCTCGCGGGCGACTTCGGCATAGCCCTCCTCGCGCTCGATGCCGATAAAGCGGCGACCGAGGCGCTTGGCGACTGCGCCGGTGCTGCCGATACCAAAGAAGGGATCGACCACCACGTCACCCGGTTTGGTGGTGGCCAATAGAAGGCGATGCAGCAGGGCTTCTGGTTTTTGCGTTGGGTGGGCCTTACGGCCCTCGGCATCCTTGATCCGCTCATGGCCAGTGCAGATCGGCAAGACCCAGTCAGAGCGCATCTGAAGGTCTTCGTTCAGGGCCTTCATCGCCTCGTAATTGAAGGTATAGCGGGCATCGGGGGATTTGGCGCACCAGATCAGCGTTTCATGGGCGTTGGTGAAGCGTTTGCCCCGGAAATTCGGCATCGGGTTGGTCTTGCGCCAGATGATATCGTTGAGAATCCAATAATCCAGATCCTGAAGCAATGCGCCGACGCGGAAGATGTTGTGATAGCTGCCGATCACCCAGAGCGCGCCGTCATCTTTCAGGATACGCCGTGCCGCCGCCAACCATGCATTCGTGAAACCATCATAGGCCGCGAAACCGCCGAACTGGTCCCATTTCTCGGTCACGCCATCCACGACGCTTTCGTTCGGACGGCGCAATTCGCCGTTGAGCTGAAGATTGTAGGGAGGGTCGGCGAAGACGAGATCGACGGATTTTTCCGGCAGACGATTCATGGCCGCGATACAGTCATCCACAAGCACGGTGTCGAGGGGCAAGGAAACAGCTTCCTTTGCAGTCGTTTTATTTTTTGCTTTGGTCGCCATGACTTACCCCGTTCGGCTGATCTTCGGTGTGAAGATGAACGGAACAGATTCGTCGGTCAACGAAAAAATGATGATTTTCAGATATGTATAGCATTTTCTTCAGATATAAACTCGCGTACCGGCCTGAAACAACGGCGATGCTCACAGGTTACCCCCAGCTTTTTCAACCCTTCGGCATGGGCGCGGGTGCCGTAGCCCATGTTGGTTTCCCACGCATATCCGGGATGGCGGATGGCAAGCGTGGCCATAAGAGCATCGCGATGGGCCTTGGCAATGATGGAGGCGGCGGCGATGCTGAGGGATTTGCCGTCGCCCTTGATGATGGGACGCGCGGGGCAGGGCATCCCCTTGGGTGCGCGCTTGCCATCAATCAGGGCAAAATCGGGGAGTACCGGCAGGGCGGAAATGGCGCGGGCCATGGCAAGGTCGTTGGCGGCGGTAAGGCCGATGCGGTCGAGTTCGGGGGCTTCAACACTGCCGATGCCACAGGTGGCGGTTTCGTGCAGAAGAGCGGCGATGGCGGCGCGGCGCTTTGCGGTGAGCATCTTGGAATCGCGGATGCCATCGGGGATGGCGGTGCGGTCGAGGATGATAGCGGCGGCGACGAGGGGGCCTGCCCACGGGCCGCGCCCGACTTCATCGACACCGCAGACGATGCCGGAATAGGCGTTCTCGAAGGAGAGGTCGGGGGTCATGGGTGGTGTGCCATGGACGTGTCGTTCGCTTGGTTTTGCGCGCCTCTTCTCCCTCTCCCCACGCGAGTGGGGGGAGAGCCGGGGGCGCCCCGCACGGGGTGGGGGGAGCAGTCTCTCCGCTCGAAATGCGGTGAGTGCTGAGAGCCTCCCCTCCCAGCCTCCCCCCGCAAGCGGGGAGAGGAGTTCTCGGCACCCGGTTCGACCCGTAAGAGTTTCACAACAACGCCTGCGTATCGGCGCAGATCGAGACGGCCTGACCGGAGATCGTGCGGCCTCTTTCACTCGCCAAAAAGACGATCTGGTCGGCGATCTGGCGTTGGGTGACGTAGGAGCGCATTCCTGTCAGGGCCAGCGCGTCGGCTTCAGCCTCGGCGAATGCCCTGCCCTGCCGCTGGGCCTTGGCTTCGATCACCCGGCGGATGCGGTCTCCGGCTACCAGGCCGGGGAGTATGGCATTGGCGCGGATGCCCTCCGGTCCCAACTCGACGGAAAGGGATTTCGTGAGGCCGATCACGCCCCATTTCGCTGCCGCGTAGGGGGTGCGCATGGCAAAACCCAGGCGACCGGCGGCAGAGGACAGGTTGGTTATGGAGGCGTTGGCGCTCTGGCGAAGGTAGGGCAAGGCGGCCTGTACGCCGATGAACTGGGCAGTGAGGCAGATATCGACGCATTGGTCCCAATCGGTCGGGTCGATGTCTTCGACCTTGGCGGTTGGCCCTGCGGTTCCAGCATTATTGACGAGGCAGTCAATCCCGCCCATCGCCTCCGCCGATCCGGTGATGAAGTCGCGCAGGGCGGCGCGGTCGCTGACGTCACATAGGGAAGCGTGGATGCCGTCGTCATCGATGCTGTCTATGGCCTGCGTGTCGATATCGCAGACGGTGACCTGAGCGCCCTCCTCTCGAAAAGACCGAGCGATCTCTCGCCCGATTCCTGCGGCCCCTGCTGTGATGACGACCTTTGCGCCGTTCAGTCCCATATCCATGCGATTTCTCCCCAATTTACAGGAGAGGATTATTCGCGCGGCAGGGCCCTCATGTCGAGAGGCTCGAAGGCGCTTTCGAGACAGGCCTGTCTCACGAAGCGCGCGCGGCAGGGCGGGGGTTTATCGGCATAGGCCGTACAGCTCTTCGAGGTGCAGATCATTCGCCGCTTGCAGACCCGTGCAAGGCACTCACCATCAGTACAAGCGTCGCGCTCCTCTGCGGTACAGCCGGTATACGTGACCGAGCAGGTGTTACAACCCTGCTGAACGAAGGTGCAGCCCTGGGCAACCATCTCGTTGAAGGCGGTCTTCGAATAGCGCGCATAAAAGACCCGCGTACCGTCGGAATCGACCACGCGGGACAACATCGTGGAAGCTTCACATTGACGCGCGATAGCGACCCCTTCGGGCAAGGCCGGATCAGCATTACGGTCTGGCTTGGTCTTCGGGACCGCATCGTCCATCGACGCTGGCACGACACGCCACAGGTTAGGCTCAATGCTCCGCCCCGGACTTGCAAGCAGCGCGATAAAGACGCATAGCGCGCCGAAGACCGCAAACCGAGCCGCGAAGCGGCTCATGTCGCCCCTCTTGGGAAGCCAAACCGATGATGACATTCTATCCCGCCATCGACCTGAAAGACGGAGCCTGCGTGCGCCTGCTGCGTGGAAAGATGGAGGACGCGACCGTTTTCAACGACGATCCCGTGGCGCAGGCGCAAGATTTCGAGAAGGCGGGGGCCGGTTGGCTGCATCTGGTCGATCTCAACGGGGCGTTCAGTGGAGCGCCGGTCAATGACGGTATCGTGAGGCGCATCGTAGAGGGAATTTCCGTACCCGTCCAACTTGGTGGTGGCGTGCGCGATGCGAAGACCGTCGACCTGTGGCTGGAACGCGGCATAGCGCGGGTGGTCCTCGGGACCGTTGCGGCCCGAAACCCTGAATTCGTGCGGGATTCGGCACGGCGGCATCCGGGGCGCATTGCGGTCGGGATCGACGCGCGTGGCGGCAAGGTGGCGGTCGAGGGATGGGCGGAGACGACCGAACTGACCGCTTTGGAGCTTGCGAAACGATTCGAAGATGTCGGGGTGGCGGCGATCATCTTCACCGATATCGATCAGGACGGGGCGATGGAGGGGCCGAATGTGAAAGCCACCGCCGCGTTGGCCGGAGCGATCTCGACGCCGGTAATCGCATCGGGGGGCGTTTCATCGCTGGATGATCTGCGGGCCTTGCGCGATTGTGGCGTGGCGCTGGAAGGGGCAATCTCGGGACGGGCGATCTATGACGGGATGATCGATGTGGCTGAGGCTGTGAAAGTGCTGGGCGGGGCGGGGTGACACAACAGAAGGCCAACCCTTTGCCCGCCCCGGATTCAATCCTGCCGACTTCATACATCTCAGAGAATCCAGCCCTCTACTGTGCCCGCGTCATGCATTTGCGGCGGATGCCGGACGGGACGCGGGTGCATCGGTTTGCCTATCGGGTCTTTCGGGTGTGGCTTGATCTCGACCGGCTTGAACAAGACGACCTGCGCTGGCTGTCCCATAACCGCGCCAACCTGTTGAGCATCCAGGACCGCGACCACGGGCCGCGCGACGGATCGGCCTTGCGGCCATGGGCGGATGAATTGCTGGTGCAGCACGGCATTGCGCGCCCTGCGCGCCTGATGCTCTACACGTTTCCCCGGCTGCTCGGCTATGCGTTCAATCCGCTGTCGATGTATGTCGGGTTCGATGCCGGTGGCGCGCCGATGGCGGTGATCTACGAGGTACGCAACACCGATACCGACATGAGCCATTACGTTTTTCCACTGACCGGCCCTTCGCCCTGGCGGCATGGGGCAGCAAAGGATTTCTACGTCTCGCCCTTCATCTCGCCCGAACAATCCTACGCCTTCACATTGGGCGAACCCGGCGAAACGCTCGCCATGCGTATTCGTGTGGATGGCGAGGGCGGGCTGACGATGCTGGCAACCGAGAATGCCAACCGCGAACCGCTGACCGACCGCGCACTGCTGGCCGCCTGTGCGGCTATGCCACTGATGACCTTCAAGGTCATCGCGGGCATCTACTGGGAAGCCGTGCGACTGCGTCTCAAGGGCGCGAAGTTTTTTCGCCACCCCGGCAATGCCGGTCGCTACCCTGGCAAGACCTGAATCCCTGCGACGCATCGTCCTCTGCCGCATCCTTGCCTGAAACCAGCACTATCTGTCCATCGTATCATAATGAAACCAGCCCTTCCGAGGACAGCCCGCATGACCCCCTCCCCGATCACAGACCTGACCGGCGTGCGCAACCTGCCCCGCTGGTTCTCCACCGTCTTCGATACCGTCAATTGCCTCGCGCGGGGGCGGTTGGATATCCAACTGCCCGATGGACGCCTGTTCCGCGCCGAAGGGCCGGAACCGGGACCGCATGGCGTGGTCGTCGTCCATGATAACCGCGTCTGGGGGCGCACGGTGAAAGACGGGGCCGATATCGGCTTTGCGGAGGCCTATGTGGATGGCTGGTGGTCCTCGCCCGATTTGCAGGCCGTGCTCGACGTGTCGCTGCTGAACAATGAGGAAATGGCGCGGAACCTGTCGCTCTCGATGCTTGCCCGTTTGATCGAGCGGACGCGACACTGGCTGAACCGCAACTCGCGCAGCGGCTCGAAGCGCAACATCATGGCTCATTACGATCTGGGCAATGCGTTCTACGAGACATGGCTGGACGGGTCGATGACGTATTCCTCTGCCCTCTTCCGCCAGCCGGGAGAATCGCTGGAGGTCGGACAGGCCAACAAATATGGCGCACTCTGCGATGCCCTGCGCGTGCAACCTGACGAGACGGTTCTGGAGGTCGGCTGTGG
>CALHLW010000009.1 GCA_938034615.1 uncultured Neomegalonema sp. | reverse complement strand
GCTGAACGAGGAATATATCTATGACGATGACGGGCGGCTTCTGAATGCGGGCTTCCTCGACTACCGGATTCCTGTGGCCTCCGACCTTCCGATGATCGACACGCAGATCCTCGAAATCCCCAATCCTGGCCACCCCTATGGGGTGCGCGGTGTGGGCGAGACGCCTATCGTCCCGCCGCTGCCCACGGTCGCCAATGCCATCCGCGACGCCATGGGCATCCGTATGAGCCACGCGCCCATGTCGCCGCCGCGTATTCTGGCGGCGTTGAAAGAGGCGTGATGACCACAAACGATCATAGCGAACAGGAAATTGCCCCAAGAGCGGGCATTTTCCTGTGTAGTCCGTTTATTCAGGGTCGTTTGTGATCGAGGTCGGCCTCTGGGGATCGCTGCGCCCTTTCGCCGGGGGCGCGGCAACGGTCGATCTGGAGGCCACCACCATCCGCGAGCTGCTTGCCGAGTTGGCGAGGGCGCATCCCGGCGTGGAGCCGTATCTGAAGACCGGCATCGCCGTCAGCATCGACGGCGTCGTCTACCAGAACTCCCCCGGTCAGCCGATCCCGGAAGGGGCGGAGGTCTACCTGCTCCCCCGTTTGCGCGGGGGGTAATACCGCCTCGTGCTGCGCAAGCGGCGTGATCGCCCTGTTCTCGATCAGCGCTTCCTCGATATGGGTACGATATGCGCGGGATAGAGGTTGAACCATGTTCATTTGACATTCGACCTCCTTTTTGAACTATGTTCAAGAGGGAGATCGAAAAATGCCGAAGCGCCCGTCCCGTGATGTCATCCGCGAGAAAACCCTGCACGCAGCCCTCGCGGTGGTGGACGAGAGCGGTCATGCCGCTCTCAACGCCCGCAGCCTTGCCGCCACCGCCGGGTGTTCGGTCGGCACGCTCTACAATGTGTTCGGCGATCTGGATGGTGTCGTCTCTGCCCTGAATCTTCAAACCGTGAAGGCGCTGCGCCAGACCCTGAGCGACGCGCTCGATGGCGCTGGGAAAGAACCATACGCGCGCCTCTCGGCCCTTGCCGATGCCTATTTCGATTTCGCGCAGGACGCACCCCGCCGCTGGGAAGCGCTGTTCCGCGCTCGTGCCAAGGGGCCGGTGGATGGCATGGTCAGGGAGGAAGGAGACGCGCTGTTTGCCTTGCTGAAGGAAAGCGTCGGCGGGGCGGTTCCGGACGACGCGCTGCTCGCGCTCTGGGCGGCGGTGCATGGGGTGGTCGAACTCGCGACGCAGCAACATCTGATCTATCACGCCTCCGGCTCCGAACGCCGGTATCTGCGCTTCATTCTCGATGCGGCCATGAAGGGATTCGCGGCAGACAGCGCATCAGCGGGTCGATAGCACCATCATCGCGCGAAGGGGTACTGGACCAGCTCGGTGTAGATCGGTGCGCCGGTGCCCAGATCGGAGCGGTAGAGGCCAAATCCGTGGACCGGGAAGGACGGACCGGAAAACCGCGCATGGCGCAGCGTCCAGTCGATCGCCTGAGCCGGAATCACGCCCCCGCCACAGCGGGCAAGGGTGATGTGCGGATGGAACTTGCGGCGCTGGGGCGCTGTCGCCCCGATATCGCTTTCGCGGACCACATGGGCGATCTTGGCCTGAACGCGCGTGAGCGGCTCCGAAGCTTCCAATCCGGCATAGAGCGTATGCGGCTTGCCCCCGCCGAATGCCCCGACGCCGAAGGGTGTCAGGTCGAAGGGGTCAATGCGCAGACGCCCCAATTCCGCATCGAGTTCGGTCAGTTGCGACGGGGTGCATTCGCCGAGAAAGGCAAGGGTAAGGTGCAGATTTTCCTCCTCGATCCAGCGCGCATTGCGCACACCGTCCTGTACGTCCATCAGGGCGTCAGACACGTCATCGGGGAGGGAAAGGGCAAGAAAACAGCGGATCATGGGCAAAGCCCCGAATCGGGGTGGTCAGGAAAGAAAATGCGAACAATGCGCGCAGCCTCCTATTGCCTCTTGAATGAGGGCCACGCAATCGCGATATTAAGCACAGACTTTCTCAATCGAAACCTTAAGGGGTGACTTCAATGGCAGAATTCGACCGCATGGCGGCAACGACCGTTGGTACGCAGGGCCGTGCCGCCGAAATCGACCAGGGCCTTCGGACCCACATGATGACCGTATACAACTACCTGTCGGGCGGCCTGTTCGTCGCGGCGGGTACGGCGTATGCCTTCGGCAACATTCCTGCGCTGGCCAATGCCGTGTGGGGATCGCCGCTGAAATGGGCCGTGATCTTTGCGCCACTGGCGTTGATCTTCTTCATGAGCTTCCGGCTCCAGAAAATGAGCGTAGGGGCCGTGCAGGCAACCTATTGGCTGTTTACGCTGCTGATGGGCGTCTCGCTGTCGATGGTCTTCCTGCGGTTTGCCGGGGATTATACACCCATCGTTCAGGCGTTCGGCATCACCGCCGTGTCGTTCCTCGGGTTGTCGCTCTACGGTTACACGACCAAGCGCAGCCTGTCGGGCATGGGTTCATTCCTGTTCATGGGTTTGATCGGCCTGATCCTCGCGTCGATTGCGAACATTTTCATCGGCTCGGGCGCGCTGGCGTTCGGCATCTCGGTGATCGGTGTCCTGATCTTCGCGGGTCTGACCGCGTATGACACGCAGCGGATCAAGAACGAATACCTCCACTACGCGCAGGCCGGTATGGCCGCCAGCGCGGAACTGTCCAAAGCCGGTGTGATGGGCGCACTGGGCCTGTTCCTGAACTTCGTGAACATGTTCCAGTTCATCCTGTCCTTCATGGGCGGCGGCGAATAGGCCACGGCTCTTAAGACCAGTCATATCAAGCCCCCGCATTCCGATGCGGGGGCTTTTTTCATTCTGCTGTCAGGGTCCAGAACCGCCACGGCAATCCGACCGCCGCCACGGCCAGCCCGAGCGTGTAGCCGAGCCAGACGCCGACAGCGCCCAGATCAAGCACGAACCCCAGCAGATAGCTTGCCGGGAGCGCCAAGGGCCAATAGGCGGCGAGGGTGATGACCGTGGGCAAGTCCCTATCCGACATACCCCGCAGCGCGCCGAGCGATGTTCCCTGAATGCCGTCGGCGATTTGCAGAATGGCCACCATGAGGAACAACGTGGCGGCCAGGTCGATTACCGCCGCATCATCCGACAGTGTTTCGGCCATGGCCCGGCCAGCGGTGATGAAAATCGCCGCCGCAAGACCCTGCCAGAGCGTCACCATGATGAAGGATGCCTTCAGGATGGGTCTGAGCCTGTCCCGCCTGCCCGCCCCGACCGCGAGGCCGATGCGGATCGAGGCCGCGCCTGCCATGCCAAGCGGGATCATATAGGCTAGCCCCGCCAGCGCATTGACGATCTGGTGAGCGGCCAGTGCTTCGGCCCCGAGCCACCCCATCATCAGGCCGACCATGGCATAGGCCCCGCCTTCGCCCGCATAGCCGAGGCAAAGCGGTAGCGCTTCCCTGAACTGCGCCCAGACATCGGACCAGGCGACGTTCACTTTCTGACGGAAAGCGGCCAATCCAGGCGCGCGGGTCAACACCATCCATGCGGCGAGCAGCGAAACGCACTGGGACAGGATGCTCGCCAGACCGGCGCCCAGAATGCCGAGGTCGAGGACATGGATGAAAACATAGTTGGCGGGCACGTTGAAAATCACGCCGAGATACGAGAGGCCCACGGCAGTCCAGGGCCTATCCACCGCATCGAAGAGCGCCTTCAACCCAAAGAACAGCGTGAATGGTATGATCCAGACTGCCATCGAAAGCCAGTAGGGCAGGAGGATCGCCAGAACCTCCTCCGGTTGCCCGAGGGGGCCGAGCAGCGGGTAGATCGCGATCATCAGAAGCGCCGCGCCACCGCCCCCGAGCAGGCAAAGGAGCAACCCGCTGCGCAAGGCGACGGCGACGCGCGCCGGATTACCCGCGCCCTCGGCTTGACTGATCTGCACCGAGATGACGGTGATAACTCCCCAGAGCGCCGAGATCATGATGATGAGCACCGCCGTCGTCACCCCGGCCGCGGCCAAGGGCACGGTACCGAGAGGAGAGATCATCGCGGTATCGACCACGCCGATCAGCAGGGCCGCCGCCAGCCCCGCCATGAGCGGAACGGCCAATTGGAAAAGGGTCATGAATTCAGCACGGGTCGACGCCCGCGAGGTCTGGTTCTGGTCTGTCATGGTTCACCGACCGGGCTTTGGCCCGATTTATGTATCGCGTATCGGAGCGGTCGCTCCGGGTGATGAAGGGGCGTTTAGCCCTGCGACGGTGAAACCATGAATTCAGTCCTTATAGGGACACCAAGTATTCTCGATCATCTATCGTACCCGGAGATCGACGTCTAGCATCGGACTGGCCCTGCCCATGAGCGATATCTTGTTGGCGATTCTCGGTATCTTGGCTCGTCCGGTCGCTCCAGAAAGCGCCAGAATTTGAGTGATACGGAATGGCTTCCTGCAATGTTGAGAAGCGTTGGTGGCGCGTGGGTCGGCATGATCCGAAGGGCAAAGCAGGGCGCGTTCGCTGCGGATGTGATCCCCCACACAATTAAACGAACCTTGAGGTTTTGATAGTACGCTGTTGCTACTGGACTTTCAGGGAAACCGTCATGCTCACCGATCTGCTCGTCATCGATGGCCGAATGGGGCGCGCGCGGTATGCGCGGATCACGCTTCTATCGATGTTGCTCATGACCTTCGGGTCGATGATGCTGCTCTTTCCATGGGTGATGAGCATGGCGAACGGAGTGGAACTGGTGCCGCTGGGCATGTCGTCATTCTTCGCGCTGGTGCTGTTGGCGCTGGGCCTTTGGATGGCTGTGGCCTCGTCGATACGGCGGATGCATGATCTGGGGTGGAGCGCGCTGTGGTTGCTGCCGTGCCTCGTGCCCGTGGAACTCGTCGCGATTCCTGCCCTCGTCGTGCTGACGATCCTTCTCTCCTTTGTGCGGGGCGCGGATGGTGAGAACGGCTATGGCCCGGACCCGCTTGCGGGCTGAGTGAGACGCGATCAAATTGCGTCGCGAGTTCCGCCAAGAGTGCGGATTGCCCGATACTTTCTGGCTTAACCCTGATCGCGTTTCACTATAAGTTGCGGGCAAGCTATGCCTTGGCCTCCGCCAAGAGGAGCGCGCCCATGACCGATCCCGTTTCCCTGACCGCCGATCTGGTGCGTTGTCCTTCGGTGACGCCGGAGGAAGGCGGGGCGCTGACGCTGCTGGAAAATCTGCTCAGCGAGGCCGGGTTCGCCTGTACCCGTATCGAGCGGAACGGGGTCGATAACCTCCATGCGCGTTACGGCACGACTGGCCCGGTTCTGGGGTTCAACGGGCATACGGATGTGGTTCCGGTCGGCGGGGGATGGAGCGTCGAGCCGTTCGGTGGGACGATCCTGGACGGGAAACTCTGGGGGCGCGGGGCTTGTGATATGAAATCGGGGGTCGCGGCCTATGTCTGCGCGGCGCTCGGCTATGTGCGGGACAACCCGCAGCCGGATGGCTCGCTCGCGATTCTGATTACCGGAGACGAGGAAGGGCCTGGGGTGGACGGGACCGTCGCGATCCTCGACTGGATGGCCGAACGGGGCGAGGCGCTCGACCATTGCATCGTCGGTGAACCGACCTGCCCCGAGCGCATGGGCGACATGATGAAGATCGGACGGCGGGGGTCGATGACGGTCTCCCTGACCGCGACGGGCGCACAGGGCCATGCGGCCTATCCGCATAGGGCGCGCAATCCGCTGCCGCCGCTGATCGGGCTGCTCGACCGGATGGCGCGGTGGCGGCTGGATGAGGGGACGGAGCAGTTCGATCCCTCGACGCTGTCGATCACCACGGTCGATACGGGTAATCCGGCGAATAACGTCATTCCCGGCGAGGCCCGCGCCACGGTGAACATCCGCTTCAACGACGCCCATTCGAGCGACACGATGATCGAGACGATCCGGGCCATGGCGGCAAAGGCCGAGATCGAGGGTGTCGGTATCGCGCTGGAATTCAAGGTCAGCGGTGAGAGTTTCGTGACGGAACCCGACGGGTTTACCGCGCTCGTGCGGCAGGCGGTGGCGGCGGAAACAGGCATCGAGCCGGTGCTCTCCACCTCGGGTGGTACGTCGGATGCCCGGTTCATCCGCCGTATCGCGCCCGTCTTGGAGTTCGGGTTGGTGGGGCAATCCATGCATAAAGCGGACGAGCATGTTGCGGTGCAGGATATCGAGACTCTGGAGCGTGTATACCGACTGGTCATCGACGGCTACTTTGCCGGACAGTGGAAGACACTGGCATGAAACGATTTCCAACCGTATGATGAGCATTCGGTTCCGGCGAAAAGGGTTGTTGCGATGAGCAGAGACAAACTCCGCGCGTGGTGCGTTCACGTCTTTACGATGAGCGGGGCCGTCTGCGGATTCATGGCGCTGCTCAATATTACGAACAACAATGCCCAGGATGCGATCTGGTGGCTCATCGTCGCGCTGATCATCGACGGGGTGGACGGCTCGCTCGCCCGGAAGTTCAAGGTGACGGAGCATCTGCCCGATGTGGACGGGGCGACCATCGACAATATCGTCGATTACTTCACCTACGTCATCATTCCCGCCTATTATATCTGGTGGTTCGGGTTGGTGCCTGAAGGTTGGGCCACCCCTGCGGCCATCGCGATCCTGATGTCGTCGCAATACCACTTTTCGGATCTGCGGCATAAGACCCATGACAATTACTTCCGGGGATTCCCGGCGCTCTGGAACCTCGTGGTCTTTGGTTTCTACGTCTTTGAGCCGAACCCGATGCTCTCGCTCGTCATTGTCTTCGCCCTGTCGCTGGCCACCTTCCTGCCGTTGAAATTCGTGCATCCCTTCAGGGTCGAGCGATTGCGACGGACCAATCTTGCGGTGGCCACGCTTGGCAGTTTTGCGCTGGTGGCGGCGGTGGCGACCTCGCCCGAACCGGCGGGGGCCGCCAAGCTGATCATCGCGTTGGCCACGGGGTATTTCCTGCTTGTGGGCATCCACCGATCCGTCACCGAACGGGACAGCCCCGAACCGTGATTGCGTTCACGAATGTGTTCCCGAATGACGATTGTCTTTGACGGGTTTGTACGTTGGACTATCTTGGCACAAGCGGTGTTTTCCGCGAGATGACAAGGAGTAATGAGGATGCGTATACAACCCCTGGCTCTGGTCGCTGCCCTGACCACCGTCGCATTGCCAGCCATCGCCGTAGCCGATGCAGCGGACGATGCGATCAAGGCCCGACAGGGCTATTACCAAATGGTCAAACACAACGCCGGGATGCTGTTCGGCATGGCAAAGGGCGACATCGCCTACGATGCCGAAATGGCCAACACCCATGCCGGAAACCTGAGCGCGCTCGCCAATCTCAACACCGGGTCGATGTGGCCGCAGGGTTCTGACAAGGCATCGAAGCCCGGCAAGACCCGCGCTCTGCCTGTGGCGTGGGAAACCTTTCCCGCGATCATGGAAAAGCAAGATGCTTTCGTGAAAGCGTCGGGCGCGCTGGCCGCGAATGCGGGGGGTGGTCTCGATGCCCTGCGTGCGAATATCGGCCCGCTCGGTGCATCGTGTAAAGGGTGCCATGACACCTATCGCGCCAAGGAATTCTGATCTTGGCCGACCTTTCCGGCAGGGAGCCTGAAACGGTTCGCCGGAAGATATGGGACGTGCCGACCCGCCTGTTTCACTGGGCGCTGGTCGGCACGGTCCTGACGGGGCTGTACCTGGGTGAGTTCCGCAGCTTCTCGACGATCCAGCTTCATTTCTATTTTGGCTATGCGACCGGCGGATTGCTGGTGTTTCGCTTGCTGTGGGGGATATTCGGTCCTGCCCATGCGCGGCTGGGAAAATTGTTCCCGTCGCCGCGGGCGCTGATCTCCTATCTTCGCAATCTGTTCAAGCGCCGCCCCAGTGGGGTGGCAGGGCATAACCCTGTTGGTGCGCTCTCGGTGCTTGCCATGCTCGCTGCCCTGTCGGTGCAGGTGGTGACGGGGCTATGCTCCGAAGATGACGGGCTGTTCTCGCAAGGGCCGCTGGTCGATTATCTCGACCCCGCAACCGTGCTGAAGATGACAGCAATCCATCACTGGTCGTCGCGGGTGGTCATGGGCTTGATCGTTCTGCACCTCGCCGCGATCCTGTTCTATCGGTTGTGGAAACGCGAAGACCTCGTGACCGCCATGGTGACGGGATGGAAGACGGTGCGGCGGGACGAGGACGACCGGCAGGCCTGATCCCCGACCCGCGTGGTTTCATGCGAAGATGCACAGGACGGCTTTCGACATCCGGCGCAAGGCGACGGGGATGCGCGCCAATGTGTGGAGGATTGCCTGCGAGCGGATTTCGTGAGCATGGCGCATATGACGTTCGATGGTGGCGGGGCTGGTGTCTTGAATGTGCATGATCGTTCTCCTGTCTTCGATGAGAGGAAAATGGATCATTTTGCGTTCTTTGAGAATGAGGCTGAATTGGATATCACTTTCAAGAAAATCAGAAAGATGAATCCATGCGGCTTGATGACCTCACGCTCTTCGCCCTCGCTGCACGCCACGGGTCACTCAGTGCGGCGGGGAGGGAACTCGGGCTGTCTCCAGCGGCATCGAGTGCGCGATTGACGGCACTGGAGAAGGAACTCGGGACGACTTTGATGGCGCGCAGCACCCGCTCGCTGTCGCTGACCGAGGACGGCGCGAATTTCCTGATCCACGCGAACCATGCAATCGAGGCGGTGGAGGCGGGGCGGGCGTCACTCGCGGCCAGTGATGCCGAGCCGTCGGGTATGCTGCGCGCGGCGCTGCCTGGCCCCTTCGGACGTCAGCATATCCTGCCCTTCCTGCCCGAATTT
The DNA here is from genome assembly GCA_938034615.1 of uncultured Neomegalonema sp. Taxonomy (GTDB): domain Bacteria; phylum Pseudomonadota; class Alphaproteobacteria; order Rhodobacterales; family Rhodobacteraceae; genus JAHDDY01. The sequence goes on along the minus strand of CALHLW010000009.1, from coordinate 3,932 downwards.
CGGGGGCGATATCCCAAGGTTTCCATAGACTTGCATCTCTCTGACCAGTTCGTGAGCCTCGTGGACGAAGGCTTTGATCTGGGCATCCGCATCGGCGTTCCCCGCGATTCCAGCCTGATCCGCACGGTCCTCGCCCCGAATCGCCGTCTTGTGGTCGCCTCGCCCGCCTTCGTGGAAATGTACGGTATGCCAGACCGCCCCGAGGATTGCGCAGGGTTGGAGGCTATCGTTCAGACAGGTTTGCATCTGTGGCATTTCACGCGAGATGGTGAGCGCGCCGAGGTGCGCGTTTCCGGCCCTATCCGGTCGAATAATGGCGGGGTTCTGCTGGATGCGGCTCTGATGGGGCTTGGCATTGCGCTGAAATCGGTCTGGGATGTGGGTGAACATCTTCGCGAAGGGCGGCTGGTAAATCTGTTGCCCGATTGGTCGAGCGAGGAAGATGGGATCATTCAGGCGGTGCGTCCGCCCGGTCCCTATACCCCGGCGAAAGTGCGGGTCTTCATCGATTTCCTGAAGGAGAAATACGGGCCACGTCCCTATTGGGAGACGGATGCGCGATAAAAAAAGAGCGACCGGTGTAGCGGTCGCTCCAGGTCGGGAGGGAACAATAGTGAACGCCGGTGATGACGACCGACACCACCACTCTGCACGCCGGAGCCGAAAGAGACTGTGATAAAGATCACTCTACCACCGAGTTAGGAAAAACGTCGCTTTCCGGCCACGGGAGGGTCGGTTGACGGCTTGTCCGTGGCCTTTGAAAGAGGCTATCCGCTCTGAAAAGCAGGGAGGATCGCATGGGTTGGTCGCCGGACGTCACCGAGGTCAAAAGCTGGAACGAGTGGGATACGCTGCGCCACGTCATCGTGGGCCGCGCGGATGATTGCCACATCCCACCGCCCGAACCGGCGCTCGACGCCAAAGTGCCCGAGGATTCGGACATGCGCGGGCAGTGGGGCCGCCGCCCGCAGGAGACCATCGACCGGGCCAACGAGTTGCTCGATGGCTTCGCGAAGCAGCTTCAGGATCGGGGAGTGCGGGTGGATCGGCCCACGCCGTTCGATTTCTCGAAACCCGCCGAAACGCCGGATTGGCGCACGGAGTCGAATTTCGGCTGTATGCCGCCGCGCGACGTGCTGCTGACAGTCGGCCACGAAATTCTCGAAGCAACGATGAGCTATCGCTGCCGCTGGTTCGAGTATCTGTGCTACCGCGATCTGCTTCAGCAATATTACGATGAAGACCCGAAGATGCGGCATGAGGCGGCCCCGAAGCCACGCCTGACCGATGCCGATTACCACCCCGATTACCTTAGCGAGAAGATCGGAGAGGCAAAGCGGCTGGAATGGGCCGCCGAGAAGTATTTCGTCACGACCGAGGAGGAGCCGCTGTTCGACGCTGCCGACGTGCTGCGCTTCGGGCGCGATCTGGTCGTGCAGCACGGGTTTACGACGAATCTGAAGGGCATCGACTGGCTCCAGCGGCATTTCCCGGATCACCGGGTTCATGCGGTGAACTTCCCCGGCGATCCCTACCCGATCCATATCGACGCGACCTTCACGCCGATCCGCCCCGGCCTCATCATGAACAACCCGCAGCGCCGGCTGCCACAGGAACAGCGCGCGATGTTCGAGCGCAATGGCTGGGAGATCGTGGATGCGGCCCAGCCCGCCCATAACGCCCCGCCGCCGCTGTGCTATTCATCCACATGGCTGTCGATGAACGTGCTGGTGCTGGACCCGAAAACCGTGTGCGTCGAGGCATCAGAGGTCTATCAGGCCGACCAGCTCGATAAGCTGGGGGTTGAGGTCGTCCCCGTAGACCTCCGCGATGCCTATGCGTTCGGCGGGGGACTTCATTGCTGCACGGCGGATGTATACCGGGATGGGGGCTGCGAGGATTATTTTCCGAAACAGTGACACTCAATACCTGCCCCTGCGTGAGGTCGGAGCAAGCTATGAAATCGCCACCGCACCCCCCGGCTCCCGGTGTAGCCGCCCCGCAAGGTCCAGCTCCAGCAGCACCAGCGAAACAAAGCCGGAGGACGCGCCGGAGCGGCGGATGATCTCGTCGATTTCCACGGGATGCGGGCCGAGGAGATCGAGGATGGTGGTGCGCAGGGCGGCGTCTCCGCAGATCATCGGGGCGTCCCACGGGTCGTCGTCGGTTTCGAGCAACTGTGGCGCGTCGGGCAGGCGCGAGAGGGCTTCGAGAACGTCTTCGGCATGGCGCACGAGGGTCGCGCCCTCGCGGATCAGCAGGTTGCAGCCGCCCGCGCGCGGGTCGAGCGGTGAGCCGGGGATGGCCATGACATCGCGCCCCTGCTCGCCCGCATAGCGCGCGGTGATGAGGGAGCCGGAGCGTTCCGCCCCTTCGGCGACCACTATGCCGCGTGCGAGGCCCGAGACGAGGCGATTGCGGCGTGGGAAATCCTGCGCGCGGCCTTGATAGCCCATAGGGCGCTCGGAGAGGATCGCGCCCTGTGCCCGGATCGCGTCGTAGAGATCGGCATTCTGCGGGGGCCAGAGGCTGTCCACCCCTCCCGCGAGAACGGCCACGGTGCCGCTCTGCAAACCCCCGCGATGGGCGGCAGCGTCGATGCCGCGTGCGAGGCCAGAGGCGACAGCATAGCCCTTCGCGCCGAGATCGCGAGCCAGCGTCTCCGTGAACTTGAGAGCAAGGGCTGAGGCATTGCGGGCGCCGACGATGGCCACGGTTTCGGGGCGGGCGATGGCCGGATCGCCGAGGCACCAGAGCAGGGGTGGAGCGGCTTCGACCAGCGCGAGATTATGCGGATACTCGGCAGACCCAAGCGCCAGCATCCGCGCCCCGGCCTCGCACGCCGCATCGTATTCCTGCGCGATCTGGTCCGCATCAGCGAGGCGGATGCTGCGTTTTGCACCCCCTCGTGCCGCTAGGTCGGGCAGGGCGTCGAGTGCTGATGAAGCATCGGGATAGCGGCGCATCAGCTCGGCAAAAGTCACGGGGCCGACCCGCTCGGAACGGGCGAGGCGCAGCCAGTCCCGCTCGCCCGCCTCGTCGGTGGGGGCACGGTTGGCGGGGAAGGCTGTCACTTCTTCGAGCCTAAGGAAATCCGGCTTTCCGTCCCTCTACGCAAACGGGCGATGTTCTGGTGATGGCGTTGGATGACGAGGGCGACGAGGGCGATCAGGGCGAGGGCGCCGAGCATCGGCCATGCGCCGGTTATCAGGGTTACGCCCAAGGCAAGGAGGCTGGCCACCAGCGCGGCCAGTGACGAATATTTGGACACGAAGGCGACGGCGAGCCACACCACAGCAAAGGCAAGAAAGGCCAGCCAGTCGAGGGCCAACAACGCGCCGAGGAAGGTTGCAACCCCCTTACCGCCCTTGAAATTGAGCCAGACCGGGAAGCAATGGCCCAGCACCGCGCCGAGGCCTGCAATCGCTGCAGCCTCAGGCCCCGATGCCCATGCGATCCAGACTGGCACTGCGCCTTTCAGCGCATCGAGCAACAAGGTCAGCGCTGCCGCCGCTTTGTTGCCGGTGCGTAGCACGTTTGTCGCGCCGATATTGCCCGAACCAACTTTCCGCAGATCGCCCAAGCCGAATACCCGCGCCAGTAACACGCCGAAGGGGATCGAGCCGATGAGATAGCCGCCTATAAGAGCGAGAAGCAGGGTCATAAGTTTTCCTTCGATGCGTGCTGACCGTGCCAGCCCGACACAATCGGCGTCAACCGAAGACGCGCTCTCCGCCGACCCAGGTTCCCAGCACCTTGCCTTGTACCAGCCGTTCATGGAACGGCGAGTTCTTCGATTTGGAGAGCAGCGCCTTGCGGTCGATCTTCCACGGCGCGTTCGGATCGAAGAGGACGAGGTCTGCGATCGCGCCCGTAGCCAAGCTGCCCACGTCCAATCCGGCCAGCCTCGCAGGGGCCAGCGACAGGCGCTC
>CALHLW010000008.1 GCA_938034615.1 uncultured Neomegalonema sp. | reverse complement strand
CGATTTGGTGGCGCTGAACAAGCTGCCCGCATCGGCGCTGCAATCGGGTGGCACGGTCGGTGTTTTGCTGATGCGCTCGTATATCCTCGCGGACAACACCGCGCATTACGATGGCGTGGTGGCGGCGCTGGAAGCAAAGGGCCTCAAGGTTGTTCCGGCCTATGCCAGCGGTTTGGACTCGCGCCCGGCCATCGACGCCTATTTCATGAAGGACGGCAAGGCGACGGTCGATGCGGTCGTTTCGCTGACCGGGTTCTCGCTGGTGGGTGGCCCCGCCTATAACGATTCCGCCGCCGCCGAAGAGGCGCTTGCTGCCCTCGATGTTCCCTATATCTCGGCCTTCGCCACGGAATTCCAGAGCCTCCAGCAATGGGGCGCGGGCGAGCGCGGCCTGATGCCCATCGAGACGACGATGATGGTCGCGCTGCCCGAGATTGACGGGGCGACCGGGCCGATGTTGTTCGGTGGTCGCAATGATCGCTCCGGCGCGTGCACCGGTTGTGATCGTCGCTGTGATTTCTCGAAGGCCGCTGGCGGGGCCGACATGCAATCCTGCCCCGAACGCGCGGAAATGCTGGCGAGTCGTGTCGATAAGCTCGTCTCCATGCGCCGCCGCGCCAAGGCCGAGCGTAAGGTCGCCACGGTCATCTACAACTTCCCGCCCAATGGTGGCGCCATCGGCACGGCGGCTGGCCTGTCCGTCTTCCGCTCGCTGTTCAATACGCTCAAGGCGATGAAAGAAGACGGCTACACCGTCGATCTGCCCGACAGCGTCGATGCCCTGCGCGAAGCGATCATCACCGGCAACGCAGCCCTGCATGGCACGGATGCCAATGTTGCCGCCACGGTTTCCGCTGACACCCATGTCGCCCGCGAAACCCGCCTCGAAGAGATGGAGGCGCAATGGGGTCCGGCACCCGGTCGCGCCCAGTCGGACGGCTCGAACATCTTCGTTCTCGGCGCACATTTCGGGAATGTCTTCGTCGGGGTGCAGCCTGCCTTCGGCTATGAGGGTGACCCGATGCGCCTGCTGTTCGAGAAAGGGTTCACGCCGACCCACGCTTTTGCGGCCTTCTACCGCTATATCCGCGAAGACCTGTGCGCCGATGCGATCCTGCATTTCGGCACCCATGGCGCGCTGGAATTCATGCCCGGCAAGCAGGTCGGGATGTCGGCGACCTGCTGGCCCGATTACCTGATCGGCGATATGCCGAACCTCTATTTCTATGCCTGCAACAACCCCTCCGAGGGAACGATTGCACGGCGTCGTTCGGCGGCCACGCTTGTCAGCTATCTGACGCCCCCGGTCGGCCATGCGGGTCTCTATAAGGGTCTGTTGGACCTGAAGACTTCCATCGACCGCTGGCGCGGGCTGTCGCCGGATGCGACGGAAGAAGCGGCGCATCTGGCCACCGCCATTCACGCCATGGCTGTGGCTATCGACCTGGTCGACGAGGATGTGGTCTGGGAAGGCGCGGCAACGGCGGAGATCACGGCGCTGGCCGATACGGTGCGCGAATACGAAACTTCGCTGATCCCTCATGGTCTACACGTCGTCGGCGAAGCGCCGTCGGAAGCGGTCCGTCGCGATTTCCTCGGTTCGGTCAACGAGGCGTTCGGCAATGATCGTCTTGATGACGACGCGCTTGATGCCGTTGCGCGAGGCGACGCTGACACCGGCGAGACGGCGATGCGGCTGGCGCGGCTGGACGAGGGCCTGCGCAATAACCCGGAGATCGACGCGATCCTCAGCGGGCTGGACGGTCGCTATATCCGCCCCGTTAGCGGCGGCGACATCGTCCGCTCTCCCGAAATCGCGCCCACGGGCCGCAATATCCACGCCTTCGACCCCTTTCGGATGCCCAGCCCCTTCGCCATCGAAGACGGCAAGCAGCAGGCACAGCGCCTGATCGACCGCTATTTCAAGGACCACGGCGAGTTGCCCAAAAGCGTCGCGCTGGTTCTCTGGGGCACTGATACGATGAAGACGGAGGGTGCGCCGATTGCGCAGGCGCTCGCGCTGATCGGGGCCAAACCGCGTTTTGACGGGTTCGGGCGTCTCGCGGGGGCCGACCTCATTCCGCTGGAGGAACTTGGCCGTCCCCGGATCGACGTGACGATGACCCTCTCGGGCATCTTCCGTGATCTGCTGCCGCTGCACACGAAGCTGTTGGCCGAAGCCAGTCTGCTCGCGGCGAAAGCCGACGAAGCCCTCGACCAGAACGCCATCCGCGCCCATGCCCTCGCCTATGCCGAGGAGCGCCAGTGCGATCTGGAAACGGCGGCCCTGCGGGTCTTCTCGAATGCGTCGGGTGCCTATGGCTCGAACGTCAACTTGCTGATCGATAGCGGCGCGTGGGAGGGCGAGGACGAGATCGCCGAAACCTACAGCAACCGCAAATGCTTTGCCTATGGCGTCAACGGCAAGCCGGAGAAACAGCCCGAGCTGCTCGCCACGATCCTGCGCGATGTGGATGCCAGCTATCAGAACATCGACTCCGTCGAGGTCAGCATCACCTCCGTCGATCATTATTTCGATACGTTGGGCGGCATCAGCCGCGCGGTAAAGCAGGCGGGCGGCAAGGAACTGCCGGTCTACGTGGGCGATCAGACGAGCGGCACGGGCAAGGTCCGGGCGCTCTCCGAGCAGGTCGCATTGGAGACCCGCACCCGGACGTTGAACCCCAAATGGTACGAAGCCCTGCTCGACCATGGCTACGAAGGCGTCCGCCAGATCGAAAGCCATGTGACGAATACGTTCGGCTGGTCAGCGACCACCGGGCAGGTCGATCCATGGGTCTACAAGAACCTGACTGAATCCTTCGTTCTGGACGAGACGATGCGCCGGCGGCTTGCCGACCTGAATCCCAAAGCCAGCGCCAAACTCGCCAATCGACTGATCGAGGCGGGTGAACGCAACTACTGGACCCCGGACGAAGAAACCTGGAATGCCCTTCGCGCGGCGGGTGAAGAACTCGAAGATCGCGTCGAAGGAATTATCGTGGAGCACGCCGCATGACCATTCATATCAATCCCGAAGAGGCCAAGAGAAATGCACGTATGCTCAAAAGAGCATCGGGGCAGGGGCAGGGCGAAGATGGCGCTGGAAGTGTCCAGGTGCATCTCGATCCGACCATGGAAATCGACGGTGCGAAGGTTTTCGCCATCTATGGCAAGGGCGGCATCGGCAAGTCGACGACCTCGTCGAACCTGTCTGCGGCGTTTTCCAAGCAGGGCCAGCGGGTTCTCCAGATCGGCTGCGATCCAAAGCATGACTCGACCTTCACGCTTACGAAAAGTTTGATCCCGACGGTCATCGACATTCTTCAGGAAGTCGATTTCCACGCCGAGGAACTGCGCGCCGAGGACTTCGTCTTCGAAGGATTCAACGGCGTCAAATGCGTCGAGGCCGGTGGCCCGCCCGCCGGTACGGGATGCGGTGGCTACGTTGTTGGTCAGACCGTGAAACTGCTGAAGGAGCATCACCTGCTCGAAGATACCGATGTCGTGATCTTCGATGTGCTGGGCGATGTTGTCTGTGGTGGGTTCGCCTCGCCGCTGCAACATGCGGAGCGTGCGCTGGTCGTTGCCGCGAACGACTTCGATTCGATCTTCGCGATGAACCGCATCCTTGCGGCGATCCGGGCCAAGTCGAAGAACTACGATGTGCGGATCGGGGGCGTGATCGCCAACCGCTCGAAGGACACGGACGAGATCGACCGTTTCAACGAGGCCGTCGGCCTCAAGCGCCTCGCCCATATCGCCGATTCCGACGCGGTGCGCCGCTCGCGCCTCAAGAAATGCACGATGTTCGAGATGGATAGCGAACTGCCCGGCGTGAAGGAGATTCAGGACGAATACCTGCGCCTTGCCGAATATCTGATGACCGGCTCCGACGCCCTCGACGCCACGCCGATGAAGGACCGGGAAATCTTCGATTTCCTCGGCTTCGAATAAGGGACCGCGCCCATGGACGGCAGCAGCTACACCCGCAGTCGCAGCGAGATACAGACGTATTTCGACCGTACGGCCATCGACGCCTGGAAGCGCTTCGCTTCGGACAAGCCGCTCAGCTTCGTCAGGGCCAAGGTCCGCGCGGGGCGGGACGAGATGCGGGCGACGATGCTGTCCTACCTGCCCGATGATCTGTCGGGCTGGCGCATTCTGGACGCGGGTTGCGGATCGGGGGCCATGTCCGTGGAATTGGCCAATCGCGGAGCCGACGTCCTCGGTATCGACCTGTCGCCCGAGATCGTGCGCTTCGGTACGGAGAACATGCCCGCTATAACCGGCGGCGGCACCGTCGAACTGACGAGCGGCGATATGCTCGACCCTGTATTGGGCAACTTCCATGCGGTCGTGGGGATGGATTCGGTCATCCATTACGGCAATGACGATGCGGTCGCAGCCCTGTCGGCGCTGGCCGAACGCACGAGCCGTAGGATCGTCTTTACCTTTGCACCGCGCACGCCTTTGCTGGTGACGATGCGCGCGGTCGGCAAGACGTTTCCGCGCAAGGACCGCGCACCCTTCATCGTGCCGGTATCGCCGCGCTTCATGACGAGCCGTTTGAATGCGCTGGACGGGTGGAGCGTTGGTCGCACGCATCGTGTGAAGCGGCCTTTCTATATTTCGCAGGCAATGGAGCTGACGCGCGGATGACGTCAACGGCCAAAAAATCAAGGATGGTGGCGTTCTGGCAGACGGTCGGAATGCGCTTTCTTCCTTTTGCCGATGCGGCGACGGCTGATTTGCCACTCGGGCGCCTTTTGCGGCTGTCGATGTTCCAGCTTTCGGTCGGGATGGCGGCGGTTCTGCTGACCGGAACGCTCAACCGCGTGATGATCGTTGAGCTTGGCGTGCCGGCGAGCCTCGTGGCGATCATGATTGCACTGCCTGTGCTGGCCGCTCCCCTTCGTGTCCTGATCGGCCATCGTTCCGATACCTATAAATCGGTGCTTGGATGGCGTCGCGTGCCCTATCTCTGGCTCGGCACGCTGCTCCAATTCGGCGGTCTCGCGATCATGCCCTTCTCGCTGCTTCTGATGAATTCGCAGACGGTCGGGCCGGAATGGGCCGGGCCAGCGGCGGCAGCGTTCGCCTTCCTGTTGACGGGTCTCGGGATGCACATGGCGCAGACGGCGGGCCTTGCGCTCGCCACTGATCTTGCCGCCCCCGACAGCCGCCCCCGCGTCGTCGCGCTGGTTTATGTCGTGCTCCTGCTCGGCATGATCTTCGCCTCACTGGCTTTCGGCGCGTTGCTGAGTGATTTCAGTGCAACGCGCCTCATCGGTGTCGTGCAGGGGGCTGCGGTCTTCACGGTATTGATCAATGTCGTTGCGCTGTGGAAACAGGAAGTCCGCAATCCGCAAGCTACCCATGCCGACCGCGAGATGCCGTCCTTCTGGGAGGCATGGAACCAGTATCGGGCGGATCGCAGTACGGGCCGGTTGCTGCTCGCTGTCGCGCTTGGATCGGCGGCATTTAGTATGCAGGACGTGCTGCTAGAACCTTTCGGCGGCGAAATTCTCGGTCTCAGCGTTTCGGAAACCACGATGCTGACAGCGGCATGGGCGGCCGGTGCCTTGGTCGGCTTCGGCGTGGCAGGCAAGTTGCTGCATCAAGGCTTTAACATGCACCGGGTCGCGGCGCTTGGCGCGTTGATCGGGATTGCGGCCTTCACTGCCGTCATCCTCTCATCCCCTCTGGTATCAACCACGCTGTTCGTGGTCGGCGTCACGCTGATCGGAGCGGGTGGCGGCTTGTTCGCGGTGGCCACGATGCTGGCCGCAATGGCGCTGGCGGACAAGAGCGACAGCGGTTTTGCCATCGGAGCGTGGAGCGCCGTTCAGGCGACGGCAATCGGTGTCGGCCTCGCAGCGGGTGGCATTATCCGCGATGCGGTCAATTCGGTGGCAACCTCCGGCGATCTGGGTCAAGCGCTAGACTCCGCCGCGACGGGCTACAACACTGTCTATCATCTTGAAATCTTTCTTCTCTTCGTCAGCCTCATCGTGATTGGTCCTTTGACCAATCGCGTGAGCGGGCAAACGGAACCTGTAACCCGACAGTTCGGTCTCGCCGAACTGCCCGGATGATGCGCTAAGGAGCTTGGCTATGGAAACGGGATCGATCGTCGGCAGCATCGATGTTGCTCAGGTAACACTCTATGTCTTCTGGATCTTCTTCGCGGCACTCATCTGGTACATCCGGCAGGAAGACCGTCGGGAAGGCTATCCTCTCGAACATGACGTCACGGGCGAATACGATAAAGACCCCTGGCTCTGGCTTCCCGCAAAGAAGACGTTCAACCTGCCGCATGGCCACGGGGAAGTGCAGTTCCCGAATGACAAGCGCGACACCCGTCCTATCGCCGCCGAACGCACGGCGAATTTCGCGGGTGCGCCCCTTCAGCCGACCGGCAATCCGATGATCGACGGGGTCGGTCCTGCGTCTTGGGCCGAGCGCTCGGATATCCCCGAAGTCGCGGCTGATGGGAAGAATCTGATCGCGCCGATGAGCACCGCCGAAGATTTCTCGATTGCCGAGGGCGATCCCGATCCGCGCGGCATGTCGGTCATCGCCTGCGACAAGACCGCTGCCGGAACGGTCTCGGATGTCTGGGTTGACCGGGCAGAGCAGGTGATCCGCTACTTTCAGGTCGATCTTTCCGCCGAGAATGGTGGGCGAAGCGTCCTGTTGCCCCATAACTTCGTGACCTTGGGCAAGATACGCGGTGACGAGCGCGTTCTGAACGTCCGCTCCATCACCGCCGCACAGTTCGCCGATGTCCCCGGTACCGCATCGCCGGGTCAGGTGACGTTGCTCGAAGAAGACAAGATCATGGGCTATTACGGGGGCGGTACGCTCTATGCGATGCCCGAACGTCAGGAGCCTTTGCTGTGAGCCATCCCGTTGCAGAAGAACACGACTATGAGCCGATCCCCGGCTTGCCGGGTCGTCTGCCCGATGGGGAGCGAATCGTCTGGCAGGGCCGGCCTGAAAACCAGCTTTTTGCCCGTCATGTGATGAAGTCTCGTTGGCTGCTCGGATATTTCGCCGTTCTCATGCTCTGGGCGGTTGTGGCGGCCCTCTACGATGGGCGAACTATCGGCAGCATCATCTTTTCGGTTTCCGTCCTTGCGTTGCTCGGGGCCGTGTTGATCGGGCTGTGCGAGCTTTATGCATTGAGCGTGAAGAAAACGACGCTCTACACGATCACGAATCGTCGAATCGTTATGCGGATCGGCTCGGCGTTGTCGGTGACGCTGAATATTCCCTTCGCCCAGATCGCCGCCGTGAATCGGACGGATTTCGAAAATGGCACCGGGACGCTGACGGTTCAGCTTAAAGATGAGCAGCGGTTCTCATGGCTGGTGCTGTGGCCCCATGCACGCCCATGGCGCTTTGCTGAGCCGGAACCCGCGCTTCGGTGCATCCCGGAGATCGACAAGGCGACCGAGGCATTGCTGACGCAACTGTCCAACTTTTCGCCGATGACATCTGCAAATCGGACGGAACGCCCCTCCCATGGGGATACCAATCGTCCCGAACTGGCGGCAGGATAGACCGATGGAACAGATCAAGGTTGTCCGTAACGATCGCGCCACGTCTCGCCAAGAGCGGTTCCCGACTATCCCGCTCTTCGGGGCGCTAGGCTTTGTAGCCTTTGCCTTTGCAGCGGTCCTGTTTGGCCAAGCTACCGAGATCGGCACCGTGCGTGTCGAGATCGGCGAGGCGGTTGAAGTGCGGGATATCGTGATGGCCAAGGCGGAGACCGGTGACATCGTCGAGGTGCGGGATTTCGCCACAGGGAATACACTGGCTGCCTATGCCGTGAACGAGGGAGGGTTCGTGCGGGGGGCCTTCCGAGGGCTGGCCCGGAACCGTATGGTCGCCAATGTACCGGAAACCAAACCCTACCGTCTGATCCGGTGGAGCAGCGGCGCCGTGTCGCTATCCGATACAGGAACGGGAGAACGCCTCTATCTTGATGCCTTCGGTCGCGATAACGTGGCAGCATTCGCTCAATTCCTTGAAGGACAGGAAGGGATATAGCCAATGAACCCGTTCGCGATATTCGGTCGTCGTAAGGAAGACGTCGAGTGCACCGTCGAGATCATCAATACTTTCGATAGCCTCGGGGCGCATGTGCGTTTCGATGGCGGCGTGACAGTACGTCCCGGTGACGAAGTGCTCGTCCATGGTGCACCAATCGCCATTCCTTATGGCGAGACCGAGAGTTTCCGCCGCACTGCGACCATCACCCGCGCCAACGCCCTCGAACGCGCATGGACTCGCGCGACGGGGGATTTCGAGTTCATGGAACTCTGTGAATTCAGCTTCTCGGAAAGGGTATCGCTATGAACATGCGCGTAGACCCCGCAGACCTCAAGACACGCTATGACGTCCAGAACGAGAGTACCAAGGTTGCCCTCGAATCGACGATGCTCAACCCGCGTTTCTATACGACTGATTTCGACGAGATGGACCGTATCGACGTGACGCCGGTGCGCGAGGAATGGGATCGACTGATCAGCGAGATGAAGGCCGATCCCCGCCGCGCGCATTTCAAACGCACTGAAGACTGGGATGAGATCGACATCGAGGCGTATCCCGAAGAACTGCGTAAGGAATTGGTCGATTTCCTCATCAGTTCTCTGACGGCGGAATTTTCTGGCTGTGTGCTTTACAAAGAGATGAAGCGACGCGGATCGAACCCCGATATCTGCGAATTGTTCGGCTATATGAGCCGGGACGAGTCCCGCCATGCGAGCTTCATCAACGATGCGCTCAAGGACTTCAATATCGGCGTGAATATGGGCTTCCTCGCCAAGGCGAAAAAGTACACGTATTTCAAGCCGAAGTTCATCTACTACGCGACCTATCTGTCCGAAAAGATTGGCTATGCGCGGTATATCACCATCTATCGCCATCTGGAAAAACATCCGGATAAGCGCATCCATCCGATCTTCAAGTGGTTCAAGGAGTGGTGCAACGACGAGTTCAGCCACGGCGAAGCCTTCGCCCTGCTGATGCGCTCTGACCCCAAGCTGTTGGCCGGTCACAACAAATACTGGATCAAGTTCTTCCTGCTCGCCGTCTTCGCGACCATGCATGTGCGCGACCATGCGCGGCCCGAATTCCACAAAGCGATGGGCATTGATATCGACGAGTATGACCGCGAGGTCTTCCGCATCACCTCAGAGATTTCGCGTCAGGTCTTCCCACTGGAACTCGATCTCGACAACCCAGCGTTGTACGAGCGGTTCTCGAAGATGGTTCGCATCGCAGGCAAGATCGACGAGGCCGAAAAAGCAGGTGGCATCCTTGGCAAGCTGCGCAAAGCACGATGGATGGGCGCCGCCGGGATGAATTTCATCGCGCTATACCTGATCCCGACGAAGAAGAACGATCTGCCTGCCGCCAGCCGTCTCGAACCTGTCTGGTAGGAGCAGTGTCCTTGTCTCATCCAGTCATTGCCGTGATCTTTGCGATCTTCATCTGGTGGTTCTCCACCGGAGCGGTTTTCTTGATGGCGCGACGGAGTGAGAACCACGAATGGCGTGTCGCCTGCATAGCGACGATTGCTGCATTGCTCGCGCTGGTCGGCCTCTACATCAGCGCGCAGATGAATACCGTGGCGGGGGCCTATATCGCGTTCGGGTCGGCCCTGGCGATTTGGGGATGGCATGAAGTGATGTTCTTGCTTGGATTCATTGCAGGGCCTCGCCGGCTCTCGGCCACCAAGGGCGTGAGCGGCGCAGAACGGTTTCGCGAGGCATTCGCAACCGTGCGCGATCACGAGCTGGCCATCGCTGCGACGGCTGTACTCGTCGTTCTGCTCACGACGGGCGCTATTAACACGGTGGGTCTCTGGACCTTCGTTCTGCTCTGGGTCATGCGGGTCAGCGCGAAATTGTCTATATATCTCGGAGCGCGCCATTCGCTCAGCGAGATGATGCCCGTACGCCAGAAATACCTGACGACGTATTTCCGAACGGATCGCACGACGCCGTTCCTGCCGGTGATGATCGTGCTGGCTCTCGCCGTCTTCATCTGGCTCTGCGTCCTCGGAACGACGATGTCTGTGCCGCAATCCGTGGGTATCGCCCTGATCGCGACCCTGCTCGGGCTGGCGATCATCGAGCATATCTTCCTGCTTTTGCCGCTGCCGGATTCGATCCTGTGGCTCTGGGCGGCACCGAAAGAAACCGACGATCAAATCAAGCGGGGCTTGGCGGCAACAGACCGTACCGGCCCGAAACAAGTCAAAGGGGGTGGTGTGTCATGGACATAAACGCATATTTCAAGGAAACACTCGCCGAGCTGCACGATGCCGGTAACTACCGCGTCTTCGCCGATCTTGAGCGCCATTGCGGCGGCTTTCCACGCGCGACCCGCCATCGTGAAGACGGCACGACGCATGATGTGACGGTATGGTGCTCGAATGATTATCTTGGCATGGGCCAAAACCCCATCGTTACCGAGGCGATGACGTCCACCATCGAAAAATGTGGAGCCGGAGCCGGGGGGACGCGCAATATCTCGGGAACCAACCATTACCATGTGCTGTTGGAGCGTGAGCTCGCTGATCTGCACGGTAAGGAAGCGGCGCTGATCTTCACCTCCGGCTACGTCTCCAACTGGGCGAGCCTCGGTACACTGGGGTCGAAGATCCCCGGCTGCATCATCTATTCCGATTCGCTGAACCATGCGTCGATGATCGAGGGTATCCGTCATTCCCGCGCCGAAAAGCGCCTGTGGAAGCATAACGACCCGGAAGACCTCGACCGTATGCTGTCCGCCGATGATCCCGATCGTCCTAAACTGGTCGCTTTCGAGAGTGTCTATTCGATGGATGGCGATGTTGCTCCCATTGCCGAGATTTGCGATGTGGCCGAGAAGCATGGCGCGATGACCTATCTCGATGAAGTCCACGGGGTCGGTCTCTATGGCCCACGCGGTGCCGGCATCGCGGAGCGTGAGGGGCTGATGGATCGCCTCACCGTGATCGAAGGAACGCTGGGTAAGGCGTTTGGCGTCATGGGCGGCTACATTGCCGCCTCTGCCGATCTATGCGATTTCGTGCGTTCGTTCTCGTCGGGCTTCATCTTTTCGACGGCCATCCCACCCGCGATTGCTGCCGGAGCGACCGCGTCGATCCAGCACCTGAAGGACAGCCAGATGGAGCGGATGCGTCATCAGCAGCGTGTCGCTCAGGTTCGCGCCAAGCTGGATGCCGCTGGTGTGCCCCATATGCCGAACCCCAGTCATATCGTGCCGGTCATGGTCGGCGATGCGGCCAAGTGCAAATGGATCTCCGACCTGCTGCTCGACAATTACGGGATCTACGTCCAGCCGATCAACTACCCAACCGTGCCCAAGGGCACTGAGCGGCTACGCCTGACGCCGACGCCGCTGCACACGGATGCAGATATCGATTATCTGGTGAGTGCGCTGAACGATCTGTGGTCCCAATGTGCGCTGTCGCGCGCCGTTGCCTGATGCTTCAGACTGCGCTTAAACCTCGTGACGATGGCGATACCGGGATCATGATCCCTGGTATTGCTGAAGACGGCTCGCTGTTCCCGATCGAGAAGATGCAGGCGCATCGCGATGCGGTGCATCATCTGGCCGTGTCGGTCTTCCTTTTCGATGGCGATGAGTTGCTCATACAGCGTCGGGCTTTGCACAAATACCATTGCGGCGGGATGTGGGCGAATACCTGCTGCACCCATCCGCATTGGAATGAGAGCGCAATCGACTGTGCGAACCGGCGGCTCGGTGAAGAACTCGGTATTTCTGCGCCGATCACCCAGGGGCGCGTGGTGGAATATGAGGCCGATGTGGGCAACGGCCTGACCGAACGTGAGCGCGTGACGATGTTCACGGGCAAAGTCTCGAAGGCCGATCTTGCGATCAGTTGCAATGCAGATGAGGTCGCGGAAACTCGCTGGATTTCGCCCGCTGCCCTTCGCGAAGAGGTGGACGCAGGGCCGGAACGATTTACACCTTGGCTTCGCATCTATCTTGAGCGGTTTCCCGAATTGGCTTTCTGAGAACCATCGGTCCGCGAAGGCACCTCATAAGGTACGCGCGCTCATAGCGCCGCTTCCATGTCCTTGCGCAGGCGATAGGCATCGGTGGTCGCGTCGATCCTGATATCGTTCCAAGTCACCGCTGTTCCGGCTTTCACAGCGCGGATCAGAGGGACATCATGGGCCAGCCCCAGCGGGACGAAGCCGCTGCGAACCGATGCGCGTGCAGGCCGCAATCCGCCCGACACGGTGTAGCCGCCTTCGCCGTCCAGCATGTCGCCCATTGCCAGATCGCGCTTGGCAATGGCGACGCAATCGGCGTTGAAGCAGGTCGCTGCCCCCGTGGCTTCGGCCCTCAGCGCGACGGAGGCGACGGATACCGCCAGTTCCAACCCGATCATGTGCCAACGCTTGTAGAGTGTCATGTAGCGGCCCGACGGATCGGTGACGACTTTGTATTCTTCGAAACAGTTCTTCAGATAATCAGTATCGGCCTCCACCACGACCCAGACGCCCTTGCGTATATCGTAGGGGATCTGCGCGCCGTCGGGCGTCAGGCAGGAAATGACCTCGACCATCCCCTTGCGGTCGAGTTGCCCGCCTTCCGACCGGGGACGCATCAGCGTGGGGATGTCGTCGATGCCGCCGGGAGGGAAGGCCAGTCCGTTTTCGGGCGCTTCCAGCTCGGTTGCATTGGCGATAGCGGCGGATTCGATGGCGGGCTTGGAGCCGTCTAGAAAGGCGTTGAACATCTTGGGGTTCAGCCGACCGCGCTCTGCCTGCTCACGGGTCAGGCCCCAATGGTCCCAGACCGTATCCGGTGTGGACTGACGGTAGTGAGGCAGCCATTTGTGTCCGCGTCCGGCGGCGACAACGCTGAAGCCGCAGGTCCGCGCCCAGTCGACCAGATCACTCGCGAGGGCAGGCTGGTCGCCATAGGCCATGGAGTAGACCACGCCAGCTTCGGCGGCCTTGCGCGCCAGAGCGGGGCCGCAGAACGCATCGGCCTCCACTGTCACATTGATGACGTGCTTGCCTTGGTCGAAGGCCGCGAGGCAATGCGTGACCGCCGCCATCGGATTGCCCGTGCATTCGATGATGATCTCGATGCCGGAATGCGCGATCAGCGCCTGCCAATCGTCGCTGAGATGGGTTCGGCCCGTGGCAATCGCATTATCAAGGCTGGTTGCCGAATAGGCATCATCCGCCCAGCCAACCAAAGACATGTTCGATTTTGCCGTAGCGGGATCGAGATCGACCACACCGGCGATGTGGATCGCAGGAATACGAACGGCTTGGGCCAGAAACATCGTTCCGAATTTGCCTGCGCCGATCATTCCAACGCGAATTGGGTTCCCGGCAGCAGCGCGTTCCTGCAATTTTCTGAAGAGGTTCATGGTCGAGCGCTCTTAATCTTTAGACGTGCCGGATTGCGTGAGGAAGTCGAAATCGCAGCCTTTGGGTGCCTGCATGACCGTGCGGTCGTAGAGGGCGCGATAGCCGCGCTTGTGTTCCGCAGGAGGCGTGTGTTCGGCCAAGCGCCGGGCGATTTCCTCTGCCGGAACCTGCAAGTCGATGCGCTTCTCGGCGACGGAGAGCCTTATACGGTCGCCGCTGCGCACCGTCGCCAACGGTCCACCGACGGCGGCTTCGGGTGAGATATGCAGGACGATGGTGCCGAAGGCCGTGCCGGACATGCGCGCATCGGATATGCGTATCATGTCCTTGACCCCTTGCCGCGCCAGCTTCTTCGGGATCGGCAGGTATCCGGCTTCGGGCATTCCGGCGGCAACGGGACCGGCATTGCGCAGGACCATTATATCGTTCGGTTCGATGTCCAGATCCGGGTCGTCTACCCGTTTGGCCAAATCTTCCAGTCCGTCGAAGACCACGGCACGCCCCTCGGTTTCGAACAGGGCGGGCGTCGCAGCGGCCCGCTTGAAGATCGCGCCGTCGGGCGCAATATTGCCGGTGAGGGCGATCAGCCCGCCCTCATCCGAGATCGGCTCGTCGAAGCTGCGGATGACGCGGCGGTCTACCCATTCCATTTTCGGCTCCAGCCGGTCGCCGAGCCGCTGGCCCGTCACGTCGATGGTGTCGAGATGCACCAAGTGGCGTATTTCGCGCAGGATTGCGCCGACCCCTCCGGCGGCGAAGAAATCCTCCATGTAGCCGTCACCCACGGGTTTGAGGTCTACCAGTACGGGCGTCTCGTCGGAAATCTGGTTCAGTCGCGCGTTGGGGATACGGATGCCGAGGCGGCCTGCTACCGCGGTCAGGTGAACGATGGCATTGGTCGATCCGCTGACGGCCATCAGCACGCGAAAGGCGTTTTCGACCGAGTGTTCGGTAATGACGTCGCTCGGCAATCGCGGATTGGCGATCAAATCCACGGCGGTCTTGCCGCTGTATTCGGCGGCAACGAGCCGATCCGCATGGACTGCCGGGATCGCGGCACTGCCGGGGAGCGCCATGCCGAGCGTCTCGGCGATACAGGCCATCGTGCTGGCCGTGCCCATGACTGCGCAGGTGCCTGCCGTCGTCGCCAGCCGTCCTTCGATCAGCGCGATCTCTTCCTGATCAACCTCGCCTGCGCGGTACTTGCCCCAGAAGCGCCGGCAATCTGTACAGGCCCCCATCCGCTCGCCCCGGTGCCGCCCCGTCATCATCGGCCCGGTCACGAGTTGGACCGCCGGAACATCTGCTGATGCCGCGCCCATCAACTGTGCCGGAACGGTCTTGTCGCAGCCGCCGATCAGCACGACCGCGTCCATTGGCTGGGCGCGCACCATCTCCTCGGTGTCCATCGACATGAGGTTGCGGTAGACCATGCTGGTCGGGTTCAGGAACACCTCGCCCAGCGAGACGGTCGGGAAGGGCCGGGGCAGGGCACCCGCCGCCAGCACCCCGCGCGAGACGGCCTCGACCAACTCGGGCATGGTTCGGTGGCAATTGTTGAACCCCGAGGGCGTCATGGCGATGCCGACGATAGGCTTTGCCAGCATCTCCTTCGACAAGCCCATCGACCGCGCGAAGGAGGATCGCAGATAAGCCGCGAAGTCCCGGTCGCCGTAGTTGGTCAGCCCTGCGCGGATGCCGTGTTCGTCACTCATGTCCTGTCCCCCATCGGCCAACGTCTGCTCGACGTCATCACCACGCTTGCTTCGCGCGTTTTGCGGAGCCTAACATTACATGCCACGGCGTTCTCGCAAGTCATTCCTTCGACCGGGACGGCGGCGCGGTATTTTGAGGAGCACTCGAATGATCGACCTCGGCGACATTACGGTTCGTGCCATCGTCGAACAGCAAGCGCCGTTCATGCACGTTAACGACTTCTTCCCCGATCTCGATGCCGAGAGACTCGAGCCCAACCGGCACTGGATGGAACCTGATTTTCTCGACACGGCTTCCCAAGGGATCGTTCTTTGCGTTCAGAGCTATCTGGTGAAGACGAAGCATCATACGATTCTGGTCGATGCCTGCGTCGGCAACCACAAGCCTCGCCCGACGCGGCCTGCCTGGGACCGGATGACCAGTGACCGTTACGAGCGCAACTTCAAGGCGGCGGGGGTGACGTTCGAGGAGATCGATTACGTGATGTGTACGCATCTGCATACCGATCACGTCGGTTGGAACACGCGGTTGGAGAACGGGCGGTGGGTGCCGACTTTCCCGAACGCGAAATACCTCTTCGCTGACCGGGAACTCGCCCATTGGACAGAGCGGGCCGAAGCCGATCCTAAAGCGCATCCGTGGATCGTCGATTCCGTGTTGCCCGTGGTCGCCTCGCGTCAGGCCGAAATCGTGAAGAGCGATCATGTGCTGGGCGATAACGTATCGCTGTTGCCCAGTCCGGGGCACAGCATCGACCATTACTCGGTGCTTGTCGGGCGGTCAGGCGCGGATGCGCTGATCACCGGGGACATGGTTCATTCGCCGATTCAGACGCGGTATCCCGAACTGGGGATGTTCACCGACCATGATTCCGTGCAGGCCGGAGAAACGCGCCGCAACCTGTTCGGACGGTTCTGCGATACCTCTACGCTTATATGTACGGCGCATTTCCCTGCGCCGTCGACGGGACGTGTGACGCGGTGGGAGGATGGTTTCTGGATTGGTTGAGGGCGCTGGGGACAAAGGTTGGCTTGCGAGAGCGCGATCATTGCGCCGAGGTGTCGTTATCGCCGAAGTGCTCCAGCCAGATTGCCGTCCGCGCTGCATCGCGAGCGTCGTAATCGCGGATTGCCTGTCCGATTTCGCCGGGAGCCGGTGTCTCGGCATCTGCGCCGATTTCGGTCAGCCGCATCGTGTACCACGCCGTTATTCCGCCCTCCGGCACTTCAGGGAATCTTGGGAAGACCGGCTCCGGTGTTCGATCCGCTTGCCAGAGAGCGGGGAGCGACGGTTCGATGACGAGTGCGCGGGCCAGCCCGATCAGATCGACGGCCCCGCTGCCCACGGCCTCCTCGGCCTGCGCGCGGGTCTTGAAGCCGCCTGTCAGCATCAGGGGCTTGGTCGTGACCGCGCGGGCGCGTCTTGCGAAGCCGAGGAAGTACGGTCCGCCTCCCGCGCCGTCGGAAGCGGCCTTCGCGCCCGGAAAATAGGTACCGCCGCTGATATCGATAAGATCGACCGATGAGCGATCCAGCGCCGCGGCTACGTTCAGCGCATCGTCCTCTTCCAATCCGCCTTCGAGCTGATCCGACGAATTGAGCTTCACTGCAATCGGAAAATCGGGACCGACAGCGGCGCGGGTCGCGTCGATGGACTCCAATAACAGGCGCATCCGGTTGGCGATGGAGCCGCCGTACTCATCGTTCCGCTTGTTGAACAATGGCGACAGGAACTGACTGAGCAAAAACCCGTGCGCCGCATGAATCTGCACGCCCCCGAAACCGGCATCCTGTGCCAAGCGGGCCGTCCTCGCGAATTCAGAAGGCAGGCGATGGATTTCCGCCTCCGTCAGTTCCGCACAGCACAACCCCGGCAGATCGAGCGCGCTCGGCCCCTTTGGCTGACTGGTCGGCGCATAGGCCAGCGCGCCAGCGTGACCAAGCTGAAGCCACAATTGTGTATCGTTCGCGCCGCCCTCTTGGGCAAGCGCCTGAAAGCGGTCGAAATCGGCGTCGTCGTTCAGCACCAGATTACCGGGCTTCTCGGCAAAACCGGGGGTGCCCTGAACCTCTCCGATGATGGACAGCGCCAATCCACCCTCAGCCCACCGCCGATACAGTCTGATCTGCTCCGCCGTCGGATGGCCTGTCCCGTCGCCTAGAGAATCCGACATTGCGGATTTCGCGATCCGATTCTTCAGAACCACCCTGCAGGGGAGCGTCAACGGCTCGAACAAATTTTCACGCTGCTGCATGTCAGTCTCCACGATTTAATCGTCGCTGGTAAGAACGGCGAGACATTCCTCGACCACATCCCGGCGCACCAGATAGGTCGTTCCCCCCTTCACCGCATCGGGCACTGTCAAGCCACCACCCCTGAAAAGCTGTCCAAGATGCACGCCGGTAAATTCGATATAATGGGCGTCTTCCCAGAGAATGAAGTTACAGAGCCGACCGAACGCGGTCTTGCTTCGCTCGAACGCGGCATTCTGCATCTTCAGGCGATTGGAAACGGTGACTACCAACTGCTCGTCCGTGTAGGTTAATCGGCCAAACTGCTTTCCAGGGCCGCGCGCAAAACGGAGCCACGGACTGCTGCTTACAAGCATCTTCATGTAGGGTTGCGGGCCATATTTCGCCTTGATCGCTGGTCGTTTCTTTTTTGTAAGACCCGACAAATCAAACTCCACCGCCGACCGCGCCACCCAGACGATAGAACCGCGCCATCAGCAAGGCCGAGGCGACAGCCAATCCGACGACGAGTCCCAGCCAAACTCCCACCGGCCCCATGCCCAATGTGAAGCCCAGAAACAGGCTTGACGGTATTCCGACCCCCCAGTACGAGATCGCGGCCAACACCATGGGCCAGCGCGTATCCTGCAATCCGCGCAATAGCCCAAGCGCCATCACCTGCGCCGCATCGACCAGTTGGAACAGCGCGGCGACGCCAATCAGCGTGACCCCCAGCGACAGGATCGCCGGTGCATCTGCATCGTCCATGTCGAGGAACGCCGCCACGATCCATTGTCCCGCGCCAAGATAGACAATGATCGACAGCACGACCGCCGCCCCCGACAAGGCGAGCGCCGCCCATGCCGCGCGTCGCAACTCGATGTCGTTCCCTTCCCCGGCATAGCGCCCCACACGCACCGTAGCGGCCTGACTGATCCCCAGATGCACCATGAACGTCGCCGCCGAGACCTGCATCACGATGCCATGGGCCGCCAGCGGCTCGCTGCCGATGGCCCCCATCATCAGCGCCGACCCGGTGAACATCGCGCTCTCGGACACCAGCGTCAGCCCCACGGGCCAGCCGAGATGGAATAATCGCACCAGAATTTCGCGATCGATGCGCCATAGGTTCCGAAACAGCTCCCACCGCGCCATGCCCGGCCCGCGGGCGGCGTAGAGCGCCAGCACCACCGCCGTTGCCGTGTGCGACAGCACGCTCGCCCATGCCGCCCCCCGGATGCCCAGTTCCGGTGCCCCTGCATTCCCGAAGATCAGCAACCAGTTCAGCCCGAAATTCACCACCGCCGCCGCAATCGTCGCCCATAGCACGATCCGCGTCCGCTCTAGCGCCGACAGATGAGAGCGCAAAGTCGATGTCAGCAAGGCAGGCACCAGCCCCAGCATCGCGATCTGCATATAATTGGCTGTATCGGCGGCGGTACGCGGCACTTGCCCGGCGGCCAACAGGATCGGCTCCGAGAACCACAGCACCGGCATCGCCGCCAGCCCCGCTCCGAGCGACAGCCATAATCCCATGCGCACCGTACGCCGCACCGTCCGCTCGTCTCCTCGCCCGACTGCATCGGCTGCGGCCCCCATCGCCGCAATCGCAAACCCGGCGGCGAGGATGAAGACCGCATGGAACACCGTCGTCGCCAACGCTCCCGCCGCCAGCGCCTCCACCGAATAGCGGCCCAGCATCAACGTATCCGTCAGCCCGATCAGGATTTGCGCCAGCAAACTCCCCACGAGCGGTAACCCCAGCTCCAAGGTCTGCCCGACATGGCGTTGAAACGGCATCTGGGGGAGGGGGGTATCGAGTACGGCCATCGTTCACAGGTGCCTCCCCCGCCGTCGCCTGTCCACCGAATTCCCCAGAATACCGCGTGATCGCTCACTTCGCACAGCTTGTGGCACATCACCCAAGCCGTCTTGTGCTGCACATCAAGGTCACGGGCCAAGGACAGGTTCACCTGGAAGACCGAGATGGATGACGAGGCGCGCCGGAATATGTTCCGGCACCTGTAACGCCCGGTCATCGCCCCTGCCGCAATCAGGGCAGGGGCATTGATCTACCCGTCGGCCCCTTCCGTAACATACCGGATCGGGCCGTCCGAGCGTCCCTCCACGATCTGCGTCACGTAGGGGTTGCCTGCCTCCGCGATGCTCGCCGTCGGGCCGCCCCAGATGATCTTGCCGTCATGCAGCATGTAGAGATCGTCATAGGCATCCCGAGCCGAGGCCATATCGCTCGTGATCGACAGCACGGTCGCCCCGGTCTCGCGGATGCATTCGTCGATCAGTCGGTTGATGATCGCCGTCGTGATCGGGTCCAGTCCCGCCGTCGGCTCATCGAACAGCAGCACTTTCGGATCGCCCGCCATCGCTCGCGCGATCCCGACCCGCTTCTGCATCCCGCCCGACAGTTCCGCCGGGAAGAGATCGGCGGTTTCCTCGGGCAGATTGACCATGGCCAGCTTCTCCACCGCGATCTTCCGCGCCTCATCGGATGAAATGCTCCGGTTCTCCAGCAGGCGGAAGGCGACGTTCTTCCAGACCGGCAACCCGTCGAACAGCCCGCCTTGCTGGAACAACACCCCGACCGACTGCATGAGGCGCGTATGGTCCCGGCTCCCCGCCCGTCCCACCGCCTGACCATCGATCTCGATGTTGCCTCCGTCCGGGCGATAGATGCCCGACAGGCATTTCATCAGCACACTCTTGCCCGATGCCGCCGCCCCGATCAGCACGGATTTCCGGTTCGGCGCGATCTCCAGATCGATGCCGTCCAGCACCTTCAAGGCACCGAAGGATTTCGTGAGGCCGGAGACTGCAATCATCGCGTTCGCACTCATCCGTTGGCAATCCGCTTACGCCGTTCCTTCATGCGCACATGCGCCTTCTGTGAGCCATCGTGGAACGAGCCGAACCACTTGTCCCACGGTACTTCGAGATTGCCGTAATTACACTCGAAATAGCGGTGATGCATCTGGTGGTGAAATGTGCCGAGCGCGAGCCGGTTCTTGTCCTGCACGACCAGCCCCTCGAACCCCGTATGCGAGGTCGCCGCCGTCAACGCCTGATGCTGCATGTGAAACAGGATATGGATCGGGCTGGCCGGGATGACGAAGTGGATCAGCACCGAGGAGAAGAACATCACATGCTCGACCGGGTGCATCGACAGGCCGGACCACGGCCCGACATTCACGTTTCGATGGTGCAGCGCATGGGCCAGCCGATAGAGCGGCGGCCAGTGCAGCGCGCGGTGTATCCAGTAGAAGTGAAAGCTGATCCATACCGGCGTCAGGAACAGGATCACGACGAACGCAACCGGGTTCTCACACGGCAGCAGCACGGGCGCATACCCGTTCCCCATCGCCCAGAAAATCAGCACCTCGAACACCGTCCAGCAGGTCACGCCGCTGGCCAGTGACCAGAACATGTTGTCCGCCACCTGACTGTCGAAGGTGAACACGCGCGCTTTTTTCGCCAACTCACGCGGATCGAATTTCAGGTGGTCGCCTTGCTTCCTGTGCCGATGGAACCAGAGGTGCAGCCCGCCCGCGACCACCAGCATCAGCACCATATTCCGCAGCCAGATCGCAAATATCCAGCCGGGGGCCAGCGTCGCGGTCGTCTCCAGTGACGGCTGGAAGAAAGCCCAGCATAGTGTCGCGAGAACCGCGAGAATGGCGTTCTCCGCCAATGCAAACCACCGGTCCTTTACCCAATGCACCATGCGCGCAGGATCAGGCGGCCATGAGAAAAACGGTGAGACCTGTATCGGCAAATCCGGCGCATAATTCCATTCGCCGGGGCGGCCGGGAGGCGTGCTCATCAGTCCGACGCCATCTTGCCCGCCTTGGCCCAATGGTCCTTGGCCACATCGGTCAGGATGATCGACACCGTGTCAGGTGTGCCCCCCGCCGTCTCGCAGAACGCATCGGTCAGGGCGCGCACGAGGGCGCGCTTCTGCTCGGGCGTGCGGCCCTCGAACATCTCGACATGGATCATGGGCATGGGTCGGTTCCTCCGGTAAGGGGATTTTCGGTGAAACTGGCAGGAGCGGTGCGGAAATGCACGTCGATTCTCGTGGATGCGGAATTGACATTTGCGCCCGGTCGGCGTCGCCTTCGGTCCATGGAGAGGCAATCACCGGGGAGCACGGCCATGGAAACCTACGATCACTATATCGGTGGCGAGCGGGTCGCCCCGGCGTCGGGCGAGTATTTCGACAGCGAGAACCCTTATACCGGCGAGGTCTGGGCGCGGGTGGCGCGGGGGAATGCCGAGGATGCGGATCGGGCCGTGCGGGCAGCGAAGGCGGCGTTCGAGGACGGCGAATGGGCAGAGATGCGGCCCACGGGGCGCGGCAAGCTGCTGGTCCGGTTGGCGGAAATCGTCGAGCGCGAATCCCAGCGCCTCGGCGAGTTGGAAGTCCGGGACAACGGCAAGCTGATCGCCGAAATGGGGGCGCAGACGAAATATCTGGCCGAGTGGTATCGCTATTTCGGCGGCCTCGCCGACAAGGTCGAGGGCGCGGTCCTGCCCTCCGACAAGCCCGGCATCTTCAACTTCACGCGCCACGAACCCCTCGGCGTCGTCGGCATGATTACCGCCTGGAACTCCCCGCTCCTGCTGCTGGCATGGAAGCTGGCTCCGGCATTGGCGGCGGGCAATACGGCAGTTATCAAGCCCTCCGAATACACCTCCGCTTCCTCGCTCGAATTCATGGAACTGGTCAAGGAAGCGGGCTTCCCCGACGGCGTCGTCAACTGTATCGCGGGTTTCGGCAAGGAGGTCGGCCAACCCCTCGTCGATCACCCCCATGTGGACAAGATCGCCTTCACCGGCTCGGACGTCGCGGGCCAACGCATCTACGAAAGCGCCGCGCGCAAGATCATGCCGGTCACGCTGGAACTCGGCGGCAAATCCCCGAACATCGTCTTCGAGGATGCCGATTTCGAAGCGGCGGTCATGGGCGCGATCTCCGGTATCTTCGCCGCCACGGGCCAGACCTGCATCGCCGGATCGCGCCTGCTGGTCCATCGCTCGATCCACGACGCCTTCGTCAAGCGCCTGATCGAGGTCGCGGGCGCGGCCACCATCGGCGACCCCATGTCCCCCGACACCCATGTCGGCCCCGTCACCACCCCCGACCAATACGCGAAAATCCTCAGCTATATCGACGTTGCCAAGGAAGACGGCGCAACCCTCGTCATGGGCGGCAAACCTTATACGGGCGAGGGCGCAAAGGGCGAGCGGTTCGTGGAACCGACCATCTTCACCGGCGTCACCAACGACATGCGGATCGCGCAGGAGGAAGTCTTCGGTCCGGTCCTCTCGGTCATCCCCTTCGATACCGAGGAGGAGGCCATCGCCATCGGCAACGATATCGCCTTCGGCCTCGCCGCCGGGGTCTGGACCTCCGATATCGGACGCGCCCTGCGCATGTCGGAGAAACTCAAGGCCGGGACCGTCTGGGTCAACACCTACCGCGCCGTCAGCTTCATGTCCCCCTTCGGCGGCTACAAACGCTCCGGTCAGGGCCGCGAGAGCGGGCAGGAGGCCATCAAGGAGTTCTTGCAGACGAAATCGGTGTGGATCGCGCAGGAAACCACCGTCGCCAACCCGTTCATCATCCGGTGAATGATCCTGTCACCCCGTGGCTTGACCACGGGGTCCATTGTCCAGCACATTCTACATGATAGATACCGCGGTCAAGTCGCAGTATGACAACGCTTTTTCGGGCTGCAAAAGACGTATATTGAACCTGTGCGGAGACCCTCATGGCCGAAGAACACGACGCCAGCATGATGAGCAATCTCTACTGGTGGGGCATCCCGACCCTGTTCCGCTGTCCGCATGAGCCGCCCGAGGGGCAGGACATCGCCCTCGTCGGCGTCCCCCATTCCACCGGCAACGGCACCACCGAGCGTGACCAGCATCTTGGCCCTCGCGCCCTGCGCCATGTCTCCGCAGTCCAGCGCAGAGTGCATGGCGGCTTTCGCCTCGACCCATGGAGCGCCGCAAAGATCGCCGATATCGGCGACGTCCCTTTCCCCCGCGCGAATGACAATGAGCATTGCATCGCGCAGATCACCGAGTTCTACCAGCGCATCGATGCGGCGGGGGCGCGGCCCGTCTCCATCGGCGGGGATCACTCGATCACAGGCGGCATCTTGCAGGCGCTGGGGCGCGGCAAGATTGCGGGGGGCGAGCCGGTGAGCTTCTTGCATCTCGACGCCCATACGGACGTGTTCACGAAGGTCGATCACTTTCTGGGGGCCGAGAAATCGGCGGCGCATTGGGGGGCGTACCTGGCCGACCAAGGCAAGGTGGACCCGAAGACCTCCATGCAGATCGGCCTGCGCGGCCACCCCCGCACGCTGGACTGGCTGGAGCCGTCCTACGAGTACGGCTACAACGTCGTGACGATGGCGGAATATCGGGCGCGCGGGGCGGCGGACGTGATCGCGCAGACGAAAGAGGTACTCGCCGGACGCCCCGTCTACATCACCTTCGACCTCGACTGCCTCGACCCCACCGTCGCCCCAGCCGTTTCCAACATCGAACCGGGAGAGAAGGGCTTCGACATCGACGAGGCCGTCGCGCTGCTGCATTCGGTGCGCGGCATGAACATCGTCGGCGGCGACGTGGTGTGCATGATGCCGACGAAGGATTCCCCGAACAACATCACCGCACAGGTGGCCGGGGCGGTGATGTTCGAGATGATTTCGATGATGGCAGAGGGGGTGGGAGCCACAGTGTCCTGAATCCACCATCTGTCACCCCGTGGCTCGACCACGGGGACCATTCCTTCGCTTGTCCTGCGGTTCAAACGGAAAGATCGATATGCGCCTAAGCCGCGCTAGAATGTCATCCAGCCATTTTGAACAACGCTGGAGAACACCCCCAATGACATTCCTCGACAAATTTCAGGACCACGCCTACGCACTGCTCCGCATCGTCAGCGGGTTGCTGTTCCTCGGCCATGGCACCTAGAAACTCCTGAGCTTTCCCATCGAATTTCCCTACCCGCTCAACCCCATGAGCACGGCGGCGGGGGCCATCGAGTTGATCGGCGGCATCCTCATCATCCTCGGCCTCTTCACGCGCCCGACCGCCTTCGTTTGCAGCGGCATGTGCGCCGTCGGCTACTGGATGGCCCATGGCACCAAGGGCCTGTTCCCCATCGCCAATGGCGGCGAGTTGATCGCGCTCTACTGCTTCATCTTCCTCTACATCGCCACGCGCGGCGCGGGAATCTGGAGCCTCGATAACCGGAACTGAGATCATTCATGCCTGAGATACCCCGCCGGACCTGATCCGGGGCCTCCTTAATCGCCAGCAAGGAGGCCCCGGTTCAAGACCGGGGCGGGGAAATTTGACGCCCCGGCGATCGTTACGATCCGGGCTTTCGCCCACGCCAGAAATCGACGTATGGTCTCCGGGATCACTTGTCCCGGAGCCACCCCATGACCAAGATCGACTCCATCGAGTTCCACGTCCTCACCAGTGGCGAGGAGGCCCGCCCGCATTGGGTCAGTCTGTTCAAGGTGCCGCAGGCGAACGAGTTGCTGGTGAAGGTCCGCACCAGTGACGGGGTGGAGGGGTTCGGCCTCGCCACCCATTACGCGGATATCGCGACGGTCGTGCAGGTGGTGGAATCCGGGATCGGGGAGCAGGTGATCGGGATGGACCCACTCGCGCCGGAGCAGGTGTATGCCAAGCTGTTCGGCCTGACCTCCAGCCGCCTGGCGACCGAGAGGAAGTGGGCGCGGGATGCGATTATCCGGGTGTCCTCGGCCATTGATATTGCCTGTTGGGATATCGTCGGCAAGACTGCCGGGATGCCGCTCTATCGCCTGTTCGGCGGCTACCGCAATCGAGTCCCCTGCTACGTTACCTGCGCTTATTACCGCGACGGCAAGGACGATGCGGAACTGCGCGCGGAGATGGAGATGCTGGTCGGGCAGGGCCATCGTGCGTTCAAGGCCAAGGTCGGCGGGTCGTCGCTGACCGAAGACATGGCGCGCATGGAGATCGTGCGCGACGTGATCGGCCCCGATGCGCAACTGATGATCGACGTCAACCGCGCGTGGACCCTGAAGACCGCCATCGAGGGCGCGCGGGCGCTGGAGGCGCTGAACCCGACATGGCTGGAGGAACCCGTCCGCTGGGCCGACGACCGCCGCGAACTGGCCCTGCTGAAACAGCGCACCTCGATCCCGCTATCGGGGGGCGAGAGCGAGCTGACCAGCTACGGCTGCCGCGCCATGGTGGAGGCGGGCGGCATCGACATCCTGCAATTCGATTGCACGATGTTCGGCGGCTATACCGAAGGGCGCAAGATGGCGGCGCTCTGCGAGTTGAACCATATCGACGTCGCCCCGCACCATGATTGCTTCCTCCATGCGCCGCTGGTGGCGGGCAGTCCGGCGGGGCTGATCGTTGAGTCCTTCACCGACCCGGAGCGCGACCCGCTACAGGCCGAATTGTACGAGAACCCGCCGAAGATCGCAGATGGGTGGCTGACGTTGAACGAGGAGCCGGGGATCGGGATGACTTTGTCGGACGATGCGGTCGCGAAATTCGGACGGCGGGTTACTTGAAACCGCTGCTCCGGGCGCAGACCCGGAGCCTCGATGCTCCCCGTCTGGAGTCGCCGCTCTTGTCCGTCGAGGTCCCCGGTCTTCGCCGGGGACAGCGGAACAGACTCAGTACCCATCCGCCAGATGCCCGAAGAACACCTTCGTCACATCCTCGGCCACATCCCACGTCACGCGCGACCCATC
>CALHLW010000007.1 GCA_938034615.1 uncultured Neomegalonema sp. | reverse complement strand
GGGATTTCCCCACCTATCGGGCGTTCTATGACGCCGCGACGGGCGACAGCGCCGATTACGGCGGGCCGCGTTCGGAAAAAGAGGCTTGGAGGAAACTGGCCGCCGATATCGGTCACTGGCACTTGCGCGGCTATGGCATGTTCAGCATCGTCCGGCGCGACGACGCGGCGGTTCTCGGGGGCTGCGGCCTTTGCTGGCCCGAAGGATGGCCGAGTCACGAACTGACGTGGTGGCTTCTTGGCGAGGGCCGGGGTGCGGGTTACGCGACCGAGGCTTCCCGAGCGGTCATCGGCTGGGCCTATGCCGATCTCGGCTGGTCGCGGGTCGAAACCCACATGCGCGACGAAAACGGCGCGGCGCGCCGCCTTGCCAAACGTCTTGGTGGCTCCGTTGATCGCCGCGAAACCTTTCCCGACGGTCGTACCCGCGATGTCTTCGTGCTGCCTGAACCGGCAAGCGAAAAAGAAGCCGCCGCATGACCCCGCCCGTCCTCACCACCGAACGCCTGACATTGCGCGGCCTGTCGCTGGACGACGTGGAGACGTTTGCGCGTTTCTACGGCTCGAACCACGCGCGCTATTATGGTGGACCGGTTGATCCGGTGGAGAGCTGGCGCAAGCTGTCGATGTATGCGGGAAGCTGGCCTTTGCGCGGCTATGGCCCTTGGGCGGTGACGCTGACCGCGACGGGCGAGACGCTGGGGATGCTTGGCCCGTGGTTCCCGGAAGGTTGGCCTGAACCGGAGATCACCTATTTTCTCCTCGAAGACCAGTCAGGCAAGGGATATGCTCGCGAAGCCCTTCGCGCCGCCCTCGACTGGGTCTTTTCGGAAGCCGGATGGACGACCGCAATCAGCGGTGCGAACCCCCTCAACATCGCCTCCATCGCGCTGGCAAAATCCTGTGGCGCAAAGCCGGACGGGCAAGCCGACGTGCCGCCCTATGGAATAATGGATATTTACCGATACAGCCCGGAGGCCGCATGAGCGCCGAAACCGAACTCAACACCCGCGCGATCTCTGCGTTGAAGGCCCTGATCGGCAGGCCGGTCGGTGCGATCTATGGCCGCGAGGTCCATGCCGAGCCGCTGCGTTCTTCCGCTTCGATGCCCGCCGGGGCCTTCTGGGTCGGTGGGGACACGCCCGACTTCGTGACCATTGAGACGGAGTGGAAAAGCTCGAAGGGCGATCAGGATTATCATCTGCTGAAAATCAATCGTTCCGAGAAGCCTCTGGAGCTTCCCTTCAATGCGCGCAGCGGTGCCATCGGCCCCTGCTCGCTGATCGAGATGTCGATGCCCGGCACGTTGCTGGTCGCCATCGACGTGGTCGAAATGACCGCCGAACTCGACGACACCGTCGTCTATGACCACGGTCTGACCTTCCGTTTTGATGATGGCAAGGCGGTGAGCATCAGCACCGAACACGACTCCATTCTGGGTGCACTCATCGTACGCCCCGGTGACGTGAAGGCACGTGAACCCGAATTCGAAACCCTCAAAACCCGTATGACTCTCAAGTAAGGACTAACCGAATATGGCAACTGTTATTCGCCTCGCCCGTGGTGGCTCCAAGAAACGCCCCTTCTACCGTATCGTCGTCGCCGACAGCCGCATGGCTCGTGATGGCCGCTTCATCGAGAAGGTTGGTACCTATAACCCTCTGCTTGCAAAGGATAACGAGCAGCGCGTGAACATGGATGTCGAACGGATTCAGGAATGGATCGGCAAGGGCGCGCAGCCTACGGACCGCGTGAACCGGTTCCTCGAAGCCGCTGGCCTGAAAGAGAAAACCGAACGCAATAATCCGAACAAGGCCAAGCCCGGCAAGAAAGCGGAAGAGCGCGTCGCAGAAAAGGCTGAGAAAGAAGAAGCCAAACGCGCCGCCGCCGAAGAAACCGCCAACGCTCCGGCTGAAGAAGAAGCGCCCGCCGAAGAAGTTGCGGCAGAAGAAGCTCCTGCGGAAGAAACTCCTGCGGAAGCAGCCCCCGCAGAAGAAGCGGCTGCTGAAGAGGCCCCTGCGGAAGAAACAACCACCTGATCGCGCGGGTGTGCTATGATCGAACCGTGATAGGAAAGGCTGTGCCATGAACATCGCGGTTCGAGAAAGTCTGATGACTGTCGAAGAATTCCTCGACTGGCATCCCGATGGCGAAAATTGGGAACTGATTGGTGGTATTCCCTTGCGCTCGATGAGCGAGAGCGGGTTGCACGAGCGGGTCAAGACCAATGTGAGCGGTTCGTGGATCCGCCGCCTCCGTCATCCGTCGCCTTGTCTGCCGGGTGTGGACGGCAGACAGGTAAAGATTGACTCGGTCACGAGCTTTCGCCCCGATTTCCACATAGATTGCGCATTCGACCTCGCCTTGACCGGACTGTCGGTAGAAAAGCCCACCGTCGTTTTTGAGGTGGCCGACACTTCGCTCGAACAGTACAGGGACCGCAAAAGGGCTGGGTATTTCCGTAATCCACATGTCGAGCATGTCGTTGTGATCGACGCGACGGGGCGGCAGGTGCTGCATTATCGAAAGGGGTCCGCGCGCGAGATTGTCTTGCGGGAAGGCGATATCCTCGAACTGGAGGGAACCGTGTCGCTGGATATCCCGGTTGCTGAATTCTTCGAGTCGCTGCCGCCCCATGGTTGAGAATCGTGTCTGCGTCGGGGCCATCGCCGGAGCCTTCGGGGTGCGCGGTGAGGCGAAGATCAAGAGCTTCACCGACGATCCGGCGGCCATCGCGACCTATGGGCCATTGGAAACCGAGGATGCCACGCGCCAATTCGATGTGAAGATCGCGCGGACCATCAAAGGCGGGTTCGCCGTTCGCCTCTCCGGCGTCACGACACGCGAGGAGGCCGAGGCGCTGAAGGGCACACGGCTATACGTTGATCGCACCATGCTTCCCGCGCCGGAAGAGGATGAGTTCTACTACGCTGATCTCATTGGCCTGAAGGTCGAGGGCGCAGACGGCGCGCTACTCGGCAAGGTCAAGGCTGTGCAGGAGTTCGGCGCAGGAGATATGCTCGAATACGTCCCTGACCGAGGCGGCGAAACGGTACTCGTACCTTTTACCCGCGAGGCCGTTCCTGTGGTAGACGTGGCGAACGGGCGGGTCATCATTGACCCTCCGGTTGCAGATGACGAGGAAACGGCCCCATGAAACTCACCATCGATATCGACTGCACGCCGCAGGAAGCCCGACAGTTTCTCGGCTTTCCCGACGTGGAGGGCCTGAACGAAATGGTCATCGCAGAGATGACCAAGCGCGCACAGGCTGAGATGGATACGCTCGCCGATCCGGAGAAATACTTTGCCCGCATGGCGAACGTCACCGGCAAGAGCATGGAGGCCATGCAGGCAATGATGCTGGGGGCAATGAGCGGGACTAAACCGGAGTGACGGAACGGCCCCGCTCCCACGGCCTTCGCAATATCACTGCGACCACCGGACCCCGTGTCCTGATGGACGAAAGCGGCGCGAAATCCGACCCGCTGTGGCGCGCGAAAGTGCTGACGCTCTTCCCCGAGATGTTTCCCGGCCCTCTCGGGATCAGCCTGACAGGAAAAGCGCTCGAAAAACGCATCTGGACGCTCGAAACGCTGGACATTCGCAGCTTTGCGCATGATAAGCACCGCTCTGTGGACGACACCCCTGCCGGGGGCGGTCCCGGTATGGTGTTGCGCCCCGAAATCGTGGCCCGCGCCATCGATGCCTCGCTTGAAGGCGTGCCGGAAGATCGGACCCGCTGGCCAGTGATCGCACTGTCCGCTCGGGGCAAGCCGCTGACGCAGGAACGCGTGACGCGGTTGTCGGAAGCGGAAGGAGTAAGCCTGCTTTGCGGGCGGTTCGAAGGAATAGATCAGCGCGTCATCGAGGCGCGCGGGGTCGAGGAGATTGGAATAGGCGACGCCGTCTATACGGGAGGGGAAATCCCGGCGATGGCGTTGCTCGATGCGGTGGTGAGGTTGTTGCCCGGTGTACTGGGCAAGATCGAAAGCACCGAGGACGAGAGTTTTAGCGCGGGGTTGCTGGAGCATCCGCAATACACGAAACCACCCGTCTGGGAGGGCAGGGCGATACCGGAGGTTCTTCTCTCCGGCCACCATGCGAAAGTTGCCGCATGGCGTCATGCCGAAGCCCGGACGATAACAAAAGAAAGGCGTCCCGACCTCTGGCGGGCCTTCCACGCTGCCGAAACCGGCAATGCGGAACTCGACCCGGCTGAAGAACCAGAGCACTCGGATGCGAAACACGAGCCGCCAATGCGGCCAGAAGAAGGATCGACGACATGAATGTCATCGAACAGCTAGAAGAAGAACAGCGCGCAGAGTTGGTCGCGAAACGCAACGTGCCAGATTTCGCCCCCGGCGATACGCTGAAAGTCGGCGTCTATGTCCGCGAGGGCGAGCGGGTCCGGACACAGGTATTCGAAGGCGTCTGCATCGCTCGAAGCGGCGGCGATACTTTCAACGGCGGGTTTACCGTCCGCAAGATTTCCTATGGCGAGGGCGTCGAGCGCGTCTTCCCGCTCTACAGTCCGGCCATCGAGTCGATCACGGTCGTCCGTCGTGGCCGCGTCCGCCGCGCAAAACTCTACTACCTGCGTGACCGTCGCGGTAAGTCGGCCCGTATCACCGAGAAGACGAATTACCGGCCCAAGAAGGTCAAGGAATAGGCTTTCGCGAGCCCGTCAAATCAAAAGCCCCGGACACATCGTTCGGGGCTTTTTTGTTTCAGGGGTCGATTCTGACGGGATCGCCTACGCGAACTATTCCTGTCTCGCGCACATTCGCAAGGACACCGAAAAGCGGATCATCGCCCCTCGCCTTGAGCGCAGGCAGTGGGTTATCGCTCCGCTTACCGGTTTCGGGGTCTGCCGCCGTGGCAAGGCAGCGCTCTATCGGTTTTACGACTTCGAATACGACATCACCGATGTCCACTGTTCTACCCAGCCAACTCAATTCCGCCCAGGGTTCGAGGTCGTCACCGTCGATCCAGAGATTCCCGCGAAACCGGCGTGGATCGAGCGGCGCACCAACCATTTCCGAAAGGTCGCGCAGGCTCGCCAGCGACATGATTGAAGGGCATTGGTTACGGGCATCCGTCAGGGAGACGCCCGGCACCTCGGCCACGGTATGTGGGCCGGGCAGGATCGTTCCTGCCGCTTTGCCCATCCAAGACGCGAGCGCCTCGCGCCCCTCGCCGGTCGAAAGGTCAAATGTCACGCTCGGTCCATCGTCGTAGAGCGCTAGGATGCGGCTGTCAGGATCGTAGGTGATGGTCGGCCGGGCCAGAGCGGGAATATTCGCAACGCGCAGGAAATTGCCACATCGTTCCCATTCCGGCTTTGCAGGATCAAAAGCCGAATTACCATGGGCCACCGCATAGGCGCGGTCCCCCGGCAGAGCCTCGCCAGCGGCCAATGTCACACGTTCCAGCGGTTCG
>CALHLW010000006.1 GCA_938034615.1 uncultured Neomegalonema sp. | reverse complement strand
ATCCAGCGTCGTGAAGATCGCCCCCAGAAACGCCCATGACCCCACATCCCGGCTGACCAGATTAGTGTGCTTGCCCTGCCAGCCCAGCCCCGCCAACGCGGCCAGTGGCTTTTCCATGACGGGAGCCGTATCGACGAAGACTTTCACGTCCTCCCCCGTCTCCTCCACGATCCACCGCGCCAGCCGCTTCAGCCGCTTCTTGATCCGATCATGGTAGTCCCGGTTACGGGCATAAACACTGATCGTCGCCCGATCCGGCATGGCCAGCGTCTCCAGCGCATCGCCTCCCGGCCCGTAATTCTCCACCAGCATGATGACCGACCGCGCCTCCGGCCACAGGGCAGAGGCATCGGACCGCCAGTGGATACGCTCCTCCATCCACCCCATCCCCCCATGATACCCCTCCGCCACCCACTCCCGTAGCCGCTCCCCCGCCGGACGCATGGCGGTGGGCGCAGCGATGCCCATGGCCGTAAAACCTTCCTCGCGAGCGCGTGTTTCAAGGGTAGGGCGCAGGGGTGTCATAAAAGAGCCGTCCTCTTTGCAAAAAAGATGGATATAGACTAACTTTAGTCCATGCAGGAGGCCATGATGAGATACAACATACACGAGGCGAAGACTCATTTCTCGAAACTCATCGCTGCGGTTGAAGCGGGCGAGGCCGTCACGATTTGTCGCAATGGCAAACCGGTCGCCGACGTCGTGCCGCCAGCGAAACCAGCGACAGTGGATAATTCGCATCTGTTTGGTTTATGGGGGCCACCGCCGAAACGTGGCGGCACGCCCGAGGATCGCGAAAGCCATCTCGTCGGCCCGACGGATGAGGATATGTTGGACGAGATGGGGTTGTGATTCTTCTCGACACTCACGCGCTTGTCTGGCTGCTGCGTGAACCGAACAGGCTTTCAGCCCTGGTAAGCAAGACTTTGAGAACGCAGCCCTTATGCACGAGTGCAGCAAGCCTATACGAGATCGCGTATAAAGGTGGGCGGGGGAAATGGCCGGAGGTTGAGGATTATCTCGATACGGATATGGTCGCGACTTTCGGCGCGAGCGACATTGGTATCCTGCCTGCAACGGGCGCGATCATGCAGCGGGCCGGGGCGATAAGTTGGGAACATCGTGACCTCTTCGACAGGATTATCGTCGCGACTGCGCTGGCGCATGACTATCCGCTTGTCTCGAAAGATGACACCCTCGATACTCTTGGCGATCCAGCATTCCGACGCATCTGGTAGCCCTTAAAAATCCACATCCGCGTAGTGATCCGCTGCCGGTATCCCCGGCACATGGTCGGATAACAGAGAGCGGAAGGCGGGGCGGGATTTGATGCGGGCGTACCACGCCTTTGCCCCCGGATAGGCGCTCCAGTCTACCTCCCCGATATAATCGAGGCAGCTTATATGCGCGGCGGCGGCGAAATCGGCGAGGGTCAGCGATTCCCCGGCCAGCCAGTTCCGCCGGTCCGCAAGCTGGGCCACGTATTCCAGATGCGCGCGCAGATTGGCCGCGCCGATGCGGATATACTCGCTGTCCGGCCCGCCATCCCGCCGCATCCGGCGCATAACCTTCTCGTCCAGCAGCGTCTCGGTCACTTCCGAGCGAAACCGCCCGTCGAACCACGCCACCAACCGCCGTGCTTCGGCACGTGCATCCAGGCGCTGGGGCAGCAGCGGATGCTGCGGATAGGCTTCCTCCAGATATTCGCAGATCGCCATGGAATCGACCACCACAGTGCCATCCGGCTCCACCAGCACCGGCGTCTCCCCCGCCGGGTTGAGCTTGACCAACTCCCGTGGCCGCTCCCACGGGGCCGTTTCGATCAGATCGACGCCCAACCCCTTTTCGGCCAGCGCGAGGCGCACCTTGCGGCAATAAGGCGAGAGCGAAAAGGCATGGAGCCTGCGGGTCACGGGTGGCCTCCGGGCAGCGGATCGTCGGTCAGGGATAGCGGGGTCGCGTCTGGATTGCCAGCCTGCGCGACCTCCATCATCCAGTCGATGAAGGCACGAACTTCCGGGCGACGCAGGGCGACGGGGGCGGTGGCCAGATCGTAGCCGATTTCGGTATGCAGCGTCTCGGCGAGAGGCCGCACCAGATGCCCGGTCGCCAGCGTATCGTGCAGC
Source organism: uncultured Neomegalonema sp. (assembly GCA_938034615.1). Classification (GTDB taxonomy): domain Bacteria; phylum Pseudomonadota; class Alphaproteobacteria; order Rhodobacterales; family Rhodobacteraceae; genus JAHDDY01. Next base: position 5,922 of record CALHLW010000006.1, on the reverse strand, counting down.
AACGGACCGCTGGCCAATACCACACCTTGCCCTGCGATGGCGGCCTGCACTGCCTGCCCGTAATCGCTGAAGGACAGCGCCCCCGATCCAAGCACAGGCTCTGCACCGATCCGATCGAACCAGCGCGTCCAGTCAAACCATTGCCGGGTATTGCGCGCCCAATCGAGGCGCGAGGTGTCCCAGTGGATGAGAGGTACGCGCTCAAGATCGCTCAGGTGGATCAGGCCCTTCGCCAGTGCAGGGCTGCATACCGGAAAGATCAGGTCGTCAAACAGGCGGCGGATGACCAGATCGTCTCGTGCAGCGACGCCATAACGGATGCCGATATCGGCCCCGCCACCTTGGAGGTCCGCAACTTCCTGCGATGAATCGATCAATACGGCGATGCCGGGATGCTGCGCGCGAAAGGCTTCCAGCTTCGGCACGAGCCAGGTCGAGGCAAGTGAGGCTTCGACCGAAACGACGAGGCGCGGGGCAGTCTTGGTCCCGCGCATCCGTTCGACGGCTTTGCCCATCGCTCCCATCGCCACCGACAAATCATCCAATCCCGCTCGCCCGGCGCTGGTCAGAGCAAGGCCGCGCCCCTCCCGCCGCACGAGCGGTGTGTCGAGCGTCGCCTCCAAACGATAGACGAGTTGTTTGACGGCGGCGGGGGTAACGCCCAGTTCTTCTGCTGCGAGAGGATAGCTGAGATGTCGGGCCACAGACTCGAAAGCGCGTAAAGCGTTGAGAGAAGGAAGCCATCGGGTCATTAAAAAGTTAGATATTATTACCTATTGGACAGATCAAATGATTTCGCTTTGCGCGGTGGGCAGGTGATGGTCAGGCAAACAGGAATGGAGGATGCCATGCGGTCGAGCGACGGGAAGACCCGCGATCTGGTGACGACGATGCCGGGGGCGGGGTGGGATTACGGGCTGACGCGGCATCCATATCACGCCATCGAAGCGCCGATGGGACCGCATTATTGCGTCTATAACCGGCGGCACATGGCCGTCTGCTTCGACGATCATTCGACCGAGGACGGGTACTGGCGGCTGCGGCGACAGGCGGCGGTTCTCCATACCGGCGAATGGCCCTTGCAATTCGAGGGGCCGGATGCCGAGGCGCTGCTCGACCGACTGTTCACGAAGGACATCACCAAGGTCAAGGTAGGCCGCTGCGGCTACGGCCTCGCCTGCTATGAAGACGGCGGGATGATTACCGATGGCATCCTGTTGCGGCTCGCGGCGGATAAATTCTGGTACGCGCAGGCGGATGGAGATTTCTACTCATGGGCGCGGGCGCATTCTGCCGGGATGGACGTGACGATCACCGACCCGGACGTCTTTGTCTCTCAGGTTCAGGGACCGAATGCCCTGAAAATTCTGGAGGCTGCGAGCGATCACGGAATGCCCGAGCCGTTCGGCTATTTCGCCATTGCGCGGGTGTTCTTCGGCGGACAGGAGGTGGTCATCACCCGCACCGGCTATACGAACGAGTTGGGTTGGGAATTCTACACCGAACCGCATCATGATGCCGAGGCGCTTTGGGCGCATATCGAGGCGGCGGGCAAGCCGCACGGCATCCGCATATTCGGGTTGGACGCCATGAACATCCGCCGGATCGAGGCGGGTATCCTGAATGCGGGGTCAGATTTCAACAAGGACACGACGCCGTATGAGGCGGGCCTCGGGCATTTCGTGGATGAGGGAAAGAGCGACTTTCTTGGCAAGGCGGCGCTGCTGGCCGGGCCGAAGGGTCGCCGCTCCCACGGCATCGCCTGCGAGAGCGGCGAGCCATTGATCGCGGCCCCCGTCGAAGTGAACGGCGTGCGGGCCGGAACGGTGACAGCGGGCGCAACCTCCCCCTATCTCGGCCATGGCATCGGGATTGCGCTGATGGAGACGGCGGAACATGGCCCCGGCACGGCGGTCACGGTCGGCTGCCGGGACGGGTCGATGCAAGCGGCGCAACTGGTCGAGATGCCCTTCTACGACAAGGAATGCCTGATCCCGCGCGGCAAACTGGTGGATATACCCTGACGGGATTACTCTACTCCAGCAGGATCAACAGGATCGCGCAGACGATAAGCGCCACCCCGACCAATTCGGTCCGTGTGGTCTTCTCCCGAAAGACGAAAAGTCCGGCGGCAAAAGTGAACACCAGTTCCACCTGCCCCAACGCGCGCACATAGGCGGCGTTTTGCAGGGTGAAGGCCATGAACCAGCAGGCCGAACAGGCCATGCCGACCAGCCCCACCGGAGCCGCCCGCCGCCACTCGGCGAACACGCGGCCCAGTTCCGCGCGGTCGAAGATCAGGAACCACGCGCCCATCGCGACGGTCTGGATCGTCAGGGCGACGACGAGGGTGAGCGCGGCGGCCATGACGAAATCCTCGCTGCCCAGCGCCAGTGCCGCGCCCCGGAAGCACACCACAGACGCGCCGAGAAGCGCAGCGCTCAGCAGCCCGATAAGCGTGGCTTTCTCGGTCAGGCCACGTAGCAGGGCACGGGGGCCGAGCGCCGTTTCTGTCATGGCGAGGAGGACGGTCCCTATTGCGCCAATCGCGATGGCCAATAGGGCGAGGGGTCCGACAGTGTCGCCCAGGAGGACGCCGCCGATGACGGCTATCAGCACCACTTCGAGCTTCGAGAACGTGGTCCCGACCGCGAAGCTGCGAAAGGAGAACATCCAAAGCAGGACGACGGTGAAGAGGATCTGCGCGATGCCCCCCAGCGCGCAATAGAGGATGAAGGCGGTGTTCGCCTGCGGCACCGCAAAGCCGCCCAGCCCCTGCAATGCCCACAGGTAGAGCACTGCAATTGGCAGTGCATAGACGAAACGAGCATAGGCGGCCCCTGTGGTCGAGAGCCGTCCCCTGATCGCTTTCTGGAGGACCGAGCGCAGGTTCTGCAAGAACGCGGCGACGATGGTGATGGGTATCCAGAGCGACATGGACATGCCCTCTCACCGATCCGGTTCGGGTTCAAGTCCGTTGGATATTCCTTGATGCCGCATTGCGGTATCAGATCATGGCGCTAGGGTAGGGGGATGACAGCAGCTCACTCCCCCGAAACTCCGGCCCCCGACGTTCTCGTGACCGGCGCGACCAGCGGGATCGGTCAGGCGCTGGCAAGGGGGTTCGCCGAGGCCGGACACACGGTCCTTGCCGTCGGCGTGGGCGCGATCCCGGATGCCGAAGCGAACCTGACCTATCGGGCGCTGGACGTGCAGGACGGGGCGGCGGTGTCGGCCTTGGTCGCCCCGCTCGGAGGTCTGCGGGTGGCGATAAACGCCGCGGGCATCATCCGCCGCGAGGCCGAGCATGACCCGGAGGTCTTCGCGCAGGTTCTCGACATCAATCTCAACGGCACCATGCGCGTCTGCGCCGCCGCCCGTGCGGCGCTGGCCGCAAACAGGGGCACGATCATCAATATCGCCTCGATGCTCACCTATTTCGGGGGAGGTCTCGTGCCCGGCTATTCGGCCTCCAAAGGCGGTATCGCGCAATTGACCAAATCGCTCGCGATTGCCTATGCGCCGCAGGGTATCCGCGTGAACGCGCTGGCACCGGGATGGATCGCCACCCCGCTTACGCAGGGTTTGCGGGATGATCAGGCCCGCTCAAGCACCATTCTGGGTCGCACACCCATGGCCCGGTGGGGCACGCCCGAAGACCTGATCGGCCCTGCGCTCTTTCTGGCCGGTCCCGGTGCAGGATTCGTGACCGGCACCATTCTCAATGTCGATGGCGGCTACGCCGCAATGTGAACCCGAAAGGACTGCCCCGATGCCCGTCGTCGAAACCGATGAAGAACCCCGCGTTCCCTATCAACTGCCGATGCCCCCCGATGCGATACCGGAAATCGTGGTGCCCGATGCCCTCTCCGCAGGGGATGACCGCATGTGGGTGCAGCAGACCGAGACGGTGTTCTTCCGCCCGCTCTGCCTGAACGTCTCGCAGGGGTACTGGATGAACTTGCTGAAGGTGACGAAATCCGGCGTTCTGTCACGGCACCGCCACCCGAACCCGGTGCATGGTTTCGTGCTGAAGGGCCATTGGCATTACCTCGAACACGACTGGGTCGCCACGGAAGGGAGCTATGTGTATGAGCCGCCGGGCGAGACTCATACGTTGGTCGTGCCCGACGACGTGGACGAGATGATTACGTATTTTCAGGTGAACGGCGTGATGTATTACGTCGATCCCTACGGCAAGCATCTGGGTTACGAAGACGTGTTCACCAAGATCGAGATGTGCCGCGCGCATTTCGAGAAGGTCGGTCTGGGGGCAGACTACGTGGATAGGTTCATACGGTAGGGAGAGGGGTCAGATGTTCTGAAGCTCCGATTCCGTTTGGATAGGATCGTGCAAGAGAGTTGCTGGTGTCTGAGTTGCAGAAGCAGGCCCGTTTCGGAGGTATCGGCGAAGCGTTCGCAGACCGGAACTTCCGCATCTACTCGGTTGGTTCCATCGGTTCCTGGATCAGCTATTTCGTCCAGATCGTAACCGTCAGCTGGCTTACATGGGAATTGACAGGGTCAACGCAGTGGTTGGCCGTCATGGCCTTGCTGGACATCGTTCCGAATGTCGCCCTCATGCCCTTCGCAGGGGCGCTCGCGGATCGGTACGACCGACACAGGATCATGATCCTCACCAGCGTCCTGTGCATGGTGCAAGCCTTGGTGCTTGCGGTTTTCGCTTGGCAAGAGGCGTTGACGATCTGGTGGCTGGCGGCGCTCGTTCTGATCCACGGTATCATCATCAGCTTCATGGTCCCGGCGATGTACGGCACGATACCGCGCTTCGTCGCGCGAGAGCGCGTGGCATCGGCTATCGCTGTCAGCTCCTCCTACACGCAACTGGCGGTTTTTCTTGGCCCTGCATTCGCGGGCTGGATCATCTTGATGTTCGGAACGACGTTTGCTTTCGTCGTCAATGCGATCGGGTATCTATTGCTCATCGCCGCGTTCCTGTGCCTCAGGACTCCGCCGGATTTCCGCCAGCCACCCCGGTCATCCCGAACCCTCTTTGGCGATATCATCGACGGTATTTCCTATATTCGCGCGACTCCGACGCTCATACCGCTTCTTATCCTTTCGCTGGTCGGCAATGCGCTTGCCGGTGGCTTCTTTCACATGATGCCGGCCTATGCAGATACCGTTCTGGAGAGCGGTGTCGTTGGCCTGTCCACGATCCTGTCCATGCTGGGGCTGGGAGCGATTGGCGCGGCCCTTTGGCTCGCTCATGGCGGCAGCGACGCGGCCCGCACGGATCGGATTCTATGGGCTTTTCTGATCGGGACAGCGGCGTTGGCTGGATTGGTTCTCACAACCAATCTCTACGTCGCGGCGGGCCTTGCGGTGATCATGGGATTTGCACACGAAACGCGAAGAACCTCGACCTTCACCATCATTCAGCTTGCTGTGGATGAAGGCCAACGTGGGCGCATTATGGGGACGGTATTCATGATCGCGCAACTCGCTGCGGCCATTGGCACCTATTTGATCGGAGCCTATGCAGTCCGTTCGGGGATACAGATGCCGGTCCTTATAGGCACTGCATTGTCCCTGTGTGTATGGGGTATCTTTTATCGTCGTTGGGATCAGCTTCTTCCACTTGGGAGTATACCGGCAGTTCGTGACACGCCCCCATAAACCGGGCAGTCTGACGCCATGCGTGGTCCAGTTATTTTTCTGCTTTTGCTCGTTGCGCCCCTGCGGTCTGCGGATGCGAGCGACTGCGCCCTTGCGCTGGTCCTGGCGACCGACACGTCGTCATCCATCAATGCCGAGGAGTATGCGGCGCAGATGGACGGGCTGGCGGGGGCATTTCGCACCGATGTCCTGCGCGAGGCGCTTCTCGGTACGGAGGGCATCCATATCGAGGCGACGGTCGTGCATTGGAGCGGCTATCGCCATCAGGAACAGGTCGTCCCG
>CALHLW010000005.1 GCA_938034615.1 uncultured Neomegalonema sp. | reverse complement strand
CGCCGGAAGATGGTTCGTCTTCCTCAAGATGATGGGAGATCGCATCTTCGATTTCCGCCGCCTCGGGAGAATCATCGGCTTCGGCTTCGGCTTCGGCTTCGGCTTCGGCTTCGGCTTCGGCTTCGGCTTCGGCTTCGGCTTCGGCTTCGGCTTCGGCTTCGGCTTCGATATCCGATACTTTGAAGGTTACATCGCTTTCGACACTATCTTCGTCAACCGCACTCATTTCATCGTCCAGAGGCGTCGTCAGGTCGAAAACTTCATCTCCATCAGCAGTTACATCGGAGGCCGCCCCCGTCCGCACTTCTTCGATTCCCGAAATCCTCTCCTCGCCCGTATTGGAGAATTCAGGGCTATCGAAAGCACTCACATAGCTGTCATCACCGCCTTCCTGATCGAGTTCCGAGCCGGCACGCGAGATCAACTCATCTGCCGCGCTGTCACTGCGCTCAATCGGATCGGTCAACTCCAATACGTCGCCCGTCGCTGCACGAATGCTAGTATCGTCGTCCTTGGAAGCGTCATCATCATCTTCCAACATAGAGAAGTCCGGCAACACGTCCGCGTCGAGACGGTCTTCCAACCCATCATCGTCAAGGTCGGCAACCTCGGACATCTTCGATGTATCGACACCACCCTCAACCGCGTCCCCGTCACCTTCTGCACGCTCACCGGCACGGGCAGCGAGATTTTGCATCCGCTCTCTTGTGCTGAGGCGGGAGGTCGATTCGAGTTTGCTCTGCGCCCGTGAAAAAATGTCGGTTCGCGACGTCTCCGCAGTGTCGTCATCAAAATCGTCTTCTGCGCGATCTTCCAGCGTGTCAGATACAGTAGACGCGGGTGCCTCATCGCTTTCATCCGAATCCACGTCGGAGGGGATGGGGGCACCACGCCCAGTTGCGCGGGACCAAAAAAGGCTGTCGCGCTCTGGGAAGATCGCTTCGTTAGCGTCATCGCGGTTCGCAGAAACGGTTTCGACCGTGTCGCCAAGGGGCGCGTCTTCATCGTCCCGACTCACTGTGGCCGCAGCCATGACGGGCAAAGGTCCATCGTCGATATGCCTGTCGTTGTCACCAGCATCGACGGCGAGATCGGAGGCCGGGCGACCATCGCGCGTATCTTCCTCGTCGATGATTCGGCGGATCGAGGCGAGGATATCTTCCATGCTCGGTTCGCGGGCATTCGCGGTGTCACTCATGACATTACTCCAGATCTACCGCATTCTCACGGTCAGAGAGGCGTCGCTTCCGTGGCTCGCCATTCCGGAAAACCGGTTATCGCAAGCATCTTACACAATTCAGTCAAGCCGAGAATTAATCATTTTTGGTTAACAGGCAATGTATCCGTCAGGGGCGCCACGGAAATCGCCATGCTGCTTCGGAATTTCTCACCACACCATAGGGCGACAATGGTTCCACCTTGGCAATCCCCCCCTCGTCACCGACGACAGGCTGGATACCGAAGAAGCCCGCATCAAGCAGCCCCATCGCAGAGATCAGCGTGTAGGCGGCAACGTTGAGTTGGCGGACCGAATTCACCAATGCAACCCGCGCATTAAGCAGCGCGCGTTCCGCGTCCAAAACATCGATTGTCGCGCGAGAGCCGACCAATAATTCCTCGCTGATACCATCGAATGCCAGCTTTGCAGCCAGCACTTGCTCCTTGTCTGACTCGATGGACCCGCGCGCCGTCACCAAAGTCTGCCATGCAATATTGACCGTCCGCTGCACCTCGCGCACGGCCACATGATACTCCGCGCGCCGTTGGGTGGCGATATGTTGAGCTTGGCGGATGCGGCTGTCTACCTGCCCACCCTGATAGATCGGTGCATTCAGCGTCAGGTTAAGTGCGGCAGTTATCTGATTGTCAAATCGTGAGTCAAAGCGGTTAGTTGTGTCGTTGAACTGACCGTTCAATGAACTACCGAAGTCAACGGTGGGTAACTTATCCGCATTGATCACACGGATATTGTAAACCGCCGCCCGTTCGGCAGAACGCGCTGCACGGATATCGGGATGATAGGCTAACCCGATATCCTCCGACGCCCTCGCACTGGCAGGCAGTTCAGGCAAGAATTCCGGCGCATCGAGAGCACCGGGTAGACGACCCACGATGGCACGGAAGCCTTCTGCGCTGGAACGCAGGTTGCCATCTGCCTGAATGACATCGGAATTCGCAGCAGCCACTCGCGCCTTTGTTTGCGCCACATCCGTGATCGTGACCTCACCCGCTTCGAAACGAGCTTCACTCGCCTCTAACTCCTCAACAAGCAACCTTAGGCTTTCGACAGTCAGATCGCGCACTTCCTTGTCGCGCAGCACGTCGAAATACGCACTGACGGCATTTAGGATCGTCGTCTGCTCCTGCGCCGCGAGTGCTGCATAGGCAGAATCGACATTGGCGCGGGCCTGACTGACGCTATTTGCAGTGCTACCACCATCGTAAAGTGGAATGCTCCCGTTGATGCCAAGGGAGAGTGGTGCAGTCGTCACGTCGTCGATTGGCTCGGGAACCCATCGACGACTCAACTGATATTGCGACGTCAGGCTGACGGTCGGCAACCGCCCTGCATTGGCGATGGCCACGCTCTCCCCTTGTGCCAGAAGATTGGCGCGGGCTGCATCGATCGTAGGATTGTAGAGATAAGCATCCTCGACGATTTCAGGCAGACCCTCTGCAAGCGCAGACCCGGAAGCCAACAGCGCAAACACATGGATGGCCACTCGCATCATACCCTTACCACGCATACCGACTCTCCCCGCCCTCAGAACGCGAAGGCTGGTGTGGCCTCAAAACCGGGCAGGATCGGGGCAGTGGCATCGAAGACCCACCGGGTCGCGACATCATCGCCCGATTTGACGGACAATCTTGCCTGGCCAGTCCCATTCTGCATCCATATCGCGATCAGCCGTCCATCCTCTGCAAGCTGGTCATAGAGAGCGTTCGGGTCAGATGCGATCCCGCCGGATACGACAATTACATCATAGGGGCCTTCGCCCGGTGCTCCCGCGGACAGAGGATTGTTCAGAACCACCGCATTGTCGATGGCGAGGGAAGCGAGGTTGGCCTCGGCGGCGCTCGCCATGGCTTCGTCCTGCTCCACCGCAATGACGCCCCGGCACAGTCGCGCGATGATTGCGCTGGAGTATCCAAGGCCACAGCCGACATCCAAGACCGTCTCCGAGGTTCCGATCTCGGCAGCATCGAGCATCTTCGAAAAGGTGCGCGGGGCCAGCAAGACGCGGTCCTTGCCGAGCGGCGCGTCGCGATCAACATAAGCAACCGCGCGCTGACTGGCAGGCACGAACGTCTCGCGAGGAATAGCGAGCATCGCTTCGATGATGTTATGGCGGGTCACGTCGGATGGCCGCACCTGACGGTCGACCATCGCCTCGCGCGCTTCAGTGAAATCGAGCATCGTCTTTCCCGTAAGAGCCGGATGTTCATCAACCATAACGACTGCGGGCGCGCCATTCCAGCAGCGATACGCAATCAGCGATAATCGCGGTGAGAAAGACACTTTTATCAAACTGACGATCTCGAATGGCAGGATCGCGTGGATCAGGTTAAGGATGGATTTCAGCCAAGGGCGATCCCGAGGAAACCACTATGTCCACCTCTGTTGAAGAACATCTCGCCCATAATACCGCCCCCATCGACGATATGTCAGCACAGATGGCGCAGCAATGGGCCGCGATCCGGCGGCTGGAAGCGCAGGTCGAGCGGCTGGCCGGTCTCGTTCTGGCAATCGGGGAAGACGGGCCATCACCTGCACGGGACGACATGCCGCCACCCCATTACTGACTGAAGGGGAGTGATGACATAGCCATCGCTAAAGTCCTGAATTTTGCGCCGTCGCGACCCGAATCCCTGCTGCTGCATACGGCGGACTGGAGCGCGGCTGAGTTGCCGGAAGCGCCTGATGCAGATCGCATCCTTGCCGTCTACGAATCGCGATTCGATCTTCCAGTGCGTGCATCGCGCGAAGTTGACAGGGGCTCGGTAAGATTCACATCGATCTGACCGACTTGCCGGATTGGCCAGGCGTTCGCGATTTTCTGTTTGCCGGAGTAGAAATAAGAGAAGATATGCCGGTTCTGCGCGAGGCCGTGAAGCGCATCAGCGACATTGTCGCAAAGACGCCTCGCGCCCATCTCTCCGACACGGCTGCCATCCTGATTTGCCTGTCCAGAGCACGGAGCCATCTGGAGGTCGCCTCGGTCCGCTTGGCAGGTGTGCAATACATTCATCCTTATCAGCTGGAGAAGATGTCGAACTGGAGCCGCTATCCCGACGCCCCTGTTCCACCGCCGACCGGGCCACTTACGCCTGCTACAACGGACGAGCCGCCAAGCGATTTCGGGGTGGGATGTCTTTTCGAGATAGACGGGGAAGTCGAGCGCGGCTGGTTCGAGCCTTAACCATGGTCACTCGGGGTCAGCTAGGATCGCTTCTTCGCCTTCCCGCACCGCTGTGTAGAAGCAAGAGCGGCGATTCGTGTGACAAGCCGGACCGGTCTGATCAACCAAGAGTAACAGGCAATCGCGGTCGCAGTCGAAGCGAAGTTCGATGAGTTGCTGGACATGGCCGGAGGTTTCCCCCTTGCGCCAATAAGCCTTGCGCGAGCGCGACCAGTAGGTGACGCGACCCGTGCGCAGAGTCTCAGACACGCTCGCGGCGTTCATCCATGCGAGCATCAGCACCTCGCCGGTATCATGCTGCTGCGCAATGGCAGGGAGCAGGCCGTCGGCGTTGAACGTCAGGGTTTTCGGGTCGAAAGGCATGGCACGTTCCTGGATAATCGGTGCGACTTATAGCCGTGCCTTCACGAAACGCCAGCTTCGCGCTATATAGAGGGGCTGGATCACGGGGAGGCGGCCATGGCGGACGCGGCAGACCTAATCAGTCTCTATTCGAAGCGGATACTGGCGCTGGCGGCGGATATTCCCCATGCCGAGCGTCTGGCCGACCCGCAGGGCAGTGCCATGAAACGCTCTCCGCTTTGCGGATCGACCGTGACCGTGGACGTACGGATGGATCGCGACCAGGTCGCTGAATACGGACAGGATGTCAAAGCCTGTGCATTGGGGCAGGCTTCCGCTGCAATTCTTGGCGAAAAAGTCGTTGGGGCAAGCCGTGCGGACCTCGCCACGGGACGGGACGCGCTGCGCGCGATGCTCAAGCAGGGGGCCGATGCGCCAGAGGGGATGTGGTCGGCGCTGGAGGTTTTGACCCCGGCTAAAGACTACAAGAACCGCCATGCATCGATCATGCTGGCATGGGATGGGGTGATCGAGGCCATCGATAACATCGATGCGGAAGCGTGTGCGGGCGGATAAGCTACGAGACCGCTCCCAACCCTTCGCGGAAGCGCTTCGCATTCTGCACATAGTGGGTTGCTGTTGCGGTACATCGCTGGATTTCGGCTTCAGAGAGATCGCGGACTGCTTTAGCGGGTGATCCGAGGGCGAGTTTCCCGGCTTCGATCTCGCGGCCTTCGGGCACCAGTGCTCCGGCCCCGACCAATGCGCCCCGTCCGATGCGCGCACCATTAAGGATCGTCGCTTTCATGCCGATCAATGCGCCTGCCTCCACATGACAGCCATGGACCATCGCGAGATGCCCCAGCGTGACATCTTCTTCCAGAGTCAGTGGAAAGCCGGGATCAGAATGGAGGACGCAGCCATCCTGCACGTTGCAGCGGGGACCTATCGTCATCGGCTCGTTATCGCCGCGCAGGACCGCATTGAACCAGACGCTTGCGCCCTCGCCCAGAAGGACATTGCCGATCACAACCGCCGAGGGCGCGATCCAGGCGGTCGGATGAATTTGCGGCGAGACACCGTCCAGCGCGTAGATCATGTGTCTTTTTCCCCTTCCAGGCGGGCTACGAAACCGTCGAGACCCGGATTACGGCGGTGTAGCCGCAGACGCTCCGCCGTCAGGATCGCGGCGAGTTGTGTCGCGCATTTATCGAGATCGTCATTAACCAGCACATAGTCGTATTCGCGCCAATGGCTGATTTCGTCCATCGCCTTGGCCATGCGCCGCGCGACGGTGGCGTCGTCGTCCTGAGCACGCGCTTTCAGGCGGCCTTCGAGGGCTGCGACGGATGGCGGCAGGATGAAGACGCTGACCACATCGCCCTGCATCGCCAGTTTGATCTGTTGTGCGCCCTGCCAATCGACATCGAAAAGCACGTCACGCCCCGCTGCAAGCGCGCTCTCGACTGGGGCGCGCGGCGAACCGTAAAGATTGTCGAAAACCTTGGCGTGTTCCAGCATCGCACCATTGTTCGCCATCTCGCCGAACGTATCGACGCTGACGAAGTGGTAATCGACCCCGTCTCTCTCTCCGACGCGCGGAGGACGTGTCGTGGCAGAAACGGATAGGTTCAAGCCTTCGTCAGCGGCCAGCAGGTGGCGGGACAGCGTGGTCTTGCCGGCCCCCGATGGCGACGAGAGGATAAAAAGCAATCCGCGGCGCGGCATCGTCTCGAATGTTTCAACGGCCTCGAGGATTGGCAAGATAACGGCTGGCGGCTCATTCGACATTGGCGGCCTGCTCCCGGAGTTGGTCGATGACGATTTTGAGATCGAGACCGATCCGGGTCAGGGCGTCGGTCGCCGATTTCGAGCACAGTGTATTCGCTTCGCGATTGAACTCCTGCGTCAGAAAATCGAGTTTTCGGCCGACTGGATCGTTTGCTGCAAGCAGATCATGCGCTGCTGCGATATGCGCTTTCAGCCGGTCGATTTCTTCCCTGACATCGGCTTTCGTAGCGAGGATCGCGACCTCCTGCTCCAAACGGCCAGCATCGAGACCCGCTTCGTCTTGCATCAGATCGCGGATTTGCCTTATGGCGCGATCACGCAAAGAGCGCATGGCCTCATCCGCACAACCTTCCGCTTCCCGCATCAGTGATTCAATCTGAGTCAGATGTCCGGCGATGATACGTGCCAGTCGCGCGCCTTCGTCTTCACGCGCCTGTACGAGACCAGCAAGGACTGTTTCGAATCCGGCTTTCAGCGGGTCGGCCAGAGCTTCGGTATCCGGCTGTCGCACACGCCCCCCGCTTGCCGCAGAGAGCAGGTACGGCACCAACGCCTCGCCCGTCACTGGGGCAAGCGGCAATCCAGTGTCGGCAGCGGTTTCCCGTGTTTCGCGCAGCACGTCGATGGCGGCACGGATCGCCGCGGGTTCCGGCCTGCCGATCCCAGTGTCCCGCTCACTTGATATCCACAAGGATGCACCGACCGATCCGCGCGTGATGGCCGCACGCGCAAGGGACCGAAGAACCGCATCCAGCGCCTCAAAGCCCGCAGGGAGTCTGATCTTCAGGTCCAATCCGCGCGCGTTAACGCTGCGAAGTTCCCAACGCCAGTTCACTCCTGCATCCGAGCCATCGAGGGCCGAGAATCCCGTCATGCTTTTCATCGGCCGGACCCTATCGCGACACCCCTTTCCCGTCCATCGGAACCAGCTCGCGAGGTCGCATCGTGTCCCTGCGTAACTTTTTCGGGCCGGAGATGTACGGAAATGAACTGGCACGAGGGTTGCGACCCGCTTTTCGAGTTTCGTTTCACTCCGGCTTGTCCTATTGTGAGGGCTTGTCGGGCGACGGTCGGGCCGGGGGGGTCTGATCTCGGGCGACATGAGGTCGTCAGCGTGAGGCGTTTAACCCTGCCCTGATGATCCGACGAGGCTAACGAGCATGAAACATCCGAAGACCCGCGCACTCTACGATTACTGGAACTCCATTCGCGATGGTCGCCTTGCGCCGTTTCGCAGCGAGATAGAACCGCGCGAGATCGCTGCGCTTCTCGACAGTACCTTCATTCTCGAAGCCCAAAGTCGCGACTCAGTGCGCTTTCGTCTGGCCGGGACTCGCCTGTGCGAGAATTTCGGGATGGAACTACGCGGGATGAGTGCGCTGGCGCTATGGCATGGAGAGTGTCGCGCGAAAGTGCGCGACGTGATGCACCGGGTCGTCGCTGAACCCTGCATCGGACACATCACATGCACGGTAGAGAACCGGGGCGGCTTTCACTATCAGGCCGAATTCCTCTATCTACCGTTGCGCTCGGATATGGGCGAGATGACGCGGGTGCTTGGGTGTGGATATTACATGGGCGAGGAAAAAGCCTTTGCACGCCTTTACGACCCCATCCATCACTGGGTTGATCGGGTGCGTCTGTTCGAACTGACGGGTGACAGTTTCGAAGGGGTGGGAACCGGACCATTGTTCGGGCGGCGTTCGAGTGACGGATCACGCGATGTGCGGCTGGAGCCTTTGGCACTCGTTGGATCGCCGGAGCGTGGAACACCTGAACTGAAAACTATCGACGGGGGCGCACCACGCCGCCTGTCGCGAAACGAAGAAGAGCGTGACCGAGGACACCTGCGGCTGGTTAAGTCAGACGCAGGTTGATTTTGTCAGCTTGAAGCGGCGCGGGTGACGAAATCGACGAGTTCCCCGTAGCCAGTCTTCCGGCGTACATAGCGCAGACCAAGGCGGTCGGCAGCGGCGCGAGCTTTGGTATCGAGGGCGGGGTCGTTGGTCTGTGCGAGATGAACGACACGGTCGTAATTTCCGAAATACATGTCGCGCAACTCGGGATGCCGATCCATGCCGAGGCCCTTCCAGAGCAGCGTGTCGAACTGGCGAACAAAGAAATCCGTCAGGAAGAGTGCGCCGATCTCCTCCTCCGAGCGAGACGCAAAAGCGTCGAGTCCGTCAAAGAAGGCATAACAGTGTGGTCCCGCTATGCGAGTTACGCCTTCTTCTTCACAAACCCGGTCGAGCAGCCCGCCCGTCCCGCAATCGGCGTAAACGACATGAACGTCTTCGATCCCCCTCGACCGGGCCGCACGGACTTTTTCGCGCACGGCTTCAGGGATACGTTCCGGGTGATTATGAAGATTGGCCGGAAGACATTCGAGCGCGATGTCAGTAAACCTATTGATCTCGATGATCGCCAAGATTTCACGCGCGAGCGCCCCGCACGCGATGAGAAGCGTGCGGGGCGCGGATTTCGCCCCTAATGGGATGTCGACGTCGCGTGTGGCGAGGGCGTCATCGGCAAGATAATCCGGCGGCAGCGTAATGCTCTCCACCGTGCGATCCCGCTTTGCGCTCCCGCGTCTCATGCCACGCTCCTACTGATTGTGCGTCCGCTGAGCCATATACTCCTTCGCCGTTTCCACGGCGACGGCGGCATCACGGCAATAGGCATCGGCACCGATGGCTTTGCCGAATTCTTCGTTCAGCGGCGCGCCGCCGACGAGAACGACGTAGTTCTCGCGGATGCCCTTGGCTTTCAACTCGTCGATGACAACCTTCATGTAAGGCATCGTCGTCGTCAGAAGCGCGGACATGCCAAGGATATCGGCGTCCTCTTTTTCAAGGGCCTCCAGATAATTCTCGGCAGGATTGTTGATACCAAGATCAACCACCTCGAAGCCCGCACCCTCCATCATCATGGAGACGAGATTCTTGCCGATATCGTGGATATCGCCCTTCACAGTGCCGATGACCATCTTGCCCTGCTTCGGTGCGCCGGTCTCGGCGAGAAGCGGTTTGAGGATGCCCATGCCGCCCTTCATGGCATTAGCCGCGAGCAAAACCTCCGGCACGAAGAGGATGCCATCACGGAAGTCGATTCCGACGATCCGCATTCCCTCGACCAGTGCCTCCGTTAGCACCTTGTAGGGTTCCCAGCCCCGCTCAAGCAGGATGTTGACACCCTCCAGGATCTCGTCCTTGAGACCGTCATAGAGATCATCATGCATCTGCTGCACGAGTTCCTCGTTGCTCAGTTCACTGAGAACGATGTCATCTTCTTCGTCGGACATGGTCGCTCCATCCGAATAATCGGGCGCACGGCGCGCCTTTCGACATTAAAACGCTAGGGCAGTCAGACCACAAAACTGTGCCATGCGCGACCCCTCGTCGCGATAAATCGACGGGCGACGCCAACATGCTTGGCGAGGCTGCGCGAGGCGTGTATCGGTTCGTAACACGCAACCGCTCACGAGGACACGATGCCGCTCGATCGCGACAGTCTGACGATGGAGCGTCTGCGCCCGGTCATCACCTTCGTCATCGTCATCTGGGTGATTCAGTTTGCCAACTTCGCATTCGGATACAGGCCGAATGTCTGGTTCGGGCTGGAGCCGCGTGACTTGGGAGGATTGATTGGAATTCCGATTTCTCCGTTGCTGCATGGTGGGTTCAAGCATGTGGCGGCGAATACCGTGCCGTTGCTGATGCTGGGAGGGATGGCAGCGATGGCTTCACCGAAGCGGTTCGTCGAAGCGTCGCTTATCATCGTCTTCGTGGGCGGGGCGCTCGTCTGGCTGCTCGCACGAGGAGGCAACCGGGTTCATGTGGGTGCGAGCGGGCTGGTCTTCGGTTATTTCGGATATATCGTTGCGCTAGGTTTCGTGGAGCGCAGTTTCAGGGCGATCTTCGCGGCGGCGGCGGCGGCGATGCTTTATGGCGGGTTGCTCATGGGTGTCCTGCCGAACGATCCGCGTATCTCGTGGGAATCGCATCTTTTCGGAGCTTTGGCCGGGGTGGCGGCAGCGTGGATGCTCCGCACGGATAAGGGCGTGACCCCGCATGTGGCCTGATTCTGCCACAGAAGCGCGACACAAACGCTAACGTCCCATTTGGAGGTTCGCTCAATGTTCAAAGCTCTCGCCGTTGTACTCGCCCTCGCTCCCTTCGCTGCTGCGGCGCAGGAAGACGGAAACCGGCTGACCATCACGGGGAGCGCACGGGCTTCGGTCGAGCCTGACATCGTGAGGGCAAGCGGCAGCATTTATGTGCAGGATGATAGTGCCGCTGATGCGATGACAACGGCGGCGAAGCGACTTTCAAGTCTGCGTACGGCGATGGAACCCCACGGGAAGGTTTATGGGTCGCGAATCACGGTGGGACAGGGGCGTTCGGCGGGAAAGCGTCTGATCGGGTCGGACGATCCGGGATTTGCAGCGCAGGGGAGTATCACGGTCACGCTGACGGATCTCGGTAAAGCAGGAACGGTGCTGGACGCTTTGGCGAAAGCAGGGATCGATGGTGTGGCTCGATTGGAATACGATATTCAGGATCGCGCGCCCGTGCTGACCGAGGTTCGAGAGAACGCGGTGGCCGACGCCATCGAGCGGGCCGAGACCTACGCGCGGGCCGCGAATCTGACCCTCGGCCCTATCGTGGAACTGACGGAAATACGGTCGGACACGAGCGCACCGCGTAGTGGACCGACCTACAGGACCAGTTCCTATGGTGCGCAGGGTGCCACGGGTCCAACAGTCGTCGGCATTGAAGCGACGGTCATGATCCGCTGGTCTGTCGAGTAGAGTTAAATCCGATCAAGTTGAGCAGAAATTGCCCCAAGAGTGGGCATTTTCCTGCACTCGTTGACTCAAACTGATCGGATTTAACTGTCTCAGGTCCGTTTGCGGCGGGAGCGGCGCTCGCGCGTTGGCGCGGGGGCATCGCCTGTCCCATCATCAGCCGACGAGAATTCCCCAAGTGTCTCACGGATTTTATCCAGAGAAGGGCGTTCACCGGGCGTGTGCGATTCCAATGCTGCGCGCATCGCCTTGAGATGTGGGTTGCGGGTTCCACAGCAGCCGCCGATCAGTCGCGCCCCGGCATCACGGGCCAGTTTGGCGTATTCGGCCATCGTTTCGGGCGTGCCATCGTACTCGATGGCCCCATCCACGTATTTCGGGATACCGGCATTGGCTTTGGCAATGACGATAGCGCCTGGGGCGGCTTCGGTCAGACCCAGTACCGTGCGCATCAGGTCGGGCGCGCCAGTGCCGCAATTTGCGCCGAAGGCCAGCGGTTTTGTCGCGAAAGTATCTTGCATCCCGGCATAGGCGGAGGACGTGACGCCCATCATCGTTCGGCCCGCAGAATCGAAACTCAGCGTTCCGCAGAGGGTCGCGCCAATATTGGCGGCGGCTTCGGCGATGGCGGCCATCTCCTCTTCGGATGAAATGGTTTCGCCCCAAAGCACATCAGCACCACCCTCGATCAGCGCCCTGCCTTGCTCCTCGAATGCGGCGACGGCATCAGCATGGCTGAGGGGACCGACGGGCTGCATCAATTCGCCGGTCGGGCCGACCGATCCGGCGACGATAATCTCACGATCCGATGCATCGGCGACTTCACGCGCGAGTTCGGCGGCACGCTTGTTCAGCTCGTGGACGCGGTCCTGAGCATTGTGCAGCTTGAGACGATAGGACGTTCCGCCGAAGCTGTTCGTGAGGATCACATCCGAACCGCTATCGACAAACCCCTGATGCAAGGCACGAATCCGGTCAGGGAAATCAAAATTCCAGAATTCCGGCGGCTCGCCCGCTTCCAGACCCATGGCGAAGAGATTGGTGCCTGTCGCCCCGTCAAGCAGCAACCAGTCGCGAGTTTCGAGCAGGCGGGTCAGGCGATCAGTCACGGGTCTCTCCAAGGCAATGATGATATAAGAAAATCCTTATATCAATCGGAAACTGCGCGCAACTGTGCCTGAAGGTCTTGGAGAACGTGCAGGCGGATCGCGGCGGAGAGGTTCAGGTTGTGCTGCCCCTCCCGCAAACGAGCAGCATCGATCCGCTCTGCCAAGGCGTTGACGGACAGTTCTTCGCGCTCGGCGCAGTTCTGGAACGCCTGCCAAAAGGCCGGTTCCAATGACACACTGGTTCTGTGGCCCGCTAGTGTAAGGGAATGTTTTCGCATTGCCCGATCGTCAGGCCGATACCGGCTGTGGTTCGACCGTCACCGTTTTCAGTGGCTCATTCGGCTCAACCGCGCGCAGATCGGTGAATTGCAGGCTAGCGAGACGGGCATAGAGACCGCCCTCGGCAACCAGCTCATTATGGGTTCCTTCGGCGAGTATGCGGCCGCCTTCCATGACGAGGATGCGGTCGGCACTTTTCACGGTGGCGAGGCGGTGGGCAATGACGAGAGTCGTGCGATCCTTGGAGAGGCGCTCGAAGGCATTCTGCACGTCGCGCTCGCTCTGGGCATCGAGGGCGGAGGTTGCTTCGTCGAGCAACAGGACCGGGGCATCACGCAGGATGGCGCGTGCGATGGCGATACGCTGTTTCTGCCCCCCTGAGAGCATGACGCCCCGCTCGCCTACTTCAGTGGCATATCCCTCGGGGAGCGCTTCGATGAAGTCATGGGCGGCGGCGGCTTTTGCGGCCTCGTATACTTCATCCTCGCTGGCATCGGGTCGACTGAAACGGATGTTATCGAAAACGCTGGCGGCGAAGATAGCCGGTTCCTGTGGCACCACGGCCAAGCGAGCGCGCACGGTGGTCGGATCAGCAGCATCTAGAGGCACACCGTCAAGCCGGATGCTGCCTTCCGCGGGGTCGTAGAAGCGCTGCAGAAGATGGAACAGGGTCGTCTTGCCTGCCCCGGACGGGCCGACTACCGCGACCGTTTCTCCGGGGGCGATGTGCAGGGACACGTCTTCCAACGTCCGCACGTTGGGACGGCTCGGGTAGTTGAAGGAGACATGGTCGAAGACGATGTCGCCAAGCGCCTGCACCGGCAAGGCCACGGGGTTTTCAGGGGGGACGATGTCGGCTTCCGTATCGAGGATTTCAACCAGTCGTTCGGTCGCCCCGGCGGCCTGCTGGGCCTGAGTCCAGATTTCGGTCAGCGCGCCCACCGCACCCGCGACGAGAACGGCGTAGAGAATGAACTGGCCCAATTCGCCTGCACTCATCGTGCCGGAGATAACGTCCCTTGCGCCAATCCACATGACGCCGACTATGCCGGTGAAGACGAGGAAGATCACCACTGCGGTAAGCAGGGATCGCGCAGTGATGCGCTTGCGCGCCGCTTCGAACGAGCCTTCGGTAGCGTCGCCGAAGCGCAGGCGGACGGCGTCTTCCTGCGTGTAGCTCTGGACGTCGCGGATGCTGGACAGGGTTTCGCCTGCTATGGCCGAGCTTTCGGCCAATCGGTCCTGTGCCTCGCGAGAGAAGCCGCGCACCTTGCGCCCGGCCACGACGATGGGGACGATGACGAGTGGGACGGTCAGAAGAACGAGCGCGGTCAGCTTGGCGCTGGTGAAGAACAACATCACGATCCCGCCGATCAGGAGCAGCAGGTTCCTGAGTGCAATGGAGATCGAGGAGGACACGAGGCTCTGGATCAGGGTGGTGTCGGTCGTGATGCGCGAGAGGGTTTCGCCCGTGCGGATCGTCTCGAAGAAGCGGGGCGACATACCGATGGCGTGATCGTATACGGCGCGGCGCAGATCGGTCACAACCCGCTCGCCTAGGCGCGAGACGAAATAGAAGCGCAGGGCGGTGGCGATGGCCAGCGCAGCGGCGACGCCGATGAGGGCGATGAAATACTTGTCGATGTATTCGGCGTTCTCAGGGTCGAAACCGAGATCGATTACCCGCCGCAGCGCAATCGGCATCGTGAGCATGAATCCCGCTGCCGCCAGCAATGCCACCATCGCTGCAGCGACATACAGCTTATAAGGTCGGAAGAAGGGCAGCAGACGGCGCAACAGCGATATTTGCTTACTCTTCGCGCGGTCGCCGCTTTCGTCCATCACACCAGATCCTGCTCACACGCCACGGTACTGCGATGCAGTCGTAGCAAGCGCGGCAACACGCCACAACGGTACATATTGTCCGTTGGGGCGCGAGGGGCTTAGCCCTCGGCGCGACGGCGACTGCGTCCGCCACCCCGGCGACCGCCGGTCGAGGATTTGGATGCTTCGGCAGCAGCATCTGCGAAGGTCGTTTCGCCTTTATCGACCGCTTCCATCATCTTGCAGTGCTTGATCCATGCCGACCCGTTGGGATCGTTGCCCATCAGGAAATTGGCGGCACGGATCGCTTCCATCTCCTGCGGGCGAACCGGGTTCATGATGGCGGAAGTCATCCCGGCGGCAATCGCCATCGGCAGGAAAGCGCCGTTGATGCCGTGGCGGTTCGGCAGGCCGAAGGAGATGTTCGACGCGCCGCAAGTGGTATTGACGCCCAGTTCTTCGCGCAAACGGCGTACCAAAGTGAAGACCTGTTGGCCCGCAGTCGACATCGCACCGATTGGCATGACCAGCGGATCAACGACGATATCCTCAGGCTTGATGCCGTGATCGGCAGCGCGTTCGACGATCTTCTTCGCGACGGCAAAGCGGACTTCAGGGTCTTCGGATATCCCGGTATCGTCGTTGGAAATCGCAACGACCGGGACGTTATATTTCTTGACGAGGGGCAGCACGATTTCGAGGCGCTCCTCCTCCCCTGTCACCGAATTGAGAAGCGGACGACCTTCTGCTGCCTCCAGCCCATTTTGCAGGGCACCGGGGACCGAACTGTCGATGCAAAGAGGCACGTCGACGAGTCCCTGAATGCGCGTGATGAGTTCGCGCATCAGGGGCGGCTCAACGAAATTGTTGTCGGCGTAGCGGGGGTCTTCGGCCATCTTGTTCGAGAACACCGCGCCGGAGTTCACGTCAAGGACCGTCGCCCCGCAGGCGACCTGTTCGAGCGCATCTCTCTCGACGGTCGAGAAATCGCCCTGCTCGAGTTCAGCGGCCAGTTTCTTGCGGCCCGTCGGATTGATGCGTTCGCCGATCACGCAGAACGGTTCGTCGAAACCAATGACGACAGTTTTGGTTTTCGACTCGATGACGGTGCGGGTCATGGGCGGGAACTTTCCGAAAGAGAAAAATCAGGCGTCACGATGTTCGGTGATCCATTCAGCGGCCTTGCCGATCCCGCCAAGCGGGAAGAAATGGACATTGGTGATGTTGAAATCGGGGGTCTTCGCCTTGTGCAGAGCGAGTTCGGTGACGAACTCATCCGGCGTGAAGGGCATCAGAAGCTTGGTGGCATCCGCCGCACGCCGTTGCAGAACACGCAGGGAGGGACCGACACCACAGGCGATGGCGAATTTGATCATCGTCTGAAGTTTGGCCGGTCCGGCGACACCGATATGGATAGGAATATCGATGCCTTCGGCACGGAGGCGGTCTGCCCATTCGATGACGGGCCCCGATTCAAAGCAGAACTGGGTGGCGAGTGCCATTTCGGCGTCGCTTGATTCTGCGAATTTCTGTTTCCAGCGCAATGCATCCATAAGGTTCTTTTCTGAACCGTCCGGGTCGATATCCGTATTCCCCTCGGGGTGGCCGGCAACGTGCAATCGCTTGAATCCCTTCGCACCGAAGAGGCCGGTTTCCAGCATGTCCATGGACGATGCGAGCGAACCGATGGGCTTATCCACGCCACCCGCCAGCAGTAGCGCCTGCTCGACACCTGCCTCGCCCTGATAGCGATCAATCCAATCTTCGAGCACCGCAGCATCGGCGATGATTCGGGCCGGAAAGTGGGGCATGACGTTGAAGCCATCCGCCGACAGGCGCTTTGCCGTTGCAACCATCTCCTCAATGGGCGTCCCATCGATGTGAGCTATGTAGACACGAGTTCCGGGCGCGAGGACCGCCTTGAAATCCTCGACCTTGGCCGCCGTGCGCGGCATCACCTCGATCGAACATCCTTGCAGGAAAGCCGCAACGGCTCGGCGATCAGCGCCATTTTGCGTCGTGTTCTTGTCATCCGAACGGAAGAGAGCGGAGAGAAGGGCCATTATGGTCGCTCCTGAAAAGAGGGTTCGCATCAGGTTGGAGTATTACCGCCCGACTCGATCAGAGCTTTGAGCGTATCGTGATCGTATTCAGTTTCTATTCTGGTCGCCTCGGCAGCAACCAGAGCTTCCAGATCGTCGCCTTCAATGGCGTAAGGTTCACCGCGTCGCCATTCGGCGAGGTAGTCGTCGGTACTGGCCGCCCCGGTCTTCATTGCGGCGCGGTCGATGGCTTGCTCGAACCGTTCGGGCAGTTGCCGCTTGGCGGTCTTACGACCGGCTTTCACGATGACCTGGGCGGGCATGTCGCGCCAGTAAACGACTGTAACCTGCGGCATCTCAATCTCTCCCGATCCTGCATTCCGCATATCGCTCGCACATCCAAACGAATGCATCAGCTACGACTTCGCGCATCTAAATTACGACAATGGAGATAGCCTTAGCACAAAAATGTATTTACACATAAAGAAATCTTGATATGGTTCTTTCAACCTCAACGGAGATTGCTGTCATGACCACGTCCTCTTCAGATCGCATCGCACTGTCCTTCGAGTTGTTTCCTGCGAAGGACGAGATGAGCGATGCAGGGCTGCGACGGTGCGTTCGCGCTCTCGCTCCGCTGAAGCCGCGCTTCTTCTCCGTGACTTATGGCGCGAACGGATCGAGCCAAGGACGGACGGTCAACACTATCCAGACGTTGCGTAGTGACCGAATCGACGTACCTGTGGCCGGGCACCTGACCTGTGCAGGCGCATCTCAGAATGACGTGATCGAGGTGGCACGGGCATGTGAAACGGCAGGGGCACGGTGGACCGTTGCCCTGCGTGGAGATGGGGATAACGGTGCCGGTGGCGCTTTCGTGTCGCATGAGAGCGGCTTTGCGTCGACCGCCGACCTCGTGATGGCGCTACGCCAGGAAACCCGGATGCGAATCGCGGTGGCGGGCTATCCTGAACCGCATCCCGATTCGCAAGGGCAGGCGGCGGATATCGAGCACCTCAAGTGCAAGGTAGACGCGGGCGCGGATGCAATCCTTACTCAGTTCTTCTTCGATAACGAGGTGTTCCTGCGGTATGTCGATGCGGTTCGCAAAGCCGGGATCGATGTGCCTGTGGTACCGGGGATCATGCCAATCCGCGATTTCGACAAGATGGCTAATTTCGCAAAACGCTGCGGTGCGTCGATCCCTGATCGGTTAGCGGATCGATTCGCGAAGGCGAAGGAACGAGGCGCGACCAAGGAATTAGCCCTCGCCGTCTGCGCCGGACAATGCGATGAGTTGCGGGACGAAGGTGTTCGCGCCTTCCACTTTTACACCCTCAATGATGCGACGCTGACCCTTGGCACCTGTCAGGCGCTCGGGCTCGATCCGTCGAATCCGGTCGATGGCGGCGGGATCGACCAGAGCGAGAGTGATATCCTCGAGTCGATCAGCGCATGATGCTTTGACCCTTCGCGAACTCCTGATAGGTTGATTCCAACGAGATAGGGTACTGCTACTTTACAGTGCCCGTTTGACTGGAATTGTGATGGCTGCGCGAGGTCCGCTGCGACTGACGCGCGCCGTTGCATCTCGAAGGGATGAGCTGTGGCGCCACCGCGCGACGGACCGCCTGGGTTGCCGTCGCCCGTTCACGGGCACGCGCCGGGTTTGGGCACCCCGTTGGAAACCAACGGGCCAGAGCAAAAGAAGAGAGAACGACGACCGCCCCGACGACGGGGGGGGCGTTTCGATCATATCTTCGCGGCACTCGATCTTGGCACCAACAATTGTCGTCTTTTGATCGCCCGCCCGGATGGGGACAGCTTTCGTGTGCTCGATGCTTTTTCGCGTGTCGTGAGGCTTGGCGAAGGCGTGGACCATACCAATCGCCTCAACGAAGCTGCGATGAGCCGCGCCATCGAAGCACTGCATGTCTGCGCCGAGAAGATGACACGGCGCGGCGTGACCCGTGCGCGTGCCATCGCGACCGAAGCCTGTCGCAGAGCCGATAACGGTGCGGAATTTGTGGAGCGCGTTCGACGCGAGACAGGGCTGACGCTCGACGTGATCGGTGCGGGAGAAGAGGCGCGTCTTGCCGTTGCAGGATGTGCGCCGCTGTTCGATACGCGACGCGAGTGTCTACTGGTCTTCGATATCGGCGGAGGCAGCACAGAACTCGTCTGGATCGACCTCAGCGAAATGCCGAAATCGCGACGGCGCGATATCCTGCTGGGGGTCCAGACAGAGGGCGTTGACGAAGCGCGGTTGGAACTGGATATAAAGACATTATCGCAGAACGCGCATTGGACCTCATTACCGGTTGGCGTGGTCACGCTGGCGGAACGGTTCAAGACCGTCACGAACGAACGCGAGCGATTCGACGGGATGCGCGATTTCACCAAGTCGCTGATCGCGCCGTTCGCATCCACTGGAGCCGGAGCGACGGAAGATCGTTTGCTGCGGATGCAATTACTCGGCACGTCGGGAACGGTGACGACACTTGCCGGGGTGCATTTGGACCTGCCCCGATATAACCGCTCGATGGTCGATGGGCTGTGGATGCGAACGCTGGACCTTTCGGCCCTGATCGACAACCTGCTGACGATGGATCAACTCCAGCGGTCCACGATCCCCTGCATCGGAGACGACCGCTCGGAACTTGTGATTTCGGGAGCATCGATCCTGAGCGCGATCCTGCATTACTGGCCGACGGAAAAGCTGCGCGTGGCAGACAGGGGCCTGCGCGAAGGTTTGCTCTATGGCCTGATGAACCGGGAGGATGCGCTGCAGCGGGCATCTGTGGCGACATGAAGAAACCGGTGAAGGGCGATTCCGGGCGTGGCCAACGCCATCTGCACGAGAAGGTCAAGACGGCGAAGGGGCGTAAACTGTCTTCGAAGCTGTGGTTGGAGCGGCAACTTAACGATCCTTACGTCAAGCGGGCAAACGCGGAGAACAGGCGATCCCGTGCCATCTACAAGCTGATGGAAATCGACGACAAGTTTCGGTTCCTGACTCCCGGAAAGCGAGTGGTCGATCTGGGTTGTGCGCCGGGGGGATGGTGCCAGATCGCTGCAGAGCGGGTGAACTCGACGGGCAAGAATGGTCGGGCGCAAGGGTATGTTCTGGGCGTGGACTTGCAGGAGGTCGAACCGATTGCGGGCGCAACCCTGATGCATCTCGACTTCATGGACGAGGGCGCTGACGAGAAGGTAAAGGATGTACTGAACGGCCCTGCCGACGTGATCCTGTCCGACATGGCCGCGTCCTCCACCGGGCACCGACAGACGGATCATATCCGCATCATTGCGCTGTGCGAAGCCGCCGCGATGTTCGCGCAGGAGACGCTGAACGAAGGTGGGGTCTTCGTGGCAAAAGTGCTGCGCGGGGGCGCGGATGCAGAACTGCTGACCACGCTCAAGCGCAATTTCAGCAATGTGCGGCATTTCAAGCCGGGCGCAAGCCGGAGCGACAGTGCGGAGATCTATCTCGTCGCGCAGGGCTTCCGGGGCGAAAGCGCGCGGTAGCGGTAACTTTCTTGCAAGGTTGCGCGCACTGACTTAGGTAATTCCGAGAGAAACACTCGGCTAAACGCGAAAAAGTGGCTTCATGACACGCCTTGCGCTTGATGGATTGGTGAAGAGTTACGGAAAGACGCTCGCTGTGCGGGACGTTTCGCTCGACATCGCGCCGGGGGAAGTCGTGTGTCTGCTGGGGCCTTCGGGCTGCGGTAAATCGACGACGTTGCGGATCGCGGCGGGGGTCGAGCGGCAGTCTGGCGGTCGTGTACTGATCGATGGCGAGGCGGTGTCGGATGCGGAGCGGCACGAACCTCCTGAAAAACGCTCTATTGGCCTTATGTTTCAGGATTTTGCGTTGTTTCCGCATCTGCGGGTACTGGATAACGTCGCCTTTGGGCTGAACAGCCATGGCCGGAGTGAACGCAAGCGGATCGCACGCGAGTATCTCGAACGGGTCGAAATGGGCGATCATGCGGATAAGTATCCGCATGAATTGTCAGGCGGGGAACAACAGCGGGTCGCCCTGGCGCGGGCATTAGCCCCGAAACCGCGCGTCATGCTGATGGATGAACCGTTCTCGGGCCTCGACAACCGTCTGCGGGACGAAGTGCGCGACGCGGCGCTGTCAGTTCTCAAGCAAGAGGAAGCCGCCGTCCTGCTGGTGACGCACGATCCGGAAGAGGCGCTGCGGATGGCCGACCGGATCGCCTTGATGCGAGACGGGAAGATCGAACAGGTCGGTGCGCCCTATCATATCTATAACAATCCGAAGGACCGAGCGGCGGCGGCATTTTTCAGCGATCTGAATGTGATTCATGGATTCGTGCGCTCGCGGCAGACTGATACCCCGTTCGGGCGATTCCTGACCCCCGGTCTGGTGGACGACGCGGATGTCGAGATCATCGTGCGTCCGCAACATCTGCGGATCGATCTGGATGACGGAAGCAAGCCCGAATCGAGTGCGCGGACGGGTGTGGCGGCCCCCGGAACCGTACAGCGGGCGCGGTTCATGGGGTCGGAAAGCCTGATCGAGGTGAGCATGGACCATGATGGATCGGTGCTGCGCGCGACGGTGCCGGGAGTGTTTACACCGGCGGCGGGCGAGCGGGTCTGGCTCTCGCTGAAACGCGAATCGTGCCACCTTTTCCCCTGTGCTGCGCAGAGCAAGGTGCGCTCGCCCTATGTGCGCGACGAAGAGAAGAGCCTCTGAGGTTTGGGGCGATTGCGGGGCAGTTGGCGTTTTCCCTTTAACGCGACGGTTCAAGCCCCTATGTGTGTTGGCGAGACAGCGCGCGATCCTTGAGGTTGCGTGCGTCATTTATGGACTTGGGAGGTCATCGATGGGTGGCATCAGCATCTGGCAACTCGCCATCGTCGGCATCCTCGTGGTGCTCCTGTTCGGTCGGGGAAAGATTTCCGAACTGATGGGAGATGTCGCGAAGGGCATCAAGAGCTTCAAAAAGGGCATGAAAGACGACGACGATGACGCGATCGATACCGCGCAGGCCGAACGTGTCGGATCGGATAATGTGGTAGCCGACGGCCCCGCAGAACCCATCGACGTTACGCCCCGCAAGGAACGCGACAGCGCGTAAAGCGCGTCGCCCTGAAGGACGCGCATGTTCGGCAATTTCAGTCTACCGGAACTTCTGGTCGTCGGTGCCCTTGCCCTGATCGTGATCGGGCCGAAGGATTTGCCGCGCATGATGCGGTCGGTGGGAAAATTCGTCGGGCAGGCAAAGGGGCTGGCCCGGCAATTTCAGGACTCGATGAACGATGCCGCGCGGGAAGCCGATCTGGATGAGTTTCGGGAGGCTCGCAAGCTGCTCAAAGGCAAGTCCGGGGTGACGGACATGCTGAACGAGAAGATGAATCTTGACGATGACGACGAGAAACCCGCCAAGCTGAAGAAAAACCCTGTGCTTTCTTCGGATGAGATGAAAGAGCGGGCCGAGGAATCGGGTTTCAGTTTGTCAAAGGACAAAGCTGAAGCGGAGCCGGTTATGGAACCGCTCGCAGCCACAGACGATACGTCCCGGACCGCCGACGCGAAATCCGGTTGAACAGGGCCGGAGCATGACCGAAGACCATATCGACGCCTCCAAGGCCCCCCTGATCGAGCACCTGGCGGAACTGCGCGACCGGCTCATGAAAGCGATGGCTGCGCTGGCAATAGCGTTCGTCATCTGTATCATCTTTCGGAATGAGATCGTGGATTTCCTGTCGTATCCCCTTTTGCGGATACGACCCGATGCGGAACTCATGGTCCTGTCGCCGCAGGAATTGTTCTTCACGGTTATCAATATCTCGCTGTGGGGTGCCTTCTTCCTCGCCTTTCCTTTTATAGCAGCCCAAATTTGGGGCTTTGTTGCGCCCGGTCTCTACAAGAACGAGCAAGGGGCCTTCCTGCCGTTCCTGATGGCGACGCCGTTCCTGTTCTTCCTTGGCGCAAGCCTCGCTTATTTCATCGTCATTCCGCTGGCCCTCGATTGGCTGATCAATTTTGCGGAAGCAGAAAAGAATATTGCGGTCGAAACGACCTATTCGGTTCGGCAGTTCATTGACTTCATCAAGACGCTATTGTTCGCCTTTGGGGTCAGCTTTCAACTTCCTGTCTTGCTGACCCTACTCGGCAAGGCCGGAATCGTAACGTCGGATGGCCTGAAGGAATGGCGGAAATACGCCATCGTGGGGATTGCCTTCATGGCGATGATCCTGACGCCTCCCGATCCAATAAGCCAGTTGGCGCTCGGGGTGCCGACCTATCTGCTCTACGAAATCTCGATTCATCTGGTCGCCTGGATCGAGCGTATTGAGAAGAAGCGTCGCAAGGATTTAGGTCTGGACGACGATGAGGATGACGAGGACGACCTGTGAACCTCAATGAACCCGCCCTGACCCGCATTGCCGATGCACTGGAGCGGATATCGCCGCCCCCTGCCTCACCGCCCGACTTCGATGCCGCCGACGCCTATGTCTGGCGTCCGGGTGAGATGCCCGCGCATGATGCGCTGACGGCGGTGGCCAAGGTGAATCGGATCGATCTGGACCTGTTGCAGGGGATTGATCGGTCGAGAGACACGTTGCTTGAGAATACGCGCCGGTTTGCGCAAGGGCTTCCCGCGAACAATGCGTTGCTCTGGGGCGCGCGGGGGATGGGGAAGTCATCTCTGGTGAAGGCGGCCCATGCGCAGGTCAATTCGGAGGGGCATCGGCTGTTGCTGGTCGAGGTACTGCGGGACGATATTCCCACGCTACATCGACTGCTCACCCTCGTGCGGCAGGCCGAGGACAAGCGGGTCCTGATGTTCTGCGACGATCTGAGCTTCGACCGGGACGATACACATTACAAATCGCTCAAGGCTGCTCTCGATGGCGGGGTCGAGGGCCGCCCGACGAATGCGCTGTTCTATGCGACCTCGAACCGGCGGCACCTGATGCCCCGCGACATGATCGAGAACGAGCAACGGGTCGGGATCAATCCGGGGGAAGCGACCGAAGAGAAGGTCTCGTTATCGGATCGTTTCGGGCTGTGGCTGGGTTTTCACCCCTGCGACCAGAACGAATTTCTCGGAATGATCCGGGGGTATTGCGATGCCTACGGGATCGAGATTTCCGATGACGACCTGCGCGCCGAGGCCATCGAATGGCGGCAGACGCGCGGGGCGGTTTCGGGCCGTGTGGCGTGGCAATTCGTGCAGGATCTTGCAGGGCGCAAAGGGATCGCGCTTACGCGATAGCGGCGGGAAGGACTGAGCGTTTGACAAAAGCGCGGGGCGGGACTGAAGATCGGTCGATGACCTCCGAGTATTTTCGCCCCACCGACCTTGATGATGCCATGGCTCTGCTGGCCGAGACGCCCTGTACCGTGCTTGCAGGGGGGACGGACCTGTATCCGGCAACGAAGGCACAATCATTGGCGGGGCCAGTGCTCGATCTCGATGGCATCGACGGGTTGCGCGGAATTGCGCGCGAGGCAGATCGGTGGCGGATCGGGGCGCGGGCGACATGGACCGATGTTTTGCGTGCGGATTTACCTGCCGCCTTTGACGGGCTGAAACTGGCGGCGCGAGAGGTTGGGGCGGTTCAGATCCAGAATGCGGGGACTTTGGCGGGAAATCTGTGCAATGCGTCGCCTGCGGCGGATGGTGTGCCGCCGTTGCTGACGCTCGATGCATCGGTGGAACTGGTTTCGGCGCGGGGGGCTCGGGTGTTGTCTCTTGCGGAGTTTCTGATCGGGCCTCGTCGCACGGCGCTGGAGACGGGAGAGATCGTTTCGGCGATCCTCGTTCCAGCGGCAAGCGGGGCGGGGCGGGGCGATTTTCGCAAACTGGGCGCGCGTCAGCACCTCGTTATTTCCATCGTCATGATCGCGGGGCGGTTCGTCATGGAAGAGGGGCGGATCACGTTCGCGCGGGTCGCTGTGGGATCGTGCAGTGCGACGGCGCGGAGATTGACGGAGCTGGAAGACGCGCTCATAGGCATGGCGGAAGCACCCTCCTGCTCACTCGTTGCGAAGCATGTCGCTGAGACGCTCGATCCTATCGACGATGTGCGGGGCAGTGCGGGATACCGGATCGATGCGGCAGTCGGAATGGTGTCGCGGATGTTGGCGGAGACCTTCGCATGAGCCTCGATACGACTGCGCCGGTTCTGAACGTCAATGGGCGGATGGTGAGCGTCGGGGATGCGCCGCTGCGGCGCTTGTCTGATGTGCTGCGCGAGGAATGTGGGGCACGGGGGGTGAAGGTCGGCTGCGATGCGGGGGATTGCGGGGCCTGTACCGTGCTAATGGATGGGGAGGCGGTGTGTGCCTGTCTGGTGCCTGCGGCGCGGGCGGTCGGGGCGGAAATCGTGACGGTCGAGGGGCTTGACGATGGCATAGGCGAACGGTTGAAGGTGGCCTTCCTGCGGCATGGGGCAGCGCAATGCGGAATCTGTACGCCAGGGATGCTGGTCAGTGCGGTGGCGCTGTTGCAGCGGGTTGATGCGCCCGATGAGGCGCAGGTCGAGGAAGCGCTGGCCGGGGTGTTGTGCCGCTGCACCGGGTATCGGAAGATCATTGCTGCGGTTTGCGATACGGGGCGGGTCCTGGAACCAGTGGCCATGCCGGAAGCGGGTGCGGCCATCGGGGCGCGGGTCGAGCGGCTGGACGGGCGGCACAAGGTCGACGGGACTGATGTGTTCGGGGCTGATCATTGGCCCGAGGGGGCGCTAGTCGTGAAAGCCGTGCGCTCGCCGCATCACCATGCGCGGTTTGCGTTTGGTGATCTGGCGAGGTGGCGACCGGAGGGCTGTGCAGGGGTATGGACTGCTGCCGATGTGCCAGGGGTCAATCGTTTCGGGGTCATTCCGCCTTTTGCGGATCAGCCGATGCTGGCCGAGGGGATAGCGCGGTTCCGGGGGGAAGCGGTGGCGCTGATCGCCTTTGATGACGGGTTCGAGGATACGGACCTGTCGGATTTTCCGGTGACGTGGGAGCCGCTGGCGGAATCGCTGGACGAGGCGGCGGGGGCGGCTGCGGCGGACCTGCATGACGGGCGCGCGGGGAATATTCTGACGCAGGGGTTCGTGCGGCAAGGGGATACGACGGCGGCGCTGGCCGGAGCGGCGCATGTGGCAACGACGACGATCTCGACCTCATATGTCGAGCACGCCTATATCGAGCCGGAGGCGGGCGCTGCCTGGATGGATGGTGAAACGCTGGTGGTGCAGACCTGCACACAGGCACCCGTCATGGACCGCGATGATACCGCAGCGTTACTGGGGCTGGACCCTGCCAACGTGCGGATCATCGCGACGGCGACGGGCGGAGGGTTTGGCTCCAAACTGGACGTTTCGCTGCATCCACTGATTGGGCTGGTCGCGTTGAAGACGGGGCGGCCCGCGCGGATGGTCTATACGCGCACGGAATCCATGCAATCGACCACGAAGCGTCATCCGGCGACGATGACGGCGAGCATCGGGACGGATGCGGATGGGCGGATCGTGGGGATGGATTTCGCGGGGGATTTCAATACCGGGGCCTATGCGAGCTGGGGGCCAACGGTCGCGAACCGGGTGCCGGTTCATGCTTCCGGGCCATACCGGACGCCACATTATCGAGCACTCGGGCGGGCAGTGCATACGAACGGGCCGGTTTCGGGCGCGTTTCGGGGATTCGGCGTGCCGCAGGCGGCGATCATGCAGGAGACGCTGTATGATCGGCTGGCCGAGGCGGTCGGGATGGATCGGCTGGCGTTCCGGCGGCTCAATGCCTATCGCGATGGGGATACGACCTGCACGGGGCAGGTGATCCACGGCGTCGGGATCGTGGACTGCCTCGATGCGCTGAAGCCGCATTGGGAGGCGGCGTTGGGCGAGGCGGCTCCGGCAGGGCTGGCGCGTGGGGTCGGGGTGGCGTCTTGCTGGTATGGGTGCGGGAATACCTCGCTGGCGAATCCGTCGACCATTCGAGTCGGGCTGCGGGCCGATGGGCGTGTGGTACTGCATCAAGGGGCGTCGGATATAGGGCAGGGATCGAATACCGTTATCGCTCAGATTTGTGCGGATGCTGCAGGGTTGCCATTGGCCGCGTTCGAGTTGATCGGTCCGGATACGGCACTGACACCGGATGCGGGGAAGACCTCGGCTTCGCGTCAAACGTATGTGACGGGGAAGGCGGCGGAATTGGCGGGGCGGGCTTTGCGGGCGGCGGTGCTGCGCCATGCGAATGCGGGTGATGACGCGCGGTTGCGGCTGGATGGCGGGTCGGTCGTTGTGGAGGATGGCGGGGACGTGCGGCGCATTGCGCTGGACGGGCTGCCCGCGAACGGGTTCGGCTACGTGTTTATGGGCGAGGAGACGTATGACCCGCCTGTCACGCCGCTGGACGAGAATGGGCAGGGCAAACCTTACGCAGTCTATGGCTATGGCGCGCAGATGGTGGTGCTGGATGTGGATGAGGGGTTGGGAACTGTGCATCTGCGCCGGATTATGGCGGCACATGACGTCGGACGGGCGATTAATCCGGTGCTGGCCGAAGGGCAGATCGAGGGCGGGATCGCGCAAGGTATCGGGCTGGCGTTGATGGAGGAATACCTGCCGGGGCGGACGGAGAACCTGCACGATTACCTGATTCCGACCTTCGGCGATGTGCCGCCCATCGAGAGCATCCTGATCGAAAAACCGGACCCAGAAGGGCCGTTCGGCGCGAAAGGGTTGGGGGAGCATGTGCTGATCCCGACGGCCCCCGCGATCCTCAACGCGATCCGGCACGCAACGGGGGCGGAGATTACCAAGCTGCCCGCCCTGCCCCACCGGGTCCATGCGGCGATACGGGCGGCGAGGGGCGATGACTGACGCCCCTGACAAACTGCGCTGCGATGCGTGTCCGGTGATGTGCTTTATCGCGCCGGGGCAGACGGGGGCGTGTGATCGCTATGCCAATGCGAGCGGGCGGATCGTGCGAACTGACCCGCTGGTCCTTCTGGAACGGGCGGCGGAAGCGGTGCCGTTCGTGGCGGATGGCTGGGATGGCAATGCGGTGCGTCCGGCCGAGCATTTCGTGACGGGGATCGGCGCGGGGACGACTTACCCGGACTATAAGCCTGCGCCGTTCATCGTTTCCAGCGAGGTCGAGGGGGCCGATCTGGTAACGGTCGTGACGGAGGCGATCTTTTCCTATTGCGGTGTGAAGGTGAAGATCGACACCGACCGGCATCTGGGGCCGGAGATGGCTGTCGTTCGGGCGAAGGGCGAGGCGGTGGGGCATGTGACGACCGGGGAATACGGGTCGCAGATGGTGTCGTTGGGGGGTGTGCGGCACCTGACCGGCGGGTCGAAATCCGAAGGGCGCGTGACCTGCGAGGCACTGCTGGCGCTGTGCAATGGCGAGGCGGTGGAGCTGGAAATCGAGGGCGGTTCGAGGGTCGTGGTGCAGGCCGGGGAAGCGCCGATTGTCGATGGTGTGCGCGAGACGCGGATGCGGGTGGGGTGCGGGTCGGCGACCATTGGAATGTTCGCAAGCCAGTGGCAGGGGCTGGTAGACGAGGTGGTGGTCGTGGACGATCACATTACCGGTGTCGTCTCGGAACATCAGGCCGGCAAGGTGCTGGGCTGGGAAGATACCGGCATCCGGGTGAAGGGCGCGAAATCGACACCGGGGCGGTATTTCCGTGTGGCGGAGCCGGGTACGGGTTGGGGCGGCACGGATCTGTCTGACCCACTCGATATTCTGGGCGAATGGCGTGCGAAGAAGGGGGCGAGGGCCGGTTTGACTATGCTGATGGTCTCTACGACAGGGGAACATTCAGCGTATTACGTGCTGGACGACAATCTGTTGCCGGTGGAGACGGAATTGCCGGAGGCCCTGCGCGGATCGGTCGAGCGAATTGCGGAGAACTGTGAGCCTGCACTCTGCACGGTGCTGTTCATGGGCGGGGCCGGGGGGTCGCTGCGGGCTGGCGTGACGGAGAACCCGATTGCGCTGACCCGGTCGGTGCAGGATCGGCGGGCCTATCTGACCTGTGGCGGTGCGCCGGTCTATGTGTGGCCGGGGGGCGGAATCACGATGATGGTCGATGTTACGACGATGCCGGAGGGGTCGTTTGGCTATGTGCCGACGCCTGCGTTGGTTGCTCCTTTGGAATTTACGCTGCGGGCGGAAGTGTATGCGGGATTGGGGGGGCATACGGGGGCCGTGCGCTCGCTGGATGATGTGCGGGCCGAAGGAGGTGAGTATGCGCGAGAGAATCGCGAGGAAGGAGCTTCGGGGGAGAATCCGTGGCCGCTGACTCTGACGTGACCGGTGCGCAGGTTTCCCAATTATCGGGAGAGCGGTTGCATCTGCATCATGGGCCTATCGACATCGTGTTTCAAGCGGTCGGGGAGAGGCGCGACGAGGCGGAGCGTCGCGCGGTGGCGCGGTTCGGGACGGTGCTGGATGAGCTTGTTAGCGATCTACCGATATTGAGGCGGCAGTGCGTTGATGATCAGGGCCACACATCAGGTGCGGGGCAGCGGCTCAAGGGGAGTATTTCACAGGCGATGGCGGAGGCCGTGCAGCCTCATGCCCATCGCTTCGTGACGCCGATGGCGGCTGTGGCCGGGGCGGTGGCGGATGCGGTGTTGGAGGCGGCTGTCGTGCCGGGGCTTTCGCGTGCCTATGCGAATAACGGAGGGGATGCGGCGCTGTGGCTGGCTCCCGGCGAGGCGATGCGGGTGGCAATTGGTCGGACGGGGGACCGGGCCGTGGTGAGGGCGGATGATCCGGTGCGGGGGGTGGCGACTTCCGGGTGGCGGGGGCGGTCGCACTCGCTGGGGGTTGCGGATGCGGTGACAGTGCTGGCGCGGGATGCTGCGGCAGCGGATGTGGCGGCGACACTGATCGCGAATGCGGTCGATCTGCCGGGATCAACCAAGGTGACGCGGATTGCGGCGTGCGAGATCGATCCTGACAGCGATCTGAGGGATCGGATGGTCACGCGCGATGTGGGCTTGCTGTCACCGGAGGAAATCAGCGAGGCGTTGGCGCAGGGGGTGCGTGAAGCGCACACGATGCGGCGGCGGGGATTGATCCATGCGGCGGTGTTGTATCTGGGCGGGCGTCATGCTGTGATCGGCGGGGTTTCGATGCTGAATTTGGAGACGTGTGATGGCTGACTTTCCGATCCGCAAGACGGTGCTGGTCATTGAGGAAATCCACCATGATGGAGGGCCAGTGGCAGATGTGCCGCGTCGGCGGGCGGCGATGATCGCGCTCGTGAAGAACCCCTTCGCAGGACGGTACGAGGCAGATTTACAGGCGCATATGGACGATCTGAAACCGCTCGGCGCGATGATGAGCGAGCGGCTCGTCGCGGCGCTCGGGGGGCCAGACGGGATCGACGGCTATGGCAAGGCAGCGATGGTCGGAGAGAACGGGGAGTTGGAGCATACGGCGCTGTGGCATGTGCCGGGGGGCTATGCGATGCGGCAGTTGTTGAGCGATTCCAAGGCTATCGTACCCTCGGCGATGAAGCAGGGAGGGATGGGCACCCGGATCGATGTGCCGCTCGGCCACGCCAACGCCGCCTATGTGCGCAGCCATTTCGACGCGATGGAGGTTGGCTTGCCGGATGGGCCGAAAGCGGATGAGTTGCTGTTCGCCCTCGCCATGACCTGCGGCCCGCGCATCCATTCGCGGATGGGTGGGCTTGAAGCCGCGGATGTGGTTGGGGAAGACGGGCTGCGATGAAGGAGGCTCCGGCTCGTAGGCCGGGGCGGGGATAATTTTATTCTACAACGCCGCGCATGACTTCCCAGCGGCGCTTTGAAGTCGGTGTGCGGGGGCCGTCATAGCCGGCGATCATGGGCGTCGTGGAAACGGCCATGTTCTCACGACTGGCGTAGGCGAGGATGGCGGCGTCGGCCTGATCTATGCTGTCCTGTGATTTCGCGCCGATGAAGCGATAGGCGATGCGTTTCTCCGCCGGGACTTCCTTGAGCGTCACGTTGGGGTCGTTAGGGACAGGGAGCGTTTCCATCGTCCATTTGCGGGGCATCGTGAAATGCACCGTGTAGCGGCCCTCGTCGGTGCCTTCGGTCGTGACCGGGGCGGTCATGGCGATTTCGGTGCCGCTGGCCTGGGTCGTGACGGGAGCGGTCATCGCTATTTCATCGCGGGACGTGTTGCCGCCGAAGATGTATCCGGCGAGGGGGCGAAAGCCCATGGATGAAGCGGCATCGCGGGAGGAAGCCTCGACTGTGACTTCGGCCACGAGATAGGGAGCGTATTCGCGCAGTTCGACGCCGTTCTCGCTGGCGAGCACTTCGTATTTCGGGCCTTCGATATCATCGGCGGCATAGGCGACGGCGACCATCGAGAAGGCGGCCATGGTGGTGAGCGTCGTCTGGAGAAGCATGTGGTCATTCCTTGCAGGTCTGTGAACGTCCCTCGACGGGAGGAGATTGGGCGCAGATGAACAAAGTAAAGCGGCGGGTTGACACGGGCGCGCCGCTCTGCCTCTATCGCTCCATGCAAAACGAAGCGCGCCTCCTGCTACTTAGTCGCCTCTGAGCGCGCCGTCATCGCGGTGCGGCGCTCAGAGGATTGCGCGCGCACCGGACATCTGATTTTGCATCTTACACCACAGGCAACGCTATGACTTCACAGACTGATTCCGCTCAGGACAAAGACAAGGTTCTGATTTTCGATACCACCCTGCGCGATGGAGAGCAGTCGCCGGGGGCCACGATGACGCTGGAGGAGAAACTCCAGATCGCGGCGCTGCTCGATGAGATGGGCGTCGATATCATCGAAGCCGGATTTCCCATCGCCTCGGATGGGGATTTCGAGGCGGTCAGCGAGATCGCCAAGCTGTTGCAGAATTCCGTGACCTGCGGGCTGGCGCGGGCGTCGAGGGGCGATATCGACCGGGCCTGGCAGGCGCTGCAACACGCCAAGAAGCCCCGGATTCACACGTTCATCGGCACGTCCCCGCTGCACCGGGAGCATCAGCTCTCGATGACGAAGGATCAGGTGCTGGACAAGATCCGCGAGACCGTGACCCATGCGCGGTCGCTGTGTGACAACGTGCAATGGTCGCCGATGGATGCGACCCGGACGGAGGAGGATTTCCTCGTCGAGACGGTTGCACTGGCGGTCGATTGTGGGGCGACGACGATCAATATTCCGGACACGGTGGGCTACACGGCCCCGCGTGAAAGCGCGGAACTGATCGCCATGCTGCATGAGCGTGTACCGGCGCTTAAGGAGTGTGTGGTCGCGACCCATTGCCATAACGACCTCGGGATGGCGACGGCCAACGCGCTGGCGGCGGTCGAGGCAGGCGCGCGGCAGATCGAATGCACGATCAATGGTTTGGGCGAACGGGCGGGGAATACGGCGCTAGAAGAAGTCGTGATGGCGATGAAGGTACGCAGGGATATCATGCCCTATCATACCGGCATCGACACGACGCAGATCATGAAGGCGAGCCGTCTGGTTTCGGCGGTTTCGGGCTTTCAGGTGCAATACAACAAGGCCATCGTCGGCAAGAATGCCTTCGCCCATGAAAGCGGCATCCATCAGGACGGGATGCTCAAGAATGCGGAAACGTTCGAGATCATGCGACCCGAGGATGTGGGCCTGACCGAGAGCAATCTGGTCATGGGCAAGCATTCGGGGCGCGCGGCCTTCAAGGACAAGCTGGCGCAACTCGGCTTCGAGATCGGGGATAATGCCTTTCAGGAGGCGTTCGTGCGCTTCAAGGCGCTCGCGGATTCCAAGAAGGAAATGTACGACGATGATATCGTCGCGCTGATCGAGGACCAGCAGACGAGCGCGACCCATAGCCGGATGCGACTGGTCTCGCTGGGCATGGTCTGCGGGACCGAGGGACCGGCGACAGCGACCCTAACAATGGAAATCGATGGGGAAACGCATCACCACGAGACGACCGGGAATGGTCCGGTGGATGCGACTTTCAATGCGGTCAAGGCTCTGGTGCCGCATACGGCGCGGCTGAAACTCTATCAGGTTCATGCCGTGACGGACGGGACGGACGCGCAGGCAGAAGTGTCCGTGAGGCTGGAAGAGGACGGCAAGATCGTCACGGG
>CALHLW010000004.1 GCA_938034615.1 uncultured Neomegalonema sp. | reverse complement strand
TCCGCCGGATCAATGCTGGAGTCGGGGCCACAACGGCAAGCTCTGTAAAGCTTATAGATATTACTGCGCCGCTCGTCGAAGCTGATGCCGGATCGCTGCCCGGTTCCGTCCGAAAATATGACGATATTCTTGCCCATTCCTCGCCCCCCGTGATGGACGTTATGTCCAGCACAAAATCACTGCAAGTTGCAAAACGACGAGTATTGAGGAACATTTGCGTTTAACAGCGCAAGCCGACTTCACCCCTTCTGATCGGGCGCCAGTTCATCATCAGCACTCGAAACATTTTCTTTGTACACGCTTTTCGCGATAATTTTATTCAGAATTGCTCAATGGTTGAATGGTATTCTGCCACAGTTCGAAGTCGGATTCCGGTCTCGGCAGGCGTTTAAACAATCGGTGCAGGATCAAATGGAAAAGGTCTGCGGAATTCTCGTGTTTTTGGCGGTCTATCAGCTTTCCGGGATGCTGAATTATCACGATGCACCCGTCATGCAGCGCTGGCAGATGAAAGCGGTTTGCAACACAGCAAGCGCAACCGTGGGCTTGGGGCACCTCTGCTGAGGTTTTCAGCGACGTTGAATAAGTCTATCTGGAATAGATGGCTTTATCCGTTCAACGCCCCATCCTGATTGCCGGACCGACCGCTTCTGGAAAGTCTGCGCTGGCGATATCCATCGCGACACGGCTGAACGGCTGGGTCATCAATGCGGATTCGATGCAGGTCTATTCCGGCTGGCACGCGCTGACCGCGCGGCCCGATCCTGCCGATGAAGCGAAGGTTCCGCACCGGCTTTATGGGGTCGTCGATCCGGGGCACCGCTATTCCGTCGGAAACTGGCTGCGGAATATCACGTCCCTTCTTGAAGAAGCGCGTGGTGCGGGGGTCGTTCCCGTCATCGTCGGTGGGACCGGCCTCTACTTCACGGCGCTGACGCGCGGATTATCGAATATTCCGGCAATACCCGACGCAATTCGCGATGCTGCCGAAGCGAGACTCGCCAAGGACGGTGCGGATGTCTTTCGTCGTGACCTGCTCGATTTCGATCCGGCAGCGGCGACGCTCGACATCGTCAATCCGCGTCGGATGATCCGCGCG
This sequence comes from uncultured Neomegalonema sp., assembly GCA_938034615.1. Taxonomy (GTDB): domain Bacteria; phylum Pseudomonadota; class Alphaproteobacteria; order Rhodobacterales; family Rhodobacteraceae; genus JAHDDY01. Next base: position 29,817 of record CALHLW010000004.1, on the reverse strand, counting down.
TGGGAGGTGATGGAGGCAACCGGACGGTCCCTTACCGATTGGGCGCGGGAGACGCCCCCGCCCCTTCTGAAGCGCAAAGACGCACTCCGCCTCGTTGTCGACGCAGAGCGTGATCGTCTGAACGAGCGGATCGAGGAACGGTTCGACCGCATGATCGAGGCGGGCGTGATGGATGAGGTTGCCGCAATGGCCACGCGACATCTCGACCCCTCTCTGCCATCGATGAAAGCCGTCGGTGCCCCGCCGCTCATGGCGCATCTACGCGGTGAGATTTCGCTGGAGCAGGCCGCCACGCAAGCGAAGACCGACACGCGCCGCTATGCCAAGCGGCAACGGACATGGCTGAGGAACCAGATGTCGGAATGGCCCCGAATTGCGATGAACGCGCCCGCCGAAGACGTCATCGCGACAATGGTTCAGTCCGGCGCGGAGAGCGCGTAGCCGAACCGTTTTTCGAACCGCTGCGCATCTGCGTCGGCAATCGAAACAGTCAGCGACATGGTCGCACCCTCTCCTGCCACATCGCGCACATCGGCAGATTCGTAGAGCCATGCGAGGGCGGCTCCATCGCTGGCGGGCAGATCGATGCGAACGACCGTCTCCGCCGCCGACAGCGTTTCGGACACGAGCGCGAGCAAGGCCTCAACCCCTTGTCCCGACAGGGCGGACACGCAGATTGCGCCATCGCGCCGCGCGGCTTCGTTCTCCCAAGCCTGACGCCCCTCGGAATCCAGCAAATCTGCCTTGTTGTAGACCTCGATGGCTCCGTTCAGCGTTGCTTCCTCCACCCCGAGATCACGCAAGACGGAAATCACATCCTGTGCCTGCGCTTCCGTCTCATTGCTGGAGATATCGCGCACATGAAGGATTAGATCGGCTTCGAGCACCTCTTCAAGGGTCGCGCGGAAGGCCGCGATAAGCTGGGTCGGCAGATCGGAGATGAAACCGACGGTATCGGAGAAGATCGCCTCGCGCCCATTGGGCAGTTCGACCGACCGCATGGTCGGGTCGAGGGTGGCGAACAGCATGTCTTTCGCCAGAACCCCACCGCCTGTGATGCGGTTGAAGAGGGTGGACTTCCCAGCATTGGTATAGCCGACAAGGGCCACGACCGGTAGTGGGGCTTTCTTTCGTTTCTTGCGGTGCAGGGTGCGCGTGCGGACGACCTTTTCCAGCTTGCGCTCGATTCGCACCAGCCGCTCGTCGATCATGCGGCGGTCGGCCTCGATCTGCGTCTCACCGGGACCACCGACGAATCCGAGGCCACCGCGCTGGCGTTCTAGGTGGGTCCAGCTTCGAACGAGGCGGCTTTTCTGGTAACTCAGATGCGCGTGTTCGACCTGAAGCACGCCTTCCGCCGTTCCGGCCCGCTCACCGAAGATTTCGAGAATCATGCCCGTCCGGTCAAGAACCTTGGCCTTCAGCGCGGTTTCGAGGTTGCGCTGCTGCACTGGGGTCAGAGTGCCGTCCACGATGACGAGTTCGAGCTCGTTCTCCGCAACCGTGCCCTTGAGGTCTTCGAGCTTGCCCGTGCCGAATAGCGTCGCGGGGCGCGGAGTCTTCACCAATACTTCCGAGGCGACGACGATATCGAGGTCCAGTGCCTCCGCCAGCCCCACCGCCTCTTCGAGACGGTTTTCGGGCGAGCGGTTCGCCTGCTTCCAGTCGGGCATGACCGGGTGGATTACGAAAGCGCGGGTCGCGGCCTCTTCGGTGTTCAAGTGGCCGGTGCCTCTTCAGGCTCGTAAAGTGCGATAGGCTGCGCTGGCATGACGGTCGAAATCGCGTGCTTGTAGACAAGCTGGGACTGTCCGTCGCGGCGCAGCAAGACGCAGAAATTATCGAACCATGTGATGACGCCCTGCAACTTGACCCCGTTGACGAGAAACACCGTCACTGAGACTTTGTTTTTGCGGACGTGATTGAGGAAAGTGTCCTGAAGGTTCTGACGGTCGGAGGCCATTCTATGCCCCTTCTATTTTTGTCGCTACGAAATCCCGGAACGGTTCACCCACTCCAGTGAGCAAGACACTACACGATCACTTCAAACCGGCAACCCCTGCAACGACAACCTTGGAGAGATTCGATGCAACCGCAGAACGTATGGGTTATTTGCGCCACGTTCGGGGACTGAGCAAAGCCACCACGGCAAGCGTTTCCATCCGTCCCACGATCATTCCGATGCACAGGACGATCTTGCCGGCATCCGCCAGCCCGATCCACGCCGCTGTATCGTCAGTGATCAGGGGCAATAAGGGTCCGGTATTGCTCAAGACGCTGATCGAGGCGATGACCGCGTCAATCATGGTCATGCCCGTAGCCGTCAGAGCCAGCGCACTGAGGACGACCGACAGCACGTAGAGCATCACGAAGACGAAAACGATCCGCATCGCCCCTTGTGTCACTCGATTCGCGCCGCTGCGGATCGGGCGCACCTCGGTCGGACGTGTGAGGCGGGCCAGTTCGTTCAGGCTGTGCTTGCCCAGCAGGGCCGCCCGGATCAGCTTGACGCCCCCTGCCGTCGATGCCGCGCCACCGCCGACGATGGCGAGGCCGACGAGTGCGATTCCCGGTGTTTCAAGGGCGCTCCACGCTGTCGCCCCCTCCCAATCCGCCGATTCGAACCCGGTGGTCGTGATGTAGGAGATCGCCATGAACAACGTGCCCCATAACGCGCTCAACCCGGCCTGCCACTCGTCGGTCGAGCGCGTCTCGATGGCCCCGATCCAGTGACGCAGGAACAGGATCGCCACGACAACCGAGACGGCGATCACCATGTAGCGGAATTCGGGATCTTCCAGATACACTCGGACACGACCACGCAATGCTTGCAGATGCACGGCGATGCCGATTGCAGCGGGAACGATGACGAAAAGCAGAACCAGTTCAACCGTACGCGATCCATAGACGGCAATACCCCCCGGATTGACCACAAACCCGGTCGTCGAGACCGCGCCGAAAGCATAACACAGCGCTTCGAAGGCCGGAGCGCCCGCTGCCGCAAGGCCGAGCATACAGAGCACGATCAGACCAATATAAGGCGTGCCCAACACCCGCGCAGCCCAGATTGCCCTTTCGACGGTTTCGCGGCGATCCATCAGAGCGTCGGGGGCTATTCTGGAATGAAGGACCGGCTCCTGCGGTTGGTCCAGGATGTGTCGCACCTCGAATCCCCCGATGGAAAGCGGTGCGAAGATCGCAAGAGCCGCCACCAGACTGACGAACCCGCCGAATCCGGCGCAGACCGACCGCCAGAGGATGATCGTACTCGGCACATCCTCAATATCGCGGATATTCGATGCGCCGGTGGTCGACAGCGCCGAACACATCTCAAAATAAGCATCCACTATCCCGAAACCGGGAACCAGCTCAGCAACCGGAATCGCGGTGATGAACGGCCCCACCGTGTAGAAAATGACGAGCGCGAGCAGCCCCGAACGCGCGGCCTGAAGGGGATGTCGCAGCAGAATCATACGCAATGCAGAGCCGAAGATGAACGACCCGACGGTGCAGATCGCAAAGACCCCGCTCGTCTCTCGATCTCCAACGGCAAGCGCATGGATCGCCATGAGAGCGAACCCCATAGAGAACGCGAAGAGGGCGATGCTCAGCAGCTGCTCCGCGCCTTCGCCCTTGCGCGTTATCGGACGCCAGACATCGACGACACCCCGACTCATCTAGAAGTAGTCCACTGAAACGCGGAACAGCTTTTCGACCTCCTGCACCGCGCTCTTCAGTGCGAAGATCACAACGCTGTCGCCGTCGCGCAGGATATCGCGCCCATCAGGAACCTTGATCTCTCCATTCGACAGAACCGCGCCAACCATGACCCCCGGAGGTAAGTTCACCGAGCCAAGCGGCGACCCCGTCAGCGGTGATGTGGCCAATACCTGCGCCTCAATCACCTCCGCCGCGCCGTCGCGAACGCTGTGAAGCGCGCGGATACGCCCACGGCGCACGTGGCGCAGGATGGAGGAGACGGTCGTTGCGCGAGGGTTGATGAAGGCATCGAGGCCAAGAGGCGCGACCAAACGCATGAGGTTCTGGTTATTGATAAGCGCCATGGCACTCCCGGCGCCCTCTTCCTTCGCCAACACGCCCGCGAGAAGGTTCGCCTTGTCGTCATCAGTCAGCGCGACGATCATTTCCGCTTCGGCGACATTTGCCTCCGCGAGCAGCGCCGCATCGAGCACATCGCCATTCAGCACGATGGTCCGGTCCAGGCGCTCGGCGACGTATTCCGCGCGCTCGCGGTCCCGCTCGATCAGCTTTGCCTTGATCCGGCGCTCCTGTTTTTCGAGGGCGAAGGCGACGTTGAGACCCACATTACCGCCCCCGGCGATGATGATACGGCGTGCGACCTCTTCCTCGTGCCCAAAGAGGTGCATGGTGCGGCCCACATGATCCTCGCTGGCGATGATGAAGACGTTGTCGTCTTCGAGAAGCTGATCGTCACCGCTGGGTGTGTAGAGTCTTCCATTGCGCTCGAACGCGACGACCTTCGCGGCCACATCCGGGAACAGCGCCGTCAGCTGGCGCAGGGGCGTGTGCAGCAACGGGCACTCGCTCGTCAGGCGCGTACCAACCATTCGCACTCTTCCATCGAGAAATGGCGTCGACTCGAAGGCTCCGGGCGCGCTGAGACGGCGCAAGACCGACCGCGCAACCTCCACCTCCGGTGAAATGATGACGTCGATGGGCATGTGGTTCCGTTGGAACATGTCGCTCCATTGCGGCTCCAGATACGCCTGCGCGCGGATGCGGGCGATCTTGCGCGGGATGGAGAACACCGTATGCGCGACCTGACAAGCCACCATGTTCACTTCGTCCGAATACGTGACTGCAATCAGCATATCCGCGTCGCGCGCACCGGCTTCGCCCAGCACGTCCGGGCGCGAGGCATAGCCTGTCACTCCCGCAACATCGAGCAGATCCGTCACCTTGCGAACGAGAGCCTCAGACTGGTCGACGATGACCACGTCGTTGTTTTCGGTCGCAAGTTGCCGCGCGATATTGAAGCCGACCTGCCCGGCTCCACAGACGATGACTTTCACGACACGCTAGCTCGACAATCGCACGATATTGTCCGCCGTCGCCAGCCGTGCCCCCCCTCGATTGGAGGTCGTAACGCCCAGCGCCTTGAGCTTGCGGTGCAAGGCCGAACGTTCCATGCCGATGAAGGATGCCGTGCGAGATACATTGCCGCCAAAGCGGTTGATCTGAGCGATCAGGTAATCGCGCTCGAAGGCTTCGCGCGCCTCGCGGAGTGGCATCGAGACGAAGCTGTCACCGCTCTCGGAAATCACGGTGCCGGGAGTGGCCGCCATGACTTCCTGTGGCAAATCATCGGCACCGATTTCCTGCTCCATACGGTTGCCGAGGATCATCATGCGTTCGACGATATTGCGAAGCTGGCGCACGTTGCCGGGCCATTCGTAGGCTTGGAGAACGGCCATCGCATCCTGTGCGAAATCACACCGCGTAAGCCCCTGCTCGCGATGCAGGCGCTCGATCAGATGCTCGACCAGCATCGGAATATCCTCGCGGCGGGTGCTGAGAGCGGGCACATCGACGGGCACGACGTTGAGACGATGGTACAGGTCTTCGCGGAAATCACCTTTCGCGATCTCTTCGCTCAAATCCCTGCTGGATGAACTGACGATCCGAACGTCCACGCGCACAACGTCGGAACCACCCGCGCGGGTGAAGGATTGATCGACGAGGACGCGCAGAATCTTGGGCTGCGTCTCACGCGGCATATCCGCCACCTCGTCGAAAAACAGCGTTCCACCATGGGCCGCTTCGAGCAGACCCGGCTGTGCCAAACCTTCGTCCTTCTGACGCCCGAACAGTTTCTCTTCCAGATGCTCCGGCTCCATCGTTGCCGCGCTGACGACGACGAAGGGCGCATCGGCCCGCTTGGAATGAGCATGAAGGAACCGCGCAGCCACTTCCTTTCCGGCCCCGGAAGGCCCGGTTATCAGAACACGGCTGCCCGTCGGCGCGACCCGCTGGAGGGTCGAGCGCAGATTGGCCATCGACGGCGCTTCCCCGATGAGATCGTCGGTGCGTTCATCCTGACGTTTCAGGGCCGAGTTCTCCCGGCGCAAACGTGAGGTTTCAATGGCCCGATCAGCGGTCAGGATCAGCACATCAGTCTTGAAGGGCTTTTCGATAAAGTCGTAAGCGCCCTGTTGCATCGCGGCGACGGCAAGCTCGACATTGCCATGTCCGCTGATGATGACGATGGGAATCTCGGGATTGTCCCGCTTCACCGTCTTCAGCACTTCGATCCCGTCCTTCCGGCTACCCTGCAACCAGATATCGAGAATGATGAGGTCCGGCTGGCGGGCGTTGATCTCATTGAATGCCGTTTCGGCACACGCCGCGCGCCGTGCTACGTGCCCTTCATCCTCCAGGATTTCCGCGATCAGATCGCGGATGTCTGCTTCGTCATCGACGACAAGAATATCTGCCATGGTGTTTAACCCCCTTCTTTCGTTTCTTTTTTGGTTAACTATACGGAGACGGCGCGCATTCTGCCGCCCTCTTCCGCGTGTTCACTGGGTTTCGTGTCAACTGACATCGTCGCCCCGTATGGTAAACGAATTCTAACCTGCGCCCCGTTTGCCTGCCCTTCGGCATCCTTGAGGACCACAGTTCCGCTATGCTCCTCGACAATCCGTCTAACGATGGCCAACCCGAGTCCAGTTCCGCCCTTGCGCGTCGTGACATAGGGCTCGGTCAGTTTCTCCCGCTCCCGGCGCGGAAAGCCGGGGCCATTATCGATCACATTGATCGTAAGGTGTTCATCTTCGACAGACGAACGGATGACGATGCGACCGGGTTGTGCGGTTTCATCCTCCTCGATATGGGTCCGAAGCGATTGGGCCGCGTTTCGCACAAGGTTCGTGAAGGCCTGTGACATAAGTCCCCGATCGCAGGTGAGGACGATGCCGGTGTTCTCCGGCAGCTGCTCGAAGGTGATCTCCGGGTACTCAGCACTGTGCAGTGCAAGAATTTCGCCGAATAGCGGATCGAGTTCCGTCTTCGAGAAATCGGGTTTCGGCATTCGGGCGAAGTTAGAGAATTCCTCGACCATGCGCCTGATCTGGCCGACCTGCCGCACGATGGTGTCGACGCATTGATCGAAAATTGGCCGGTTATCCTCGATCTGCACGCCGAACTTGCGCCGCAGACGTTCAGCGGAAAGCTGGATCGGGGTCAGGGGATTGCGGATTTCGTGGGCGACCCGCTGTGCAACATCGCCCCATGCCGCCAATCGCTGGGCGGAGACGAGGGCGCTCATGTCATCGAGTGTCAGCACGTAGCCTTCAACCCCCGCATCCCCACGCTGACAGGTAACGCGAACCAGATATTCCCGCTCCCCTTCTTCGGATGCCCGGATCACGCGCCCTTCTGAAACGCCATGCGGCGACGCTCCTGATCGGTCGACCAGATTGCCAATGCCGGGCAAAAGTGTTTCGAAATCAGCGATCTTCTTGACACCATCCGCCGTGCCGACAATGCGCGAAACAGACTCGTTTATCAGATCGACCCGACCATCGGCATCAAGACCAACGACCCCAGCCGTGACACCTGAAATGACCGCCTCCGTGAATCGCCGCCGATGATCAAGCTCATCATTGGCGTCGAGCAGAGCGTCACGCTGCAACTGTACCTGACCCGTCATCCGGTTAAAGGCTTGCGACAGGGTGGCGATTTCGTCATCGCCCTTTTCTTCGTGGACACGCGCGTTCAGATCACCCCGTGCCACCCGGTCAGCAGCCCCTGCCAAGCGCCCGATAGGCCGCGCCAGCCGGTCGGCGACCCAGATACCGAGCCAGATCGCGACCGAGACGATGATGATCGCAAAGCCGATATAGAGGACCGCGAAGAGGATCTGCATATCACCTCGCTGGGCCTCCAGTCGCTCGTATTCGCGTGCCAGCGACGTCGTTTCAGCAAGCACCCGAGCGGCTTCGCCATCCACCGGGCGCGCAATATAGAGGTAGGCGTCGAGTACACCATCCAGCGGTGCAATCGCCCGGATCGCATCCGCCTGCATGTCCTCGTAGACGTAGACCTCGCCTCGCTTCGTCTGGTTCAGGTGCCGCTCGTCGGGAGCCTGATAGAGAAAAAGATAGCTGTTCGGTCCCCGCGCGATGATCTTGCCCGTTGAATCGATAATGTAGACTTCCGTGAGCCGCCGCCGCGCCGACACCCGCGCGAGAACCTCAACCAGATCTTGTTGTCGTGGCGCACCGAACGGAGCGATCCGCGCGATTTCCGCTGAGATTACACTGGCATCGAGGCGGATCGTTTGGTGTCGTTCTTTGACGAAGGACTCGGCGATCTGCACAGAGTTCTGGACTACGCTCCCGACCCGGTCGTTCAGCCAGCTTTCAAGCGTCACGGTGACGGAGATCGCCGCGAACAGCCCGAGCAGCAACGCCGGAGCCACGGCAATAATCGTGAACATTCGCACCATGCGCAGATGCAACCGCGATCCTGCGGAGCGTGCCCTGCGGGCAAGGACCAGTGTAGCAATGCGCCATGCGATGAGGGCAATCAGCGCGAGGGCCAGACAGAAATCGATGACAAGCATCACACGCAGCAACGTGCTGCGCTCAGTCTCTAACCCTTGACCGCTGGTTGCCAGATAGTAGGTAAAGATCGCGCAGACAGGTGCGAGAACCACAATAGCGAGACCCAGCGTCGTGGCGATACGACGGCGTTGCCGGACGTTACCGAACCACGCCTTTCGCTGTCGGATCGGATGATCGGAAACTGTCAGCGACATGAACCGCCCGGTCTTGTTGCACCATCAACCGCGCTACTCTTGCAACGCTTATTGCCACAGTTTGTGGCTCTTGTGCATCACCTTTTCTTCCGATCAACGGGAATGTCAAGCTCCCGAATCTTCTTGCGAAGGGTATTTCGGTTCAACCCCAGGAGGTCGGCAGCGCGAAGCTGGTTTCCTCGCGTAGCAGCTAACGAGAGTGTGATGAGCGGAAACTCCACTTCCCTCAAGATCCGCTGATACAGACCCGGTGGTGGGATCGTCTCGCCATGCATGGCGAAATACCGCTTGAGATGCTCCTCGACGATGCCGGACAGATCGCCGGGACGGTCGGAAAACGCGGAATCGCTGGCATATTGTGCCGAGAGCTCCGCATCCACGGTGCTGCGATCTACAATGTCGTCAGGGCAGAGCGCGGCAATGCGTTTGACGAGGTTTTGCAGCTCGCGCACGTTCCCCGGCCAATCATGCTCGCGCAATGCCTCCATGGCTTCGCGCGACACTGTCTTTCGCGGCAATCCTTCCGCGACGGCTTGTCGCAGGAAACCACGCACCAAATCGGGCACATCATCCAGTCGTTCGCGCAGTGGCGGAAGACGGATCGGTGCGACATTAAGCCTGTAGAACAGATCTTCGCGGAAAATCCCCTCGCGGATATGGGTGCGCAAATCCTGATGGGTAGCCGCGACGATGCGGATATCTGTCTTGCGCGTGCTCGACGCGCCGACCGCCGTGTATTCACCTTCCTGCAAAACCCTTAGAAGCCGCGTCTGCGCATCGGGCGGCATGTCACCGATTTCATCAAGGAAAAGCGTCCCGCCCCGCGCCTGCTCGAATTTGCCGGTCGTTCGTGCCGTCGCGCCAGTGAACGCACCCTTCTCATGGCCGAAGAGTTCGGATTCGATCAGCTCGCGCGGGATCGCCGCCATGTTCACGGCAACGAAGGGGCCGCTCTTCCGCTTGCCGTAGTCATGCAGGGCGCGGGCGACCAACTCCTTGCCTGTCCCCGATGCCCCGGTAATCATAACGGTCAGATCTGTGTTCATGAGCCGTGCCATGGCGCGATAGACGTCCTGCATTGCCATGGAGCGCCCGATAAGGGGCAACACCTCTTCACGCGGCTCTGCTGGAGCGTCACTCGCGGCACCCTGCACACCCGCAAGAGCTTTGCGAAGATGGCTGACCAACTCCTTGAGATCGAAGGGTTTAGGTAGATATTCATACGCCCCGGCATCGGCGGCGCGTATGGCGGTCATCACTGTATTCTGGGCGCTCATCACGATGAAGGGCAGGTCGGGTCGCCGCCGTTTCATCGTGGGTAGCATGTCGAGGGCGTCACCGTCGGGCATCATCACGTCGGTCACGACAGCATCGCCTTCGCCCTCCTCTACCCAACGATAGAGGGTCGAAGCGGTGCCGGTCGAGCGGGTCTGGAACCCGGCGCGGGTCAGGGCTTGCGACAGGACCGTGCGGATGGCCCGGTCATCATCGGCGATCAGGATGAGGGAACCAGTCATACTTCATCCTCCCGCGCATCCCAGACGGGCAGCAACATGCGAAAGATCGTACGTCCCTCCGTACTTTCGCAGGAGATGACCCCGCCATGATCCGCGACGATCTTCGAGACGAGCGCGAGACCGAGGCCCGCTCCGCTGGCTTTGGACGTGACGAACGGCTCGAAGATATGAGCGGAGAGATCGCCCGGTATGCCGCGCCCGTTGTCGATGATGGAGACTTCCAATGGCAGGCTTTGTCGCCCAGCCCCTGCCGCACCGGTGAGGCGGACGCCGGGGCGATATGCTGTGCGCAGGGTGATTTTCCCTGTTCCATCAATTGCTTCAGCGGCATTTTTGACGAGATTTTGGAACGCCTGAGCGAGTTGGTCTCGGTCGCCGACGGTCGGAGGGAGGGAGGGATCGTATTCCTCCACGAACCTAACATTCCTCGCGAATCCGGCTTTTGCAGCCCGCCGTGTTGTGTCGAGCGCATCGTGCAAATTGACGGGCAGACGCGCAGGGGGGCGCTCGTCGGTGAAATGCTCCATGCGGTCCACAAGCCGCTCTATTCGACCAGCTTCCCCTTCGATCAATTCGGCGAGCTCGCTTTCCTGATCCGCGCCGAAATCCTGAAGCAGCTGCGCGGCACCGGAAATCGCCGCCAGCGGGTTCTTGATCTCATGCGACAGTGCCGCCGCCATACCGCTGACCGAACGGGCCGCACCACGATGGGCGAGGTTCCGATCCATCTTCTCAGCGATAGAACGGGGCTGGACGAGAACCAGGAGCGCTGTACTGCTTGGGGTGTCGGTCAGGGGTGTCACCTGCACATCCACCTCCGCCGATCCCGCGTCATGAGTGATGATCTCGACACCCCGCTCTGCGAGGGAAGCCGGGGCCTCGCGAGCCTTTCGCAAAAGAGCGGCGAGACGTGAGCCTTCAGGTGCGAATTCGTTGAACCCACGCTCTTTCAACGCTCTGGCGCTCATAGTGAAGAATTGTTCTGCGGCGGCATTGGCGGCCTCAATGCGGTCATCCGGCCCCACGACCAACGCAGGGACGGGGAGCGAATTCCACAGGACTTCATAATCCGTCCCGCTCATGCCGCATCCGCGAGATCGTCCGCGAGGGCGGGCCAGTGGTAATCGGCGAGCGCGGCAATGACGGTCTTCGGATCATCTTCCCGCACCACACGCTCTCGTATCTCCGCTCCACCCTCCCGGCTAGAGAGATACCAGCCGAAATGCTTGCGCGCCCCGCGCAGGCCGATGCGGGTGCCGTAGCAGGACAGGAGGCCCTCGTAATGTTCGATCACCAGATCGCGCAGGGTTGAGCCTTCCGGTGAAGGGTGTGGTGTATTGCCCTGAAGATCATCGGCAATCTGACCGGCGAGCCACGGCGCGCCCTGCGTTCCACGTCCGATCATCACGCCCGCTGCCCCCGATTGGGCAAGTGCGGTCCGCGCTGCTGCCGCATCGGTAATATCGCCATTCACGAGGACGGGAATGTCGACCGCCTCCACCACCGGACGCACAGCGCGCCAATCGGCGGTGCCTTTATAGAATTGCGAGCGGGTACGCCCGTGGACGACCAACATCCGCACGCCTGCCACCTCGGCCAGTCGCGCGATCTGGGGGGCGTTCATCGAATTCTCGTCCCAGCCGAGGCGCATCTTGAGCGTGACGGGAATCGAAACGGCATTCACCGTGGCCTCGATCAGTGACAATGCCTTGTCGGGATCGCGCATCAGGGCCGAGCCGGAATAGCTGCCCGTCACCTTCTTCGCCGGACAGCCCATATTGATGTCGAGGATACGCGCACCGCCATCTTCTACCCGGCGTGCGGCCTCGGCCATCCAATGCGCCTCGCATCCGGCGAGTTGCACTGCCGACAGCGCCTCGTTGCCTGCGCTGGTCAGTCGGATCGCGGAGAGAGGGCGCTGATGCAGCATCTCCCGGCTCGCCACCATTTCGGAGACGACATAGGGCGCGCCGAGACTGGCCGCGAGGCGGCGGAACGGGCGATCAGTGATCCCCGCCATCGGCGCGAGCGCAACCGGAACGGCGAGCCGCTCCCCGCCGATATGGATTGGCCCGATTGCCATGCTGACCCTCGTGGAAAACAGCGCCTGTCTTAGCCGCCCCTGCGCGTGAGAACAAGATTGTTGCGTCCTTGCCCATGCCGGATAGTGTCCGCCCATGAGATCGACGCGCCCCCGTACCGCCGCCCTGATCGTCGCCGCCGGGCGGGGAACGCGGGCAGGCGATGGACTGCCCAAGCAATACCGAGAGATCGGCGGTCAGCCGGTGCTTGCCCGAACGCTTGGCGCCTTCGTGGCTCATCCCCGGATCGAGATGATCCAGATCGTCATCCATTCCGACGACCGGGCGCTCTATGATGATTGCGTTCCCCAGAATGGCAAACTCCTGCCGCCGGTCGCCGGTGGGGACAGCCGGGCGGAGAGTGTGCTGGCGGGGTTGCGCGCGCTTGCCGAGCGGGGCGAGACAGACGGCGTGCTGATCCATGATGCGGCGCGGCCTTTCGTCAGCCCCGAGATGATCGACCGGGTGGTCAATGCGCTGAACGGGGCCGAAGGGGCACTTGCCATGCTGCCCGCCGTCGATGCCATGCGCCATGTGGATGCGAAGGGCCGGATCGGGGCGGACGTGTCGCGCGCCGGTATCTGTCGTGCGCAGACCCCGCAGGGGTTTCGCCTCGCGCGCTTGCTCGATGCCTTTGCGGAGACGGAGGCGAAAGGCACGCTCGCGGATCACCCCGATGATGCCGCCATCGCCTTTGCCCATGGTCTCGATGTGGTGGCCGTTCACGGGGAAGCGGCGAATTTCAAGCTGACGATGCCGGAGGATTTTGCCATGGCCGAACGGCTGCTCGCGGTGCCCGATGTGCGGCATGGGCAAGGCTTCGACGTTCATGCTTTCTGCGAGGGAGATCATGTAACGCTATGCGGTATCTCCGTTCCTCATGACAAGGGCCTCAGCGGCCATTCCGATGCCGATGTGGGCCTCCATGCCCTGACCGATGCGATCCTCGGCGGGGCGGCGATGGGCGATATCGGTCAGCATTTTCCGCCGAGCGACCCGCAATGGAAGGGCGCGGACAGCGCGCATTTCCTCGCCCATGCCGTTGCACTGGTGCGGGAGGCGGGTTTCGTTCTCTCTAATCTCGATGTGACGCTGATGTGCGAGCGACCCAAGATCGGCCCCCATGCGCTGGTCATGCGTGAGCGGATCGCGGATATTTGTGGGTTGGATGTCGCGCGGGTCAGCGTGAAGGCGACGACGACCGAACGACTCGGCTTCTGCGGGCGTGAGGAAGGGATCGCGGCCCTTGCCAGCGCATGTTTGATCGGAGGTAACGTGTGAACTCACTCGCCAAGGCCATTGCGACAATGGGGGGAATTGGCTTTTCGCCGAAGGCTCCGGGAACCGTCGGCTCCGCCGTCGCGATCCTGCCCGCGTGGCTGTTGCATTGGGCGGGTGGCTTTCCGCTCTTCGCTGTCGCAACGCTTGTCGCCATCGGTGTAGGGTACTGGGCGACGGCCCGGTATATCGACGGGCAACCCGCTGATGCCGACCCTTCGGAGGTCGTCGTGGACGAGCTGGCGGGGCAGTGGATCGCACTCTGGCCGTTGTCTTGGGGCATGATGTATTCGGACAGCGCCGCGCATGTGTTTCCCTATCCCGGCTGGATCGCGGGCTTTGTGTTGTTTCGGCTGTTCGATATTCTCAAGCCCGGCCCTATCGGCTGGGCAGACCGTCGCCATGGCGCATTCGGGATCATGGCGGATGATGTGATCGCGGGGATGTTCGCCGCGATCATCGCGACGATCATGGCGGGTTTGGCCCATGGGTGGTTTTCATGACTGACACCGAAATCAGAGGCTTGGCGCAGGATGTTCTCTCTCTGGCGCAGGAGCGCGGCGTGATGATTGCGACCGCCGAGAGCTGTACCGGCGGGATGGTCGGGGCCGCACTGACCGCTATCCCCGGCTCCTCCACCGTCTATGAGCGAGGCTTCGTCACTTATTCTAACGCCGCGAAGATGCAGATGCTCGGGGTCGCGCAGGCGACGCTGGAGACGCATGGGGCCGTCAGCGAACCTGTGGCCGCCGAAATGGCGCTCGGAGCTCGCCATTACAGCGCGGCGCAACTGACCGTTTCAATTACCGGAATCGCCGGACCGGGAGGATCAGAACACAAGCCGGAGGGCCGCGTCTGTTTCGGCTTCGGCATGGAAGAGATCGCGACCGAGACCGTCGATTTCGGCGCGTTGGGCCGCGACGAGGTTCGGCGTGAGGCGACCGTTCACGCGCTCAGGATGTTGCAAGCTGCCCTCGTTATCTGACGAAATTTTCAGCAGATCGTCTCATTTGCCCATTTCAGCGGCATATTTTGTGAATCCATCGTTGCAATTCAAGGCAAATCTGTGGACGTCACTCCCAAATTATTCAAGGGGGGAGTTCCGCAATGAACGGAGCAGATACCGCATGGATGATCGTCGCGACGGCGCTCGTTCTTTTCATGACCCTGCCGGGTCTGGCGCTTTTCTACGGAGGTCTGGTCAGGGCACGGAACGTCCTTTCGGTCCTGATGCAGTGCTTTGCCATCGCCTGTGTGATGTCGGTGCTGTGGCTGGCTTTCGGCTATTCGATTGCATTCGGTGGTGACGGGGCGCTTTGGGGCGGCCTCGGCAAGAGCTTTCTGAACGGCGTGACGACCGATACGCTTTCGGGAACGATCCCGGAGCCGCTGTTCTTCGCTTTCCAGATGACGTTCGCGATCATCACCCCGGCGCTGATCGTCGGGGCCTATGTCGAGCGGATCGGGTTCGGGTTCGTCATGCTGTTCTCCTCTCTCTGGATGCTGCTCTGCTACGCGCCGGTCACCCATTGGGTCTGGGGCGGCGGCTGGCTCGGCCAGATGGGTGTGATGGATTTCGCAGGCGGGATCGTCGTGCATGAGACTGCCGGGATTGCGGCGCTTGTGATCGGTGTTGCGCTCGGCGCTCGGCGCGGGTTTCCAAAAGAGATCAAACCGCCCCACAACCCCGGCATGACGATGATCGGCGCGTCGATGCTTTGGGTCGGTTGGTTCGGTTTCAATGCCGGGTCGCAGCTTGCGGCAGACGGTGGCGCAGCCATGGCACTGGTCGTGACGCATATTTCGGCGGCGACGGCCTCCATCACCTGGGCGCTCTATGAGCGGTACAAGCACGGCAAGGCGTCGATGATCGGGATGGTCACGGGTACGATTGCGGGCCTTGCCTCGATCACCCCGGCTTCCGGGTTCGTCGGGCCGGTCGGCGCGCTGTTCATCGGCGCGGTTGCGGGTGTGCTGTGTCAGGAAATGTGCGGCTTCGTGAAAGCGCGCTTCAAGATCGACGATACGCTCGATGTCTTCGCAGTACACGGTGTCGGCGGCATCTTCGGGACGCTTATGGCCCCTCTGTTGGCAACGGGCGAGTTGTCCGACGGTCAGGGTCTCCTGACCCAGGTCATCGCGCTGGTCTCGGTCGGCATCTTTACGCTGGTGGTCAGTGTCGCGCTGGTCAAACTCTGCGCGCTGGTGTTCCCGCTGCGGGTCACGGAAGACGACGAGATCGAAGGTCTCGACTACACCGCCCATGGCGAACGCGCCTACGATTGGGCCTCGTGACGGAAATGGAGCGCGATCCGAGAGGGCCGCGCTCCATGAACGCTCAGATCAGGTCGCGCGTTTGACGAGGCTGATGATGAACAGCAGGATCACGGCACCGATCGTGGCGCTGATGATCTGACCGATGAGGCCACCGCCGAGGATGCCGCCGAGCAGGAAACCGGCGATCACGGCACCGATGATGCCAACGATGATGTTACCGATCAGGCCGAACCCGGCACCTTTCATCAACTGTCCTGCGAGCCAGCCCGCGACCGCGCCGATGGCAAGCATGATAATGAGTCCGGTGATATCCATGGTCGTCTCTCCTTGAAAGTTACGAGCGTGTTAATGACTCGTAAGCGCGGGATATTCCACAAGAATAGATGACGGACGACAACCCCTATAGTTGTGCCTACCAAGTTTTGGGTGTTCGACTTCCGCGATTCAGGCGCTCACTATTCCTCTCTTGACCGGGTCGGTGCGCCGTATTCATCGATGAAGCGGCGGAAGACGCAATCAAGTCGTTTCTCTCCATCGATTTCGTCAAGGTTTTCTAAAAGTACGGTCAACAGGTAGTTGTTTCCCAAGCCGTATTCCGCATTCAGAGCACGAAGGCGAGAATATGCTGCCTCGCTCATCGCTGCGTTGAACCGCTTGGGCAGAGGATACCGCTTTGCCATCGTTACCTTCCTACTTTGTGACTAGACCGTTTCGGTCGACCGACAGCCTGTCGCCGCTAAGAAAAGGGGGGGCAGATAAAAGCAAAACGGGAATCGTTGGCCAGCCCATTTGCCGCGAAACGATCACTCCAACGGGTAGAATCGCGTCTCTTCTACCGAGAATCAGGGCTTTGGGGGCAAGCCCCCCGTGACAGAGTTCCAGCAGCACGGCTGAGGACGAACTGGACCCAATGAGGCGCGGGATGACGAGGATCGTTCCGGCGATGCTCTCTCCGCGTTGCGGATGACCGGCGAGCGTGATGGTCGCGGTGGCCGGATCGATGCCGCCCCAGAAGCTGATCGGCGCATCGAGGCGCAGGACAGTGCCGTTGGCCTCGCCCGCGACGAGAATGTCGGCCTGCCACGTCACCCCCAGACCTCCATATCGCGGATCACACGGCCCGCCTGCGCGCTTGCCACGCAATCAGGAAGAGTGCCGAAGACCGGCAAATGGCCCGTATTTCCCGTGGCGTAGTGGGCGAACTTCGCAGAATTGGTCATCATCACGCCGGGGGTTTCAGGCAAGATCGGCGTGACAGCGATGCAGGTATCGACCACGAATTCAACGCCGAGAGCGCCCAGGGCGGCATCCGCACCATCGGCCTCCAGCATCGCCATCGTGTGCCGCCCCAGACAAATATAGACCGGCACAGCGAAAGCACGGTCCTTGGAAAGGAGCAAAAGCGCGCGACATTCCTCATCGGAGAAATGCGGGCTGCCAAGGGCCACGCTGTCGATCTGGCCAGGCTCCGCAAGGCTCAGGCTATCGCGCGCATCGCATACCATCTCGCTTGTGACGCGAATCGTCTCCTCGGCGGGTTGACCACCGAGAGCCATCGCGACATCGGGTGCTTCGGGGGTAACGCCTGTGATATGGATCAGGGCCACGGCCCCGGTCGCGGCGGCCCCGGCGCACAGGGCCTTGAGCTGGTCGTCCGTGGCACCGGGCGGCATCCCGTCGATGACGCAGACCGTTTCACCGGCCAGGCGACCGATCATTGCGCCGAGCACCGGAAAGAACGCGCTCTCGCGCAAAAGTTTCTCAGGTAAACCACTGACATCGATCAGCAGTTTCGCGATGCGGTTCTCGGGCAGGTGCAGACCGTAATACGGCGCGCGGCCCGTGATCGCGCAGGCGATATCGAGGAAATCTCCGTAGCGGTTGGTTCGCGCGCCGAGGACGGTATTCGCGAAAGCCACCGCGTTGGATTCGCCCCATGCGACCTGCTCCCCGAGACCGGGTCGCATTCCGGCCTGATAGGGCGCGCAGGTCCAGCTTGGGCGGCAGCCCATCGCCTCATGGGCCAGCATCAGGCGATAGGCCATCTTGCGCTGGTCAGGCGGTAAACGCGATTGGTCGGGCTTGAGCAGGTTGAGCGCGCCGACATTGGTGGTGGCCGGGACGCTGACCCGTGCCCCGCCCTCGGCCAGCCGCTCACAATAGAGAACACCGGAATCGCCATGATACAGGCACCCGTCGATATGCGAGCAGATGATCGGCACGAGCCGCTCTGCCCCCAGCATCCGCCCCGCCTCGACGACGAGTTCCATCGCCATCCGCACGCCATCGCCAGAGGCGCCGGAGAGCAGCGCGGTTTCCTTATCGGTCAGGATCATCCGTAAATTCTATCACGGATGCCCAACCTGTCATCCTTTGTAGTCGTTCGCCGTGAGCACGAGATAGATTTTCCGCACCGGCTGCTTCACGTCCCATGTGCATCTGCATCCGCGCGGCATCATAAAGCTGTCTCCGGCGCGATAGGTCTCCACCCCGCCCTCGTCATCGATCACATCGACCTCGCCTTCCAGCAAAACCACGAGTTCGTCATAGGGTGCGGCGGCGATCTCATGTTTGTTCGGCTCACATTCCCAGACCCCCGCATCGAGTTGCCCGGTCTGATCGACGTAATAGCTGCGCCCGCGCTCCTGCGGGTCGCCGGAGATGACGTCATCGGGCGGGATGTAGTCGGTCGGCTCCAGTCCTTCGAGCGGGGCTTTCGTGGGGATGCGGATACATTTGCTCATGGGGTCTCTCCTGTTGTCAGTGCCATTCATCCGGCATGTCGGACTTTCGGCGGTCGATGAAATCGCGCAGGGCCTCGTCCACCGCCGGGTCAAGGGGCGGGGTTTCGGCTTCGGCGAGCATGGTTTTCCAGCGGGTAATGGCCCGCTGTTCATGGGTCCGGCTCCCGGCATCCGTCCATTGCTCGAAGGAGGCCGTGTCGGCGAGGGTCGAGCGGTAGTTGGCGTGTTCGAAATTGCGCAGCGTGTGAGCGCAGCCAAGGTAATTACCGCCCGGACCGGCCTCGCGATACGCGTCAAAGGCGAGACTCTCGTCGGTGATATCGAGGCCCTGCATCATGCGCAGCATCCCGGCGCATTGGTCAAGATCCATGACGAACTTCTCGTACCCCATGACCAAGCCGCCTTCCTGCCAACCCGCCGCATGAAAGACGAAATTCGACCCGGCCAATAACCCGGCCATCATGCTGGCCGTCGATTCCTGCATCGCCTGCGCATCGGCAAGTTTCGAGACAGTGAGATTGCCCCCCGTGCGGAGCGGCAGATTCAGGCGACGGCAAAGCTGTCCGATGGCGAGAGAGGCGAGATTGGCTTCGGGGGTGCCGAAGGTCGGCGCACCCGTCTGCAAATCCATCGTGGTCAGGAAATTGCCGTAGACGACCAGTGCGCCCTTACGGACGAGTTGGCTCAGCGCAATCCCGGCCATCGCCTCCGCATGGGATTGGGCAAGCAGGGCGGGCTGTGTCACCGGCCCCATAGCTCCGCCGAGGATGAAGGGGGAAATGACCACGCTCTGATTGGCGCGCGCGTATTCCTTCAACGCCCCGGTCATCACCGCATCATAGACCAGCGGCGAATTGACGTTGATATTGCCCTGAATAACGCAGTGCGTTTCGAGGTAATCGACTCCATAGGCGATGCGGGCCATCGCGATGGAATCAGCGGCCCTTTCCGGGGCCGTGACCGACCCCATGAAGGGCTTGGTCGAATGGCGCAGATGGGCGTAGACCATGTCGAGATGCCGTTTGTTGACGGGCAGATCGACCGGTTCGCAGACGGTACCGCCGGAGTGATTCAGGCAGGGTGCTGCTGCTGTCAGCTTCACGAAATTGCGGAAATCCTCAATGGTCGCGTATCGACGTCCCCGATCCAGATCGCTGACGAATGGTGGACCATAGGCAGGCATGAGGACAATATTATCGCCCCCCAGAGTTATCGTGGAAGCCGGGTCGCGGCCATACATCCGGAACGTGGACGGGGCGGTCGCACAGAGGGCGCGGGCATGGCCGGGATCGAAGCGGACTCGGGTGCCTTGCACACTCGCCCCGGCCTCGCGGAACAGCGCAAGCGCTTCGGCATCGCCTCGGAACTCGATGCCGATCTCCGCGAGTATCCAGTCGGCATGGGCTTCCAGCCGAACCAGATCGTCCTCGCCCAGCAGATCGTAGACCGGAATCCGCCGTCGGATCACGAGCGGAGCCTCGACCGCCGCCTTGCGCCGCGCGATGCGTGCCGAGCGCCCTCCCCCGCGTTTTCGCGCTGGCTTGGGTCGATCGATGGTTTCCATGCTTGCGTTCAAACTGGCTGCTCCGACAAATGCGATGGATGGGCCGCTGACGTCAGAACCGTCTATTTTTGCCGGAAGCGCAAACGAAGGGATTTGCACGAAAAGATTAGAAAAACTAAACTGAAACCATGCGGTTTCATTCCTATGACAGCCTGCGCGTTTTCGAGGTCGTCGCACGGACGGAGAGTTTTACCCTCGCCGCCGAAGAACTGAACCTGACCAAAGGTGCGATCAGCTATCGTATTCGCTCTCTCGAAACCGATCTTGGTTTTCCCGTCTTCACGCGCGGACATCGCAGCATTGCCCTGACGGAAAAAGGCGCGCGGTTGCTCGACCTGTCGCGTGCTGCTTTCGGCTCACTGGATGACGGCATTGCGGCCCTGCGTGAGCGAGAGGATGGCGAGCTTACGGTCGCGACCTCGACTTATTTCGCATCGCGTTGGCTGGCACCACGCCTGATGACCTTCATCGCGGCGCATCCGACTATCGACCTGCGGCTCTTGCCTCTCGTCGATCTGATGGATTTGCGCCGTGATCGGATCGATATCGCGATCCGTTGGGGCAAGGACGACTGGACCGATGTGCCGAGCGAGCCGTTCTTTCGCTGCCCTGCCTTTCCAACAGCCAGCGCGGTCCTTGCGGCTGGCGATGATGCGTTCAGCGCCCCGTTGTTGCATGACCGGGAAGGCAGTGTCGCTTGGGCGGATTGGCACGCCGCCGCCGGGTTGGAATACACACCGGCCCGTGACCACCTCGTCATTCCCGATCCGAATGTGCGGGTGGAAGCGGTCGCCGCCGGACAGGGGATCGCCCTCAATGATTCACTTGTCGATGACGACTTGAGCCAAGGGCGGCTCGTGCGGGTCTCGCGGATCGCTCTGGACGATTACGGATATCACCTTGCCTATCCGAAGGGCGTGCAGTCCGAATCCGGTTTCACCGCGTTTCGCGACTGGATCAAGGCGGAGGCACCGGCTTACGCGATACCGTAGATCTTCGCGGCACGGGACTCGAAGGCTTTCGTGACCTGTTTCAATGCCAGCTCGAAAGCCATGCCCGCTGCGCGTTGGAGGAGGCGGCTTCGGAACTGAAATTCGACGTCGAGACCCATGGTGCAGGCCCCCTCCCCGTTCGGCGTGAAGGTGTAGAGCGTCACCAGTTTTTCGAACGGGCCATCGATGGCCGTCACATCGACCTTTGCGATGCCCTCCTCGTCCGGCGGGGTCATGAGCACGCGGGAAGTGTAGCGTTCGCGGAAGACCTTGAAGGAAACGACGAGGTCGGCGAGCATTTCCTCGCCCCCCGGCACGTCCTTTCGCTCACGTACCCGTGCACCCACGGTCCAGGGCAGGAATTCGGGGTAGCTCTCCACATCCGCGACCAGCGCATACATCTGCTCAGCAGAATACGGGAGGTCGCGGCTTTCGGTATGGCGGGTCATGGCGGCGCGGCTCTCACGAAAAAAGGGCCGGAGCATGATGCCCCGGCCCCTCGAACTTATGACATTCGGGCGGTTTCTCAACCCGCCCTCGACGTCCTCAGAAGAGGAAGTCGTTCGCGTCCAGGTCGCTGGTGAAGACGCCTTCCAGCATCACCGCGCTGCCGAGATAGCCGACGCTCACACCATCCGCTTCGTCGATCAGGCTGAGATCGGACATATTGTTCACGCCGCTTGCGCCGGTGAAGTCGAGCCTGTCAGTTCCCGCCGCGAAGTCGGTGACGAAATCGATGCCGCCGAAATCAGCGAAGACGAAGATATCTGAGCCTGCGCCACCTTCCAGGATGTCCTGACCGACGCCGCCGATCAGCATGTCGTCGCCGTCATGACCATAGAGACGGTCATCGCCCTCACCGCCGAGCAGGGTGTCGTTCCCGTCCTCGCCGTAGAGATGATCGTCGCCCGCATCGCCGGAGAGCTTGTCGTCGCCCCGGCCACCGCCGATGTAATCGGTGGAGTCGCCACCCGAGATGACGTCGTTGCCGCCCTGACCGTTGAGGCGGTCGGTGCCTGCGCCGCCGACGATCTCGTCATCGTGCTGCGAGCCATAGAAGCGCTCGATGTTCGCGTAGGTATCGCCCGCTGCATCGCCGCCTGTCCCGCCCGTGGTGACATTGAAGCCGACGCCAGCCGAGGAACCGCGATAATCCATGGCATCGAAGCCTGCGCCGCCGTCGTTGGCATCCGCACCCTCACCGCCGAGCAGCGTGTCCTTGCCATCGCTACCGAGCAGTGTGTCATCGCCGCCTGCGCCGTTCAGCACGTCCGCGCCATCGGAGCCAGTCATCACGTCGTCATGGGTCGAGCCGATGACTTCCTCGATGTCGATGAGCGTATCGGTGTCCGTGCCGTCCGTGACCGTACCCGTGGCAAAATCGACTTTCAGACCCGAGGTCGCGCCACCGTAGTCGACAGTGTCATGGCCTTCGCCGCCATCGATCTTGTCGTCGCCGCGACCCGCGATGAAGCGGTCGTTGCCATCACCGCCGGACATCCGGTCGTTGCCATCGCCACCGTCGAAGTAGTCGTTGCCGTCATTGCCGACCAGCACGTCATCGCCGTCCATGCCGTAGAGCTTGTCGTCGCCCGCCGAGCCGTAGAGGCCATCGGCGAGGGTCGTGCCGAAGACGCGCTCGATATTGGTGAGGCGGTCGCCCTCCGCATCGCCGCCCGAGCCTTCGCCGCTCGCTAGGTCGATCTTCACCGCACCGCTGGAGAGCGAGTAGTCCGCCGTATCGATGTCATCGCCGCCATCCCAGGAGTCCGCGCCAGCATCTCCGATGAAGCGATCTCTGCCCGTACCACCGGAAACTCTGTCATCGCCCTCGCCACCGAACAGCACGTCATCGCCCGCGCCACCATTGAGGATATCGTCGCCATCCTCACCATACAGAACATCGTTATCATCCCGTCCGTCGAGGATATCTTCACCGTCGCGACCGGAAAGGATGTCCCGGTTCGCCGATCCTGACAAGGTATCGTCATGGCTGGACCCTTGCAGGCGTTCGATGTTGACGAGCGTGTCCCCTTCAGCGTCACCGCCAGACCCCGTGCCCGCCTCGAGATCGACATCGACTGCTGAATCCGAAGAGCGATAACTTGCCAGGTCAGCATCGGCCCCGCCATCGAGCGAATCCGCACCCGCACCGCCAATCAATTCGTCCTCGCCACTCCCCCCAAAAAGGACGTCATCGCCCGCATTGCCACGGAACAGTTCGTCGGCATCACTGCCTGAAATCGTGTCATCGAAAGACGAGCCATCGACGATTTCGATGTTCGCGATCCGGTCACCTTCAGCATCGCCGCCACTTCCAGTTCCCGCCGCCAGATCGACGACGACAGCTGCATCCGATGCATCATAGGTGAGCGTGTCGCGACCCGTGCCGCCATCAATGCGGTCAGCGCCGGTTCCACCGTCGATCAGGTCGTCGCCGCCCCGCGCCTCGATGAGATCGTCACCGCCATATCCATAGAGAATATCCGCCGCCTCGGTTCCCATCAGAGCGTCGTTATGAGCAAACGATCCATAAACGCGCTCAATGCTCGTCCAAGTATCGCCTTCGGCGTCGCCGCCAGTGCCGACATTGTTTGCCAGATCGACGTTCACTCCGGCCGCGGAGTAGCGGTAGTCCATCGAATCCGTGCCGTTCCCACCATCATGGAAGTCGGCACCGGAACCGCCAGCGAAGAAGTCGTCACCGTCGAGACCGTACATCTCGTCGTCGCCCCTACCGGCATCAAAATGATTGTCGTGTTCGTCGCCGACTTTCACGTCGTCGTACTGGACCTCGGAGTTCTCCCAGATGCTCTCGATATAGGAAACCGGGAATTTAAACGGGAGCGCGGTAACTATTCCGCCCTGCGAGAATTCGATCGACAGGTCCACCTTGCCGTTATTGCCGAAGTCGTAGGCATCAGGTTGCAATAGAAGCAGGGCTGTCGTGCTGTCGACGATCTCGACCGTGAATAAATCGGCGTATTTGCCGGAAATCTCGATAGAGTCAGTGAGCCCGTTCAGGTTCATCGTCAACGCGACGAGTCCACCATCGTATCTGACTGCGGGAGATTCAGCGAGCAGATAGCTGTCAAGCGCAAGCTCTGCATTCTTTGCGCTACCGTTATTTCCTATTTTGACATCGTTGGCCATGCCGTCCCGCTTTCCCGTATACCCTGCCCCAACAGGGATTGCATTTATCGAGATGCAGAATCGCGAAAAGAGGTTGCGAAGTCCTGAACAAGAGGAAATTAGGATTCTCGGGAAGGTAAATAGAATTTATACATCGCGACGGCGATATTGAAACTATACAAAATACGATGTGCCAAACGATTACTTTACGTCGTTTCGACCTCCTTCTCTGTTCCAAATCTTCGTTCGGGCGAGGTCGGAGAGGCTGAATTTGCCTAAAATTCGCAGAAAATCATCATAAGCGCATCAGGCGAAAAGCGCGTGTGCCTTTTCCAGTGACTGCACCAACACGTCGACTTCATCGGTCGAGTTATACATCCCGAAGGATGCCCGGCAGGTCGCATTGACGCCGAGATGCTCCATCAATGGCTGACAGCAATGGTGCCCGGCCCGCACCGCGACGCCGTAGCGGTCGAGGACGGTTGAGATATCATGGGCGTGCGCGCCTTCCATCATGAAAGAGAAGATCGCGCCCTTGGTTTCCGATTGTCCCTGCACTGAAAGCCAATTCAATCCACCGAGCCGCTCCCGCGCGTAATCGCGCAGCGCGTTTTCATGGGCCGCGATGGCCTCCATCCCGACACCCTGCATGTAGCGCAGGGCAGCCGCCAGCCCGATCACTTGCGCAATGGGAGGGGTGCCTGCCTCAAACTTGTGGGGCGGGTCGTTATAGGTGACAGCCTCCTTGGCGACGGTGCGGATCATGTCTCCGCCGCCATGCCAGGGGCGCATCTCGGCCTGTCGGTCACGGCGGGCATAGAGAACGCCGACGCCGGAGGGGCCGTAGAGCTTGTGGCCGGTGATGCAGTAGAAGTCGCAGCCGATATCAGCGACGTTCACCGGCATATGCACGGCAGCCTGCGAGCCATCCACCATGACGACGGCTCCGGCGGCGTGGGCGATCTCGGTGATGCGTTTCACGTCGATCACGGTGCCGAGGACGTTCGACATCTGCGTAATGGCGACGATTTTCGTGCGCGGGGTGATCGCCGTTTCGATGGCTTCGGGGGCGAGGTCGCCGTTCACGTCGGGATCGACCCAGATCAGCTTCGCTCCGTGCCGCTCGCGCAGGAAATGCCACGGAATGATATTGGCGTGATGCTCCATGGTGGAGAGGATGATCTCGTCGCCCGCCTCGATGCGCGGTTCGGCCCAGGCATAGGCGACGAGGTTGATGCTTTCGGTCGAGCCGCGCGTGAAGACGATTTCCTCTTCATGCTCGGCCCCGAGGAAGGTCTGCACGACACCGCGCGCGGCCTCGTAGTTCTCCGTGGCGAGGTTTGAGAGGTAGTGCAGGCCGCGATGGACGTTGGCGTATTCGCTCTCATAAGTGCGGGTGATCGTGTCGATGACGGGACGTGGTTTCTGGGCGCTCGCGCCGTTATCGAGATAGACCAATGGCTTGCCATGGACCGTGAGGCCTGTCGCCGGGAAATCGGAACGGATCGCGTCAATGTCGTAGCTCATGGGGGTCATCCGTCTCGTGCCAATGGTGTGCCGTTCGTCATCTGCCTCTGCCCCGCGCGCCACCGGCTCCTATGCGGGAACCGGCAGCAGGCTTCGGAAAACGAAGCCGAAGAGCATCAAGAGTCCGAGCATCGCGCCACAGACCCGCGCCGTGCTGCTGAAGCCATGCGCCTGTCTTATATAGGCCGCGAGCAGCACCATGGTCAGGATTGCGGATGCGACCATGAGAAGCGGGGCGAGCGGCATCTCGATATTGTGGTAGGACGCCATCATGATGGCCGGTAGCGGTGCTGTCACGAGAGTCCACCACGCAACGAGCGTGCGGTCGGCGTCCTTGTCTCCCGTGCCGCCTGTGGCGCGGCTGATAAAGCCGATCAACCGCGCGAGGACGTAATACTGAAACAGGCCCGCAATCGCCGTCACGACGTAGCCGAGCAGCATTCCGGCCAGCCCGAACTCCACATCCTGTCCATTTGCATCCTGTACCGTCTGACCGCCCATCAGGGCATAGCCGAGAGCACTGCCGATAATGCCGATACCGACCATCATCAGCCGCTCAGGCTCATCGGGCCGCAGGGCGAGGACGCGCGCCATCGACCTGCCGGGGGCGACATAGCCCTCCGCGATCAACGGCGCGAGGCGCAGGGGTTGAGGGGCATCATCTTCCTGCACGCGCACTCATCCAGTTATCGGTGGTTGCGCGCATCCGGTCTTGCAGGCTTTCATCCGCGATCTCCAGAATGGCTTCGTCGATGAAGGCAGCGACGAGCAGGGCTTCGGCCTCGCGTTCCGTGCAGCCGCGCGAGCGGAGGTAGAATTTGGCGTCTTCGTCCAATGCGCCGGTGGTGGAACCATGGGAACAGAGAACATCGTCGGCGTAGATTTCCAGTTCGGGCTTGGCGTTGAACTCCGCCTGTTCGGACAGGAGTACGGCCTGGCTCATCTGGAACCCATCCGTTTTCTGTGCTCCCTGCTTCACGAAAATCTTGCCCTGGAAGACCGATTTCGACTTGCCGTCGAGGACGGATTTGAAGACCTGTCGGCTTTCGCAGTGTTCCGCCTCGTGGGAGATGTAGACGGTGTTGTCGATCAGTGTATCGTCCATCCCCATGATGCCCGCCGCGACCGAACCGGAGCCGTTGTCGCCCGCCATGGTCATGATGGTCTCATTGCGGATCAAGGCGGCATCGGCGCAAAGGGTAAAGCTCTTGAACGAGGCTTCAGCCCCGACCTTCGCGTAGAGGGCGGTGAACTGCGTATCGGCCACTTCGGTCTGGGCGCGCAAGTGGTTGAAGGTCGCCTCGTCTTCGATGACGATTTCGGCCCCGGTGGTCAGCGCGCCTGCACCGGATTCCAGCACCGTGGCCGATGCACCCTTGCCGACGAGCATTTCAAGCCGCAGATGCGAGCCGAGCGCGCCTTCGTAGCGCAGATGGATCGGCTTATCGAGGGCGGTGCCGTCTGGGATGCGGATGGCGAGGCCGTCAGTGAACATCGCCAGATTCAGATCGGCGAAAGGACGCTGAACCTGAAACATCGCACCCGGAACTTCGCGGTTCTGAAGGGTGTTGAATACACCCTCCATCCATGGCGCCCCCTCCGGCCCCGCGATATCGGCGACTTTAGAGAGGGCCGCATGGTCAGAGCGCGTCATGTCGATCCGGCCATCCACGAAGACGAGGCGATAGGCATCGACATCCGCGAAGGTGTCGCCGCTCTCGCGGGCGACGGTGGCGGTGTCCGGGGCGAGGCCGCGAACGGGGGTGTATTTCCAGTATTCCTGTCGCCGGGTCGGCAGGCCATGGGCCTCGAACCGGGCGAAGGCGTCCGCGCGGGCCTTTGCGCCCATCGCGGCGGCCTCGTCATTGGCGGTGAAGGCGTCGAATGCCTCGCGCCATGGAGCCATCGGGTTTACTGCGTCCATGATAGGTTCCTCACGCAGCACTGATGAGGTCGGCGTAGCCCTCGTTCTCGACCTTGAGGGCCAGATCGGGACCGCCGGTTTCGATGATCCGGCCTGCGCTCATGATATGGACGACATCGGGTTTGATGTGGTCGAGAAGGCGCTGGTAGTGGGTGATGACGAGAAAACCACGGCCCGCATCGCGCATGGCGTTCACGCCCTGCGAGACCAGTTTCATGGCATCGACGTCGAGGCCGGAATCCGTCTCGTCGAGGATGCACATTTTCGGTTCCAGCAGAGCCATCTGGAGGATTTCGTTGCGCTTTTTCTCGCCGCCGGAGAATCCGACATTGACGGGGCGCTTCATCATCTCGGGCGAGATGTTGAGTTCCTTGGCCTTGGCGCGGACCAGCTTGAGGAAGTCGGGGGCGCTGATCTCGTTTTCGCCGCGCGCCTTGCGCTGGGCGTTCATGGCGGTGCGCAGGAAGATCATGTTGCCGACGCCGGGGATTTCGACCGGGTATTGAAAGGCTAGGAAGAGGCCCGCTGCCGCGCGCTCCTCGGGGTCCATGTCGAGGATATCCTCGTCGCCGAGGCTGACCGAACCACCCGTGACCTCGTAGCCGTCCTTACCGGACAGCACGTAGGAGAGCGTGGATTTGCCCGACCCGTTCGGCCCCATGATCGCATGGACCTCACCCGCCGGAACCTCCAGCGAGACCCCTTTGAGGATTTTGGTATCCGGCTCTTCTTCGAGCTGGCAGTGCAGGTCTTCGATCTTCAGCATTTCAGTTCAGTCCCCTTGTCCGTTCATTTTCGCCCGGTGCGCGGCCAGTTGGGCCGCGCGCACCGCGTCGATATCTTTCGTCTTCGATCCGCGCGACCAGATAGCGGCGGCAACGAGCAGAAACAATCCTCCAACCCATAATGCGCCCATACGTGCGGAGGCGTGCAGGAAGATCATCGGCGTCGCAACGACGGCCAGCGCGATGGCCATGCCCGCGATGCGCTCCAGCAGGTAGGTCGTGCCCCATGCCTGCTGTGCCGCCAGCCCATCCTCGCCCCGCATCCGCGCATCGGCCGCTATGGCATCCTGTATCGCGATGCCGAGTTCGGCATTGGCGCTATCACCTCCGCTCATCTCAAAATCCGTAGAAGTTGAGCATCAGCAGCGTTCCGACCAGAAATCCAAACACGAGGCCGAGAAACAGGGCGGCGGTCAGCACGAAGGGGCGGGTTCTCACCGGAACGAGAAGCAGCAGCAGCGCGGCGACCGGCACGCCGAAGAAGAACACCTGTGGCCAGCTTTTCGTGATGAAATCCAAAATCAGCAGGTCGCCGAGATTGAACAGGATGCCCAGCGCGAACCCGCCGATGAAGTAGCCCACGGCATCGCCAAAGGGGACGCGCTGGATGGTATTGTGCTCTTCGTGCGTCATCACTGGCCTTCCTTCTGCGGCAGACCCGACCAGAAGTCTGCGACGTCCACCGTGATTCCGGGTGGGTCCAGCGATAGTGGGCCTTCGACGAGGATCGTGGTACGGATATTGTCCCCATCGCGTTCATGGTGAGTGACCCGGCGCAGGAAAGCATCGACGATGAGATAATGCTGTATGCTCGCCACGGCAAAATAGTCACCGACCTTGCCGCCCCGGTCGCGTCCGGCTGTCGTCTTGGAAAGAACTTCCGCCACGATGACGGGTTCGCTCGCGACATTCGCGTCAAGGTCGTCGTTATTCGCACAGTCCACGACCACATCGGGGAAGCAGGCGTTGCGTCCGTCAATGCGGATGGCGATATCATCAATAAATGACGCGCAGGGCGAACCGGCTTTCGCCAGCGCCGCCCCGAACGCGGCATCGACGCTGCGCTTCGTAACGGAATGACGCTTCGTGCCACCCGCCATGGAGAAGACCTCGCCATTCACAAGCTCGACCTTCTCCCCCTCCACGCCTTCGGCCCAGACGAGAAACTCGTCCGTTGTCATGGAGCCGGGAGA
>CALHLW010000003.1 GCA_938034615.1 uncultured Neomegalonema sp. | reverse complement strand
CAGGAAATCGAAATCCTGCGCGCGGATGGTCATCGCGTGGCCGATACCCGCCCCCTCGCCAGAATCAACGTGTCGGTGATCGTCGAGGAAAACGGGCGGCGCGAAAGCGGCTCTGCCGGGGGTGGAGGGCGGCATGGCTATGAGTTGTTGCTCGATCCGACCCGCTGGAAACATCTGGCCGACGAGGCCCATCGCAAGGCCCTCGTCAATTTGTCCGCCGAAGACGGGCCGGGCGGCGCGATGCAGGTGGCGCTCGGGCCCGCATGGTGCGGGGTGATGCTGCATGAAGCGGTCGGCCACGGTCTGGAAGGCGACTTCAACCGCAAGAAAACCTCGGCCTTTGCGGGCCTGATGGGCGAAATGGTGGCCGTGAAGGGCGTGACGGTGGTCGATGACGGCACCCTGCCCGACCGGCGCGGCTCGATCAGCGTGGATGACGAGGGTGAGGCATCGAACTGCACGACCCTGATCGAAGACGGGCGGCTCGTCGGCTATATGCAGGACCGCCAGAACGCGCGGCTGATGGGCGTTGCGCCCACAGGCAACGGGCGGCGGCAATCCTACGCCCATGCGCCGATGCCCCGCATGACCAACACCTACATGCTCGGCGGTGCGCATGAGCCGCAGGAAATCGTCGCGGCGGTCGAGGACGGCATCTACGCCGTCGATTTCGGCGGTGGGCAGGTGGATATCACCAACGGGAAATTCGTCTTCTCCTGCACCGAAGCCTATCGCGTGAAGAACGGCAAGGTGCTGCATCCAATCAAAGGTGCGACGCTGATCGGTGACGGAGCCAGCGCGCTCAGGAAAATCCGCATGATCGGCAATGATATGGCCCTCGATAACGGCATCGGCATGTGCGGCAAACAGGGGCAATGGCTGCCCGTGGGCGTGGGTCAACCGACCGTGTTGATGGATGATATCGTGGTCGGCGGGCGCGGCGATTGATCTCGACTTCCGCGTTGGCCCGAAGCGCGATCATATGAGTCGGGAATGCGCTGAGAGCGCGCATTTCCCGATGTTCTCTGGAAAAACTGATCGCGTATAACGATAACTGCGCCCTGCGCGACACGCCTCACCATAAAACCGTCCGAAAGCGGGACGAAGCTTGTGCCCCAATGGTTAAACACAAGATACACGATGTTATGGTTCACGGATTGTCGCGCGATTACTGGCCGGTCGAGGCAAAGCACGTCTTCTTGCGGACGGTGCTGGCCTTTGTTTTGGCACCTGTCCTCGCGGCGGCAATCCTGTTCGTCATGTTGTTGACGCTGGAGATGATGCTGCTGGGCAGCATCGACATAGGCCGCTCCCGCACAGTGCAGGTCGCGCCCATCATCCTGATCGGCAGTGTTATCGTCACGTTAACGGGGGGTGTGCTCGCCTTTCTCGTCCTCTGGTCCCTGCGCCTGCGCGGCAGAGTACAATATGCCGTTGCCGGAATGGTCATGGGGGCAGTTTTGGCGATGATCTTCCTGATCGCGAGAAGCGAGCCGATCCATCCAACCGCCATCATCCTCGCGACGATCCATCTGGGGATCGTCATGCTTGTCCTTCGCGCCCTCGCGGGGGTGAGACGTATCGATGGCTGAGCGTCGGCGGAAGCTGCCTTTCCTGATCGCCCTTTTCGCGGCTCCGGCCCTTTTCGGGGCGGCGATTTCGCTGTTCGGGTTGATGGGCGATTACGGCTCGCGATTCATGCTGGCCGGAGCGTTCGGGATGATCGCGGTGCTGCCCGCATGGTTCACCGCCTATGTCTGGCTCGCATGGCGCGATCCGCCTGCGCCGGGCTTAAAGCCGCGCGTAAAGGCCGCACTGGCCGCGAATTTCGTCTCCCTCGTGATCTTTCCGGCGATTATCGTGCTGCTGGCGGCCACAGGTCAGTACGAGGCGTTGTTCGCCCAGGGCGATGGCGCGGTGGCCGTCGAGGCCATGGAGTTCCCCGACCCGCCGACCCCGCGCGACGCCGCGATTGCGACGGCGGTGGTGGCGTTCATGCTGGGGTTGGTCTTTCTGCCGGTAATGGCGGCGCTTTTTTCGTGGGTGGAGAAACGACTGGTGCGCTTTCAGTAGCTGTATTCCGCAAACACCCGGTCGATATCACCGTCCCACGTGCCCTCGTACTTGCGCAGGAGTTCGCGAGCCAGCGGCTCGCGGCGGCTGACGATATCGCGCAGGGAGTTGAGGAAATGTGCCTCGTCACGGTCAAACCCTGACGCCTTCGCGCGGGAGTGCAGACCCTCGGCGGAGATATCGAGCAGGTCGGCGGCGATCTCGTGCACCTTGCGGCCTGCGACCTCAGCCTCCAGCCCTTCCGCCGGGACGGCATTGCGCAGGGCGATGCGGTCTTCCTGCGTCCAGTGCTTGCACACGTCCCACGCCGCCGCCATCGCGGCATCGTCATAGATCAACCCCACCCAGAATGCGGACAATCCGCAGATAGAGCGCCATGGCCCCCCATCGGCCCCGCGCATCTCGATGAATTTCTTCAGCCGTGCTTCGGGGAAGATCGTCGTCAAATGATCGGCCCAGTCCGAGAGCGTCGGCGTCTCGCCGGGCAGACCGGGCAGCTTGCCGTCGAGGAAATCGCGGAAGGACTGACCTGCGACGTCGATATACTTGCCCTCGCGGTAGACGAAATACATCGGCACATCGAGGGCGTAATCGACCCAACGCTCGAAGCCCATCCCATCCTCGAAGATAAACGCCGGGATGCCCGCGCGGTCATTATCAACATCGCGCCAGACTTCCGAGCGATACGACAGGAACCCGTTCGGCTTGCCATCGAGGAACGGCGAGGAGGCAAACAATGCGGTCGCCACCGATTGCAGGGCGAAGGCAAGGCGCAGTTTCAGCACCATGTCTGCTTCGGAGCCGAAATCGAGGTTCACTTGGATGGTGGTCGTGCGGAACATCATGTCGAGACCTTTGGTCCCCACCGTCGGCATATACCGGCGCATGATGCCGTAGCGGCCCTTGGGCATGACGTGCATGTCCTCGCGCGACCATGTGGGCGCGGCCCCCAGTCCGATGAAGCCCGCGCCGATACGGTTGGCGATATCGCGCACTTCGGCGAGGTGCTGGTTCACCTCCTCGCAGGTTTCGTGGATCGTCTCCAGCGGTGCGCCCGACAGTTCGAGCTGACCGCCGGGTTCGAGGCTGACATTCGCCTTGCCCTTGGTCAGGCCGATCAACGTGTCGCCCTCAGTCAGAGGTGCCCAGCCGAATTCGTCGCGCAGGCCGGTCAGCATCGCGAGGATGCCGCACTCGCCCTCATAGGGCAGCGAGGTCAGATCGGATTTGCGATAGCCGAATTTCTCGTGCTCGGTGCCGATTCGCCAGTCTTCGCGCGGCTTGCAGCCGGATTCGAGATAGGCGACCATTTGGTCGCGCGATTCGATTGGGCCACCGCCCTCCTGTGGAATCGACATGGCAGCTTTCCCCTCGCCCGTTCCCTCTCGCCGAGACCTAGGGGAGCGGGCGAGGCAAGGCAAGCCACGAGAACGTGGGGAGTGCTATCGCCCGATGCGGGATGTCTTCGGTATAGGGCGCGTCCAGACTGCCCCGATCTCGTCGTTGCCTGCCCTGCGCGCACGAGCAAGGCGCGCGTGAAGCGCATCGGTATCCATGCCGGGAAGGCCCGTCAGGACGTCATAGAGAGCATCGACCCCATCCGCCCCGAGGGGCAGCGCAACGGGCGGGCCATCGGGTGTATGCACCATGAGGCTGGCACGGGTGCCTTTCGCAAAGATATCGATCCGGCTCGCATCGTCGAGATCGACCTGCACGTTACCGAAGGAGCCGACATGCAAGACGCGCCGTTCCTCGACGAACAACTCGCCCTCCCCTGCCCCGCCCTGCGACCGCGCGCGGCGGATGGCGACCCGCAACCAAACGATCCCCGCAATCGCAAGGGGTGCGCCGAGGAGGACGCTGAGCCAGTTGAGCTTGAAGTCAGGCAGACCGACGATCCAGAGCGCGACGAGGGTGACGGTCAAGGCAACCGCCGGTTCGAACCACCGTTTGAGGAGGGCCGCTGCCTCCGGGCGGATCACCGTGCGACCCGTTCATAGGTCAGATAGGCCGGGGTTCGCCCCTCACGCAGCGCCTTGGCTTCGTAGCGGGTGCCTGGCCAGTCTTCCCATGCCGTGCCGGTATCGGAGAGAAGCGCGAAAGCAGGGTGCGGCCCCACATGATCGCGCGTCCAGTCGATATACTCGGGGATATCCGAAGCAATCCTCAGATGCGCGCCGTCCTTCAGGATGCGGGCAAAGGAATCCAGATTCTCGGTGCTGACGAAACGGCGCTTGTGGTGCCGCGCCTTCGGCCACGGATCGGGATAGAGCAGGAAGGCGCGGGCAATGCGGGCATCCGCTACCGCATCCATCAGGTCGCGGGCATCGCCATGGTGGATGCGGGCATTCCCGACTTTCTCCGCTTCCAGCTTCGACAGACAGGACGCGACGCCATCGATGTAATGCTCGCACCCGACCAGCGTGACACCGGGATTGGCCTGTGCCTGAGCGACCAGATGTTCGCCCGCACCGAAGCCGACCTCCAGCCAGATATCGCCCTCCACGTCAAAAGCAGGAGCCTCTGCCTCCTTCGGTAAAGCGGCATAGCGCGCACGGCGCGTGTCAAACGTATCCCGGCGCGCGCCGCGCAAACGCGAACCTCGTCTACCGTATAGATTTCGTCGCAGCGTAGATTCTTCTATATCAGACATAGTACACTTTATGTAAAACAAATAAATATGGAAACATTACATTGGACATTTAAAGTCGCGAAACCTGTCTGTGCGATCTTCCTCAAATAACGGCACTTGGGGTAAGGACACAAGAATCCGATGAACAAACCAAAGCTGGCATCCTTCTGCCGACAGGCGCGGCATGCAGCCGGGCGTTTCAAACGCGACAGGCGCGGCGTTTCCACAATCGAATTCGCCTTTATCATCGGTCCCTTCCTCGCCATCACGCTCGGGACGATGGAAGTCGCGATGGTCCACCTGATGCGCAGTTCGGTCTCGAATGCCGTCGAAGGAGCAGCGCGTCCGATTTATACCGGTGCCGCAGGCTGTGCAACGGTCCAGACGGTCAAGGAAGAAATCTGTAGCCGGATCGCGATGAAGAGTGAGCAGTCCTGCCAGGCAAACCTCAAGGTCATTCTCGAGGAGCTCGCTGATTTCAGCGGCGAACGGATCGAAGCAGGAACCGAGTTCGACCAGATTCAGGACTCGGTCGAACCCGGCGGGTCGGAGTCAACGATGCTTCTGCGAACCTTCTACCAATGGAATGTCATGTTCCCGCTGCTGGCCGAAACTCTCGGCGGCGATGATGGTGCGCTCGTATTGTCTGCGAGCACCGCCTTCCGGAACGAACCCTTCGGCTCGGATACAGGATGTCAGAACCCATGATGAACAGCATTACAAAACGGGGCAGTACGCTCCTCTCGCGGTTCCGTCAGGAAGAAGACGGCGTTGCGGCAATCGAGTTCGCCTTCATCGCACCCCTGCTCGTGGTGTTCCTGCTCGGAACGACGACGGCGACCCAGAGTCTCTGGGCGCACGGCAAGGTCTCACAGACGGGCAGTGTGATCGGCGATCTGATTTCGCAGGAAACCGAGATCGATGATGACAGCTTCGAGGCCCTCATGAACGCGGCCCCAGTGTTGATGGAGCCGTTTCCCATCGGCGATCTGAAAGTGGTCGTGACCGCCGCAATCGCCTGCCATGACGACCCGACCAATACAGAAGGGTCAATCCCCGAGATGTATGTCGTCTGGAGCAGGGGTTGGTCAGACGGCGGCCTCGCAGAGGGCGACGCAGAACCGGGGGATTCCCTCGTGGACGCACCGACCAATCTTTCCATCGAGGATAGCGATTATATCCTGAAGACCGTCGTGACCTATACCTACGAACCCACGATCACACAGGAAGCCGGCCACGAAATCGACATGGAAGAGATCGCGTATCACCAGCCGCGCGACGACCGGCCCATTTCATACCCGGACCGGGAAGGCGATGACGACACGAAGAACTGCGACAAGCTGATGAACCGCTGATCCATTACAGTCTCGCGGCATTTCATCGCCCCCGGACAGCCGCAAGGCCGTCCGGGGGCGATATGCATTCGGGGATCACGAAAAAGGGTATCCCCGGTCGGCGAAAATGATCTAGATATCCCGCAGGACCAGAAGAGCGCTGCCGGGAACACCACGTCATGACCTACATCGTCACGGATAATTGCATCAAGTGCAAATACACGGATTGCGTGGAGGTCTGCCCCGTCGACTGTTTCTATGAAGGCGAGAACATGCTCGTCATCCATCCCGATGAATGCATCGATTGCGGTGTGTGCGAGCCGGAATGCCCCGCCGACGCGATCCGCCCCGATACCGAGCCGGGGCTGGAAAACTGGCTGGAACTGAACCGGAAATTCTCTGAGGTCTGGCCGGTCATCACCATGCAGAAGGAACAACCCCCCGAAGCCGAGAAATTCGACGGCGAAAAGGGCAAGTTCGAGAAATACTTCTCTGAAAAGCCGGGCGAGGGGGACTGAGCGCCGAAGGGCGACCCGCTTGCCCGAGGGGCGCCAGTCTCTATAGTGTCGCGTCGAAGCGCATACCGCGCACAACCCCGCAACCCGCGTATCGGAAGGCCCGATCTCCATGTCGAATATCGAAACTGGGGCCGATGTAGGCCGGGGCAACCGCCCGCTCTCGCCGCATCTTCAGGTCTACAAACCGCAGATCACCTCCGTCATGTCGGCGTTCCACCGGATTACCGGGGTGGGCAACAGCATCGGGGCGGCGCTGGTCGCGTGGTGGTTCATCGCCGCCGCGACGGGCGAAAGCGCGTTCGGGTTCATCGACGGGCTGCTGACGAGCTGGCTGGGGCATCTGGTGCTGCTCGGGTTCACGTTCTCGCTGTGCTATCACCTGTGCAACGGCATCCGGCATCTTCTGTGGGATGCGGGCTACGGGTTCGAGCTGGATCAGGTGAGG
>CALHLW010000002.1 GCA_938034615.1 uncultured Neomegalonema sp. | reverse complement strand
CTTCGGGAATGTGCTGGCGACACAGGCCGCTACTTCCCCGTCGATGACCATGAAAGCCTGAAGAATGCCTTCAAGAAAATCGGGCGTGAAGCCGGAGAGCTCCGCATCTCTTCCTGATCATCATCGACACGCCGAACAAGGGAAAAGGGTCGCGCAAGCGGCCCTTTTTTCTTTTCAGTTCCGTACAAAGGCGAACTTAATTCGACGCTAATAATATCGTGACAAATTTAGGAAAATTCATCGAACCCGCCAAGAGAGGCATCATGACAAATTTCCTTTCAAAGCTTCATTCCATGTTCTGCCATGAAGATGGCGGAGTGGCGATCATGACCGGTCTGCTCATGACGCTGACGGTTCCGACTGTCATCGCAGCCGTCGATCTGACGAACATCTCGAAAACTAAGGAAGATGTTCAGTCTCGTCTCGACAGTGCCTTGATCGCTGCAACGAGATTCGATGATCTTGCCGCAGCAAACGATTCAGGCGAGATAGAAGACCGGGGTCAAAGGTTTCTTCTCAACGCCCTCAAGAGCGCCGGAATCGACACCACCGGCTTAACATCCACCTTTGAGTACGATGAAGATCAGAACGTTATGCGCGGCAGTGTCGAGATCATTGCGCCCACCATCTTCACGGGCAAAGTGCTCAATCTTGATCGCCTCAACATTACATCTGAAATCGTGCCGAGGGAGAGGATCGATCTGGAGATCGCCCTCTCGTTGGATGTCAGCGGTTCGATGGAATGGGCGATCGACTCCGATATAATCGCGCCGGTAGGATCGCGGCGGATTGACGCTCTGAAGGAAGGTGTCGTCAGCCTCGTCACCGTCTTCGACGAAAATCCGCTGGTAACCGCAAGAATGTCGATCATACCCTATTCCGCCTCGGTGAATCTCTCCCAGACGACCGAAGCAACCGCCTTTATAGATGCTACGAGTCCGGTCTGGGCAACGGAACGGGCGGAGCGCGCCAGCACCGGAAAATACCAGATCTCGAAGAAACCGCCATCCCAAAGCAAAAGAACCGAGCTGAAAGCTGTTGGCAGCCCGACCGCCTCGGTTCTGCCCCTCTCATCGACAGAGCAGGCCGTCGCATATATCAGCAGTGTCGAGCCTCATGGCGGCACCGCAGGCCATATCGGCGCGGAATGGGCCTTCTATTCTCTTCTGCCGGATTGGAATGAAGTCTGGAACCATCCTGACGGTGAACCTGGTGCCTTGGACAGTAGTACGCGAAAGATTCTCGTGATAATGACCGATGGCGATTTCACAGTTACCCAGACCGATGAGATGACGATCGACGATGCCTATGATGTTTTCCAGGACGTGTGCAGGGCGGCACGCGATGACGGAGTGTCGATCTACACCGTGGGTCTGAAGGCAAGTGACAACACTGACGAACAACTCACGGAATGCGCCGGATCGGAGGAAAACTATTTCCCCGTCTCAAACCGGGCAGCGATCACCGACGCCTTCAAGGAAATCGGTGAGAAGGCCACTCGGATGCGTATTTCGAAATAAGGACTGGCGCGTCCAGAGGGCAGGATTACGTTTGGTGGATGACCGAAACGCTCCTGCCCCTGTCGGATGTCGAGACTGTCTATCAGCGGCTTGCGGAATCCATGCCCGGTCGCACTCGCGGGGCAAAGGGGCCGAAAGGGCAACCGGATGCCTTCCGATCCTGCATCTCCTGTATGCTCTCGGCCCAGAGCCGGGACGCGAATACGGCAGCGGCGGTCAAGGCATTGTTCGCCCTCGCCCGCACTCCGCAAGGGATACTCGACTTGCCCGATGAGATCATCGCCGAGGCAATCCGCCCTTGCGGTCTCTACAATATGAAGACGCGCAATATCCGCCGATTCTGTGAGACACTGCTCTCGGACCATAACGGCGTCGTGCCCGATACGCGCAGGGGTTTGATGGCCTTGCCCGGTATCGGTCGGAAATGCGCGGATATCGTTCTAAGCTTCACCTTCGACCATGACGTGATCGCGGTCGATACCCATGTGAATCGCGTCTGCAACCGGATTGGCCTCGCCACTGGAAAGACGGATGCGAAGACGGCTCAATCGCTGGAGGAGCGCAGTCCCGACTGGGCGCTACGCGACGGGCATTTCTGGCTGATCCAGTTCGGCAAACGCATCTGCACGGCTCGCGCGCCAAAATGTGACCGCTGCTCGATCAGCGATCTTTGTCTTTGGTACAGGAAAAATACCGGCGAAGGTGGCGTATAACCCGTCGAAAATCCCTTTCTTTCGCCGTAATAGCGGGGCAAAGGTGCCACTCCAAAAAGACGAGAGGATCAAGCCATGCGGATCATCGCTATCGCTACATTCTGTGCCGTTGCCGCCCTTCCAGCACACGCACAACAGGTAGAGCGTATCAAGGCCAAAGGCGCAAATGCCGCCGGGATTTGCGCAGGCTCTCTCGACATGCTCGGGCAATATATGAGTCGCGCCCAGAATCCGAACCCATCGCAAATTCAGGAAGTTCAGCAGGGCCGCGACTTCTTCGCCGAAATGCCGCGATTTCCGAACACCGAGATTGCGGCAGCAGCGAATGCCTTCGTGACGCTGATGTCGAACCGCATCCGAAATGCCGCCACGACCGAAGAACGGCAGGGCGTTCAGCGCGAGTTGATCAAAGTGGCCAGAGGGTGTCTCACCTCCGCTAAGAACGACTTGCGCCAGTTCCAGGAAGCTGCGCCCGATACGGTTCCGAGTCAGGTCATCCCGACACAGCCATCGGTAGTGCAGCCTTATTCCACCCAACCTTTGATTCTCGATCCGATCACGCCCGCGCAATGATTGCCCATTCGGCACGGGTTTTGAGTGCAAGCGATATCGGTCCCCTGTAGTAAGACGGGGATATGAACGCGCCTGTCGGCGCGCGAGATGGAGTTTCTCCGATGAGCGTCCTGCTTCAGCGTCTTTTCCTTGCGGCGTCCCTTGCCATGGTCCCTACCCTCTCCTTCGCTGCCAGCGATGCCGAGGAGAAGACGGAAGAGACGGAAGCCGAAACTGCGGCAGAGAATAAGGCCGATGACGATACTGCCGATGAGAAGGCTGAGACGGATAGCGACGCCAGAGATGAGAATCTAAACGCGGAGCAGGAAGAACTGGTCGCCCAAGACGATGAATGGGCGGAGAAACTGCGTAAACGCCATCACGAGGGCGATGTGGCTCTTGGTGTTTGCGGGGCGCGGATGACGGCGTTGATGTGGTTCTATCAGGCCTCCGTCGCCGACGGACGTGATGATCTGGAACCGGCCTACGAGGCGATCAAGGAATCGCGGACGGTTCTGAAGAAAGAAGCGGAGCGCCGCGCGGTGGAAGACGGCGTCGGCACCAGCGTATCCGTGATGAACGAGTATAGTACGGAGCTTTGGGAAGAGTTGGTCACGGCCTCCGAAGAGCCGGAAACCTTTCAGGAAGCGCATGATGTGCTGTTCACGGATGTGCAGGAATGTCTGACGCTGTTCTTCAAACGCGGCAAGACCGTCAAAAAAGCCGGGTCTGACGACGACACGGAAGAAATGGAAGTGGACGAGAAGAAATCCGACTGACCCACCGATAGATCGTCATCGTGTCGAAAACCCTGACCATCGAACGGCTGGACCCGGTCACGGGCCATGGTGTTGCGTTCGATGCAGACGATATCGTCACGGTGCCCTTTACGACCCCCGGCGATGAGGTCGCAGTATCCGAGGGAGTCGCGGCGCTGCTCGCGCCGGCTTCCAAAGAACGCCAGATACCCCCCTGCACCCATTTTGGGGAATGCGGCGGGTGCCAGCTTCAGCATATCGGCGACAGCGCCGTGGCGGACTGGAAACGCACAATCATAGGCGATGCGCTCGTCCGTCACGACATAGACGCATCGGTCGCCTCAACCGTGACAGTGCCCGCCGCCGCACGTCGCCGCGCTCGATTCACGTTGCAGCGGACAAAAAAAACGGCCCCGTTCGGCTTTCGGGCGGCGGGAGAACACCGGGTCGTGGATATGCAGACCTGTTCAATCCTCACGCCGACGATCCTCACTGCCCTGCCCGACCTGCGCGCCATTGCTTTGGCAGGTGCGCCACGCAAACGGGCCGTGACGCTTCAAGTGACGCAAACCGATACGGGCCTCGACGTGATGGCCGAAGAGATGAAGGCAATGGACCTGCCGTTGCAGGGCGCGCTGGCGGGCATTGCGGAACGGGCCGATTTGGCGCGGCTCGTTTGGAATGGCGAGCTTTTGCTGCAACGACGACCGCCCGTCCTGCGCTTTGGCCCTGCCACCGTGCACCTACCACCGGGGGCATTTCTGCAAGCCGCGCGGGAGACGGAAACCGTCATCCTCGAAATCCTGCGCGCAGCAATCGGGGATGTGCGGAACATCGCCGACCTGTTCTGCGGATTGGGGACGTTCGCGTTGCCCCTCGCCGAGCGGGCCGCCTTGACCGCCATCGACAGCGACGCGAAGATGGTTGCCGCTTTGGATTCGGCAGCGCGCGCTTGCCCTGCGCTGCGCCCCGTTACCGCCCGGACCCACGACCTCTTCCGCAATCCTCTGCTGCCCGACGATCTGGCGCGCTTCGATGCTGTGGTAATCGATCCGCCCCGCATGGGTGCCAAGGCGCAGATCGAGCATCTCGCAGCCAGCGCCGTACCGATTATCGCAATGGTGTCGTGCAATCCCGCGACCTTCGCCCGTGACGCCCGCACACTCATCGACGGCGGATATCATCCCGGCCCCATCGTGCCGATTGACCAGTTCCGCTGGTCGCCGCATACGGAGATCGTCGGCATCTTCCGACGCGCCTGACCCGGAACCGCACCATGGCTCTCCTTCTCGGCATTGATACCGGCGGCACGTATACCGATGCCGTTCTTTACGATGAAGACCGCACGCCTGACGCTGTGGTCTCGAAGGCCAAGGCCCTGACCACGCGCGATGATCTGGCTATCGGGATTGACGGAGCCATCGGGGCGGTGCTGACCGAGAGCGGTATCGATCCGACGACCATCGCGCTGTGCTCGATCTCAACGACACTGGCGACGAATGCACTGGTCGAGGGCGTGCGTCGGCGCATCTGTCTGATCTTCGTCGGGTTTGATGAGGCGGACCTGCACCGTTCGGGATTGGCAGAGACGCTCGGCACCGATCCGGTCATCCAGATCGCGGGAGGCTTCAAGGCGACGGGAGAGGTCCGCGCGCCCCTCGACCTCGATGCCTTGGCCCCGCAGGTCGATGCGGTGAAGGACGGGGTGGAGGCGTTTGCAGTCGTCACAATCTTCGGCGGGCGCAATCCGGCGCATGAAATCGCGATTCGCGACCTGATCCGGTCCCGCTGCGCCCTGCCCGTGACCTGCGGCCATGATCTCTCGGGAGAGTTGGACGGGCCCCGCAATGCGTTGACCTGTGTTTTGAATGCGCGGTTGATCGGCACGATCTCGGCCCTGATCGCATCGACTGAGGGTGCGCTAGCAGCACGCGACATCGACGTGCCACTGATGATCGTGCGCGGCGACGGCTCGCTCGTCTCGGCGGAATTCGCGCGGGAACGCCCCATCGAGACGATCCTCTCCGGCCCGGCGGCAAGCCTCGTCGGGGCCGCGCATCTGTCAGGGTCGCAGGATGCGGTAATTTCGGATATCGGCGGCACGACGACCGATATCGCCATACTTCGGGACGGACGACCCATGCTCAGCGAAACCGGGGCAACCGTGGGTGGACACCGCACGATGATTGCCGCCGTTGCGATGACTACGCACGGGCTGGGCGGCGACAGCGATGTGGGGGTCGATGAGCGGGCCTTCAACGCAGCGTTGACGCTGGGGCCGCGAAAGCTGGTGCCGGTCAGTCTGTTCGCGCTCGATGAGCCTGACTTGGTGAAGAAAACGCTCGCCACACAGGGGCGTAATCCACGCGCGAGCGACACCGATGCACGCTTCGCGATCCCCACGCGCATTGCGCGACCCGAGGGCCTGCGGCGGATCGACCATGCGGTCCTCGACCGGATCGGGTCTTCGCCGATCGCCATCGATTCTCTCGCGCTCGCGCGTCTGGAGGGAAGCGCGCTTGCCAGTCTCGTAAGCCTCGGTCTCATCAGAATTGCAGGATTCACGCCTTCGGATGCCGCCCATGTGCTTGGTCTGCACGAAGCCTGGAACACGCAGACGGCCTGTGATGCCGCCGCTCTCTTCGCACGGCGCAAGGACCGGAAGGGCAATCCTATCGCCACCGATGGCCGATCGCTGTCGCAAATGGTCGTGGACACGCTGATCCATCGGTCGGCGCAGGTGCTGCTCGACACGGCGCTGGACCATGACGGGATCGGCTCGTTGCCTGCGCCTTTGTTGGAAGCGGCCTTGGCGCGCAAGGATGGCGCGGCACGGATCGATATCGGCCTTGCTCTGCCATTGATCGGTCTGGGCGCATCGGCCTCGACCTATTATCCCTCCATCGGCAAGGCGCTCGGTACGACCTGCCTCGTCCCCGACCATGCCGATGTGGCCAATGCCGTCGGCGCCGTGGCGGGGCGCGTGACGCTGGAGCGCGCCGTGCGCTTCACCAGCCCGACCGAGGGCCGCTATCGCGCGCATCTGCCGGGTATCTCCGAAGATTTCGGCGATCTCGCGGCGGCAAAGGAAAGAACGCGCGCAATCCTCGATACCGTGCTGCGGAAAGAAGCAGAGGTTGCAGGGGCAGGTGACGTGGAAATCGTCTTCGACTATACGGAGTCCGCGCCCGTCATAGAAGGACGTCCCCTGTTCATCGAAGCGGTACTCACGGGCAGAGCGTCGGGCCGCCCATCGCTGCGGAAGACGGATTGAAACACTAAACGGAGCGACGCTCATGCATTCCCTCGTGGTGACATTCGCGCTTATCGGCGTCCTTGGGGTCGGCGCGCAATGGCTGGCATGGCGGTTGCGCCTGCCCGCCATTGTGCTGATGCTGGCCGCCGGGATCATTGCGGGACCGCTCACCGGCCTTATTGACCCCGAACATGATTTCGGTGATGCCCTCGGGCCGCTGGTATCCGTCGCGGTTGCCCTGATTCTGTTCGAGGGGGGCCTGAGCCTCGATGTGCGGGGCCTGCGCGATGCCGGGGGCGCCGTGAAGCGGATCATCCTGCTTGGCGCGCCGCTGGGCTGGATCACAGGAACGCTCGCTTCTCACTACGTCGCGGGGCTTTCATGGCCTGTGGCAGCGGTCTTCGGAGGCATTCTCGTCGTGACGGGGCCGACGGTGGTGACGCCCCTGTTGCGACAAGCGAAGCTGACCCAACGCCCGGCATCGGTGCTGCGTTGGGAAGCCATCGTCAATGACAGCATCGGCGCGCTGTTTGCGGTGCTGGCGTTTGAATACGCAGCGACAATGGCCAAATCCGCCGATCTGTCGGATGCGGCGGGACATCTCGTCATCGGCGTCATCCTCTCTATCATCTTCGGCTGTGTGGCGGGCTTCGCGCTCGCCTATGCGTTCCGGCGGGCGCTCGTGCCGGAATACATGAAGGTGCCGGTCTTGATTGCTGTGGTCCTCGGGGTATTTGCCGCATCGAACGAATTTCTGGAAGAAAGCGGACTGCTCGCGGTGACTTTGATGGGTATGATTCTCGGCAATTCCCGCTTGCCCAGCATCTCGGAATTGCGCCGTTTCAAGGAGCATATCGCGGTGCTGCTGGTCTCGGGGGTATTCGTGATCCTTGCCGCGACTATCGACGCAGAGATGCTGGCGATGCTGAACTGGCGCGCGTTCCTGTTCGTCATTGCTGTCATGTTGATCGCCCGCCCTGTCGCCGTATGGCTCAGTTTGGCCGGAACGAACCTTTCGAGCGCGGAAAAGGGTCTGATCGCATGGGTCGGACCGCGCGGGGTGGTTGCCGTCGCGATTTCAGGCTTCTTCGGTACGAAACTCGCGGAGCTTGGCTACGTGGACGGCGCGGCCATCGCTCCGCTGGCTTTCGCCCTCGTCTTCGCCACGGTGGTTATT
This sequence comes from uncultured Neomegalonema sp., assembly GCA_938034615.1. GTDB lineage: Bacteria > Pseudomonadota > Alphaproteobacteria > Rhodobacterales > Rhodobacteraceae > JAHDDY01. Next base: position 22,154 of record CALHLW010000002.1, on the reverse strand, counting down.
CAGGGGTTCAGCGTGCGGTCGGTGGCCCAACGTCTCGGCCTCGTCTCGACAGCAATTCCCGGTGTCCTGATCGTCGGCGCATCGAACTGGTCTGCCCAACTGGCAAAAGCCCTCCAGAAACTCGAAATTCCCGTGCTCGTGGTCGATAAATCTTGGGCATCGCTGCGGAAACTGCGTTTGCAGGACATTCCGACATGGCACGGAGAAATCCTCTCCGAGACCGCCGAGCACACCATCGACCTCAACCGCTTCGGCACGATCATCGCCGCGACGGACAATGATTCTTACAATGCGCTGATCTGTACCGACTTCGGCCCCGAATTCGGGCGCACGAATGTCTTCCAGCTTGGTCGGTCGGAAGATGATGGCGAGAACCCTAATGCGCTGCCCGTAACGCTGGGCGGACGTAAACTGTTCGCGTCGGGTGTCTCCCATGGCACCCTCGAATCGCGGTCCTATTCGGGATGGGTTTTCACGCATACGCGCCTGACCGACGAATACGGGTACAATGATTATCGCGACGACAGGGCCGAAAACACGGAACTGCTCGCCGATCTGAACAAGGACAACACGATCTCCTTCGTCACTGTGTCTGATCGACCCAAGGCCGATCCCGGCGACGTGCTGCTCAGCTACGCCCCCGCTAAATCCCAGACCCGCACCACGGATAATGAGGCCACGGCATGAGCGTACCCTGCGCGATCTTCGATCTCGATGGCACCCTTGCCCACACCGCTCCTGATCTGATTGGCACGGCAAATGACCTGTTCGCAGAGCGCGGATTTGCGCCGATGCCGCTCTCCGTCGCGGAGACGACCGCCGGGTTCGGGGGCAAGGCCCTGATCCGGGCGGCGTTCGAATACGCAGGGCAACCGGTCGATGAGCGGGAGGTCGATGGTCTGTATCAGCCGTTCCTCGACCGCTACGCCGAGCGCATCGCGGATGAGTCGCGGCTCTATGACGGGGTGATCGAGACGCTCGATGCACTCGATGCGCGGGGGTGGATCATAGGGGTCTGCACGAATAAGCCCGAGGGATTGGCGCGCACCTTGCTGGAGCGGCTCGATGTAATGCACCGCTTTGCCGCGCTGGTCGGAGCCGATACTCTGCCGGTGCGCAAGCCCGACCCCGTCGCCCTGCTCACGACTATCGAGCGGTGCGGTGCCGAGGCGCATTATTCAGTGATGATCGGAGACACGGATACGGATCGCAACACGGCTCGCAATGCGAACATACCCTGCATCATGACGAGCTTCGGCTATTCCGACACCCCCATCTCCGACATGACGCCGGAGGCGGTGGTGGACAGCTTCGCCGAAATGGTCGACGCGCTGGAAGCCGTCCGCCGTCGCTGAGACTTTACAGTTAAATCGGATCAACAAGTGCAGCAAAATCGCCACTCTTGAGGCAATTTGCTGCTCAACTTGATCAGACTTAACTCTATCCCTTCGGGCCGATCATCTGTTCGGGGCGCACGACCCGCTCGAAGGTTTCCTCGTCGCAGAAGCCTAGCGTAAGCGCCTCTTCCTTGAGTGTCGTGCCGTTCTTGTGGGCGGTCTTTGCGACCTTCGTGGCATTGTCGTAGCCGATTTCTGGGGCCAGTGCGGTGACGAGCATCAGGCTTTCGCGCATGAGCTTCGCAATCCGGTCCTCATTCGCCTCAATGCCCGACACGCAATTATCGGTGAAGGCAACGGAAGCATCACCGAGCAATTGCATGGATTGCAGCAGATTATAGATCATCATGGGCTTGTAGACGTTCAGTTCGAAATGCCCCTGACTGCCCGCGAAACCGATGGCTGCGTCATTCCCCATGACATGCACACAGACCTGCGTGAGGGCCTCACACTGGGTTGGGTTGACCTTGCCGGGCATGATGGAGCTGCCCGGTTCGTTCTCGGGCAAGATCAGCTCGCCGAGGCCACTACGCGGACCAGAACCGAGAAAGCGGATGTCGTTGGCGATCTTGAAGAGGGACGCCGCGACGGTCTTGAGCGCCCCAGACATCTCGACCACGGCGTCATGGGCGGCGAGGGCCTCGAACTTGTTCTCCGCCGTCTCGAATGGCAGGCCCGTGATTGAGGCGATCTCGTCAGCGACGGCCTTGGCAAAGCTCTTGCGGGTGTTGAGACCTGTGCCGACCGCCGTGCCGCCCTGCGCGAGGGGATAGATATTCTCCAGCGCCTGATTCACGCGCTCGATGCCCTTGCGGACCTGAAAGGCATAACCACCGAACTCCTGCCCCAGTGTGAGGGGCGTGGCATCCTGCGTATGAGTGCGTCCGATCTTGATGACATCGTCGAACGCCTGCGACTTGGCTTCGAGAACGCTGTGCAGCTTGGCCAGACCCGGCAGCAGCGTGTCATGCGCTACACGCGCGGCGGCGATATGCATGGCGGTGGGGAAAGTGTCGTTCGAAGACTGTGAGCGGTTGACGTGGTCGTTGGGATGCACGGGTGTCTTGCTGCCCATCTCGCCGCCCAGCAACTCGATGGCGCGGTTCGAGATGACCTCGTTCGCGTTCATGTTCGACTGGGTGCCCGATCCCGTCTGCCAGACGACGAGGGGGAAATGATCGTCCATTTTGCCGTCGATGACTTCCTGCGCCGCCTTGTCGATGGCATCGGCGAGGTCTTTATCCAGATCACCATTCGCGGCGTTTACGCGCGCAGTCGCCTGTTTGATGACGCCAAGGGCGCGCACTATGGCGATAGGTTGACGCTCCCACCCTATGGGGAAGTTGATGATCGACCGCTGGGTCTGCGCGCCCCAGTAGCGGTCCGCAGGAACCTCCAGCGGGCCGAAGGAATCGGTTTCAGTACGGATTTTCCGGTCGCTCACAGGTCGCTCCCCTTACAATGACATTGGCATTATGCGGGATATAACTTGCGGGTTGGCGCGTGGCTACTTTTTGCGAAAAGCGTCGAGGCTGACGACACGATCCGCCGGGTCGCCTTCCGGTTCCTCGGGTGTTTCTGTCTCCACAACCGGCTCGGATGTCTCGACCAACATCGTATCGGGCACCGTCACCATGTCATCGTCGGAGAACGGGAACTCGATCTGGAAGTTGACGCTCGGGTCGCGGAACATACTGACAGCGGCGAACGGCACGACGAGGACGGTCGGTTGTCCGTTGAAGCTCAGTTGGACCGAGAACCTGTCATCCATGACAGCCAGATCCTCGAATTCGTGCTCCAGCACGATCATGATCTCTTCGGGGAACTGTGCGCGCAACCAATCAGGCATGACGACGCCGGAATGCTGCGTATAGTAGGTGATGTAGAAATGCTGATCGCCGTAAAGCCCGTGTTCGAGCGTATGAGCGAGCGAACGAGACATGACGCTCCGCAGTCCCTCGCGGATCAGTTTACCGTAATCGATCGGTCCAGATTGCATATTACCCCCACACTACAAAGTCCGGATCATAGGGAAAAACCGGAAGGCGTGAAGAGGGAAAGTGGAGGCTTCTGTTGCCAGGTGCCTCCGAACCCCGCTTAGACCGGCTAAGGCCTAAGACTTAAGTTCCAGTCTTCGCACCGCAATTAAGCGGCGAGAGCGACCGGAGCACGATTGTCGTTTGCAATTGTGCGAATAGCCCGATAACGGCGGAACCATGCCGGGTAAAAGCTACGCCTTTAGACGTTTGTCGATCCTATTTCGGCCCCGTCCGCCCCGCAAACGACGGGGATGTTGGTGGAGCCGCCGGGTACCGCCCCCGGGTCCAATCCGCTTATTACACGCGCGTTTATCACCATAGTCTGCCGAAGCAGACAGAGACAATATAGAGACAGGATGCGACGATTTGAAGGGGAAACTTCGCGGTCGTTAAAATGCGACCAATTTCTAGGGGAGAGAGGCATGGCGCAGTGGCAGGATAGGGGACTGACCATCGAGTCGTTAAGGGGCGAAGCGATTGGTGGTGTCATTCCTGAAATTGCAGCGATGCGGATCGCAGTATTTCGGGCCTTTCCCTATCTCTATGACGGCGACCTCGACTATGAGCGCGCGTATCTCGCCACTCTTTCAGAATCGGCACGCTCTGTCGTCGTGGTCGCGAGGGACGGCGGTCAGATCGTGGGTGCGGCGACCGGCGCGCCGATCACTGATGTCGAGCAGGAATGGGCGGCACCGTTCCGGGCGCGGTGGCTATCCGTCGAGCATCGGTTCTATTGTGCAGAATCCGTATTGCTGCCCGAATGGCGCGGGATGGGGATTGGCCATGCATTCTTCGATAGGCGGGAAGCGCATGCCCGCGCGCTGGGGATGAGCGACGCCTGTTTTTGCAGTGTTGTCCGACCCGAAGACCATCCTGCGCGTCCCGACGGATATCGCCCCCTTGATGTTTTCTGGCGCAAGCGTGGGTATGTGCCGCTCGACGGAATCATGGCGCGGTTCGCGTGGCGGGATATCGGCGAGGAAGGCGAGACGGAAAAGACGCTTCAATTCTGGGGACGCTCGCTTATTCACTGACCTTCGAGTGATCGACGATCATCTTGAGTCAGGAATGCGCCAAGAGCCGCGCATTTCCTGGCACTCCTTGGTTCAACCTTGGTCGCCGATCACTTTAGTGCGCGCGTACTGGCCCGATGCCCGATAGCGGTAGAGATAGGTCGGCAGGATCGCCTCAAGCGTCGTTGGCTTGATGCCCAGATCGCTTAGGGTCTGCGCATCCGCACCGACGACATTGTCATTGTCGAGCATCGCGACCTGATCGCGCGTGAGAAGAGGGGCCATACCGAGCAGACGATTGGGCAGTTCGAACACCCATGCCTGAATGCGGGCGATCCAGCCCGGCACGGGCAGGACGAAACGCTTGCGGCCTGTCTCTTCCATCACAAGACCATAGACCTCGCGCATGGTGATGACTTCCGGTCCGCCGAGTTCGAAGGTCGCGCCTTTCGCGTCGGGGGTTTCGAGCGACCGCACCGCCGCTTCGGCAACATCACCAACATAGACCGGTTGGAATCTGGTCTCCCCACCAATTAGGGGCAGGACGGGAGACATACGCGCCATGCCAGCGAAGCGGTTGAAGAATTCGTCCTCCGGTCCGAAGACGAGCGAGGGGCGTAGGATGGTTGCAGTCGGAACGTGACGCAGCACCGCCGCTTCGGCCTCGGCCTTCGTGCGCTGATAGGAGATATTCGACTCCGCATCCGCACCGATGGCGGAGATATGAACGAGCCGGTCGATGCCGTGTTGGGCGCAGAGCCGAGCGATCCGTTCGGCCCCGTCGCGCTGGACGGCATCGAAAGTCTGCTTGCCAGTCGGGAAGAGGATGCCGACGAGGTTGATCACGGCATCCGATCCAACGATGGCGCGTTCGGTTGAAGCGTCATCGCGGATATTTGCCTGAATGGCCTCGACCTGCCCGACATCTCCCGCCGTTCGCAGGAACATGGCCTCATTCGGTCGGCGGACAGCAACCCGCACACGCCAGCCACGTTTGGCGAGCTTGCGAACAGCATAGCGACCGATGAACCCGGACCCTCCGAAGACCGTGACGACAGGCATGATCGACTCTCCAACGCTAGATTATGCGCGTGTTACAGGTCGGGGACGCGAAACGGAAGGGCTGACGACCACCTACGACAAGATGTCCATCAGCCTCAGCAGCGTCTTATTCGACGAGGAGTTCGATCCGCCGGTTCTGCGCGCGACCGGCGCGCGTGTTGTTGTCGGCAATCGGTTCATCCGGTCCAACGCCCACGGATTGAATCCGACTCGGCGAGATACCGTTCTGCTCCATGTAGGCGACGACGGCGGCAGCGCGGCGTTCCGACAATCCGAGATTGTAGGCCCGATCGCCCATGGCGTCGGTATGGCCCTTCACGGTGATGCGCGTGTCCTCGCAATCGCGCGCGATGGCGATCAGGCGATCAATAGTCTGGGCAGCATCGGCGCGAATGTCCGCCTTGTTATTCGCAAACTGGATACCGCCGCCGCCGACCACATCGTTCATCCGCTGCTGGCACGAAGAAATCCCGGCGGCCTGAGCCGAGCGGCGCAGTGTGCTGAGTTCGTTCTCAAGATCGCGAATCTTCGCGCGTTGGGTGGTAACGGTCTGGGCCACCCGCGCGGAACGCTCCCGCTGATTGGCGAGCAGGGTTTCGAGGCTCGTGTTGGCCGCCATCAGATCGGTGCCGTCGCTGGCCGCACCGGCGGACATTTCCTGTGCTTTGGCCAGTTCCGCCTTGAGCGCTGCCATTTCATCCTGCGACTCGCTGCGGGATGTCCTCACCGCGTCCTGCAACGCCGCAATGCGGGTGCGCGCCGCTTCGAGATCGCGCTCGCTGGTTGCCCGACCTTCTCTGGCGTCGGACAGGACGTCGCGACCACTGCGAAGGCGTATCTGAAGATTCTCGATGCGCGAATCGGCGACATCAAGTTGCTGACGGAGACCAGCGACCTCGTCACTGCCCCCGGCCGGAGCGGGCATCGCATCCGCGCGCTCGTTCGCGGCCATCAGACGTTGTTGAAGACCCTCGATCCGGGCATCGCCGCTACGGATACCGGATTGGGCTTTCTCAAGTTCAGCTTCGAGAGCCACGATACGCTCCTCTGAATCGCTGCCTGCTGCCGATGATTCGGCCATCTTCATCGCCTCGACGAGGCGCTGCTGCAGTCCTTCGATCCGGGCATTGCTGCGCTTGAGGTCGGTGCTGGTCTTTTCAAGCGCCGCAGCATCCTCGGCTTTCGTCGCTTTCGAGCTGGCGATGATATCCTTCAGGGTCGATTGCAGTGCATTGGTGCGGAACTCAGCCCCCCGTGCACGGGATTCGGCCTTGTCGAGATCGGCCTGCAGCGCGTCGACATCAACACCGTCATCAGCCGCAGCAGGAGCCGCCGCCGCAGCCATCAACCGCTGTTGAAGACCTTCGATTCGCGCATTGCTGCGCTTCAGGTCGGTACCGGTCTTTTCGAGCGCCGCATCATCCTCAGCTTTTGTCGCTTTCGAGCTGGCGATGACTTCCTTGAGGGTCGATTGCAGTGCATTGGTACGGAATTCGGCCGCCCGCGCGCGGGATTCGGCTTTATCGAGATCGGCCTGAAGCGCATCGACATCGACACCATCATCCGCGGCAGCAGGAGCCGCCGCCACAGCAACAGCCGCACCGGCTGTAGCCGCCATCAACCGCTGTTGAAGACCTTCGATCCGCACTTCGCCGGTACGAACCCCGGCATTGGCTTTTGCGAGCTCGGCTTCGAGTTCAGCAATCCGTGCGTCGGCATCGCCAGAACCTTCCTTTTCTGCGACTTCCAGCTCGGCCACACGACTTTTCGCAGCATCGAGTTCTGCGCGAAGGGCATCCAGATCCGCCGCATCGGCAGCAGCAGCAGATCCCGTCGAAGCGGTGGCAGTGGCTTCACCATCGCGCGGCTGACGCGCCGAGTCGGCAATGCAGTCGCCGAACACACGCCAGCTTTGCGTATCGTCTTCTTCGCTTCGAGTCAGGCATCGTTCGCGCACTAGGCTGGGCATGAATTCCCATTGCTGCGAAATCTGCGTCCGAGCCTGATTTTCGAGAAAGCGGCAATATTGCGGGGTCGAATCTTCCATGCAGATGGTCTGCGGATTCCAACCAGGCAGTTCTTGCGCATTGGCCCCAGTACCGACCGCAAGCGCGGCCACGGCGCAAGCCGTCAGAATTCTAAATTTCATAGCGCTATCCCTCTGCCTCCGGGGGGAGGCGTGATCCCGGACCCCCAAATGATGCGATGAACTCGCAACGTGATGTGCAGAGTACGGGAACCGAACGGACAGCGTCAATATGCTGCATCCGGCGGAACGTCGAAAGCGCTCCGCCGGATGCCTTTTCGTATCAGTGGGTGATCCGGGCGCGGCCCGATCCGATGATCTCTCCGGCGACCTCGCCGAAGGCTTCTGACAGTTGCGTGATCTGGGCGGCGTTGTGGTAATGAGTCACTTCTGACGTCGCACAATCCGAGAGCAAGGCTTCCGTACGCGAATCGTGATCCCCGATGAGGACGGTGAATATCTCGATGGGATTTTCATCATCCGCGTTCTTGATATTCTCGCACACAGTGCGCGTGCGTGCATCAAGGTAGTTTCTAATCTGCTCGAAATACGGTGTGCCTGGGTCGGACTCGGGGTCGATGTAGTGGCGCGAGAGCCAGCCTTTCCCAAACGACGAGGCGTATCCGTAGGCGGTCATGTCTCCATAGACATCCTCATCGATCGGAACGCCGTCGCTGTCTTCCCCGCGCTTGAGTACGGCATTGGCACCATCGGTCAGCAGCAAGATGATCTTCTTCGTCTCGGGTTCATCATAGGCGACCCCTTCCGTGAAAGGCGCGCCGGGCGAGAGAGTTCGCCACCCCCAGGCCAGCCCGACCGGGATCGCCGTCCCGCCACCTTCACGATGCGTGAGACCTGCGATCTTGTCCATAATCTCGTCCCGTTCGGTCGTAAGTGGCAGCAGGGGTGCAGGACACCCCCGGTTTGGACCGATGATATTGGAACCGGACTCATCGATCTTCGTAGACACCGTGTAGCCGTCATATTTGTAGATTGAAGAACGCATCGCTGTTTCCCAAGTATCCAGTTTTGCCGGTGCCTCGATTTCGAGGCCGATATCGTCGTCCAGATAGTTGTTCAGCCAGGGCATCGTGGAATCGTAATTGTCGGCATCGTCATACCAGAAGAAGGGAACGAACTGGGTGTTGGGATCAGAACCGGGAGGCGTATCAGTTACGTCAAACGGCTCGGGACGTACCTCAACACAACCCATCCAATCAGTATTGGGAACGGCATCGAACAGGTCGAAATTATTGATCTGTTCAGGGGTGCGCCACGGGCATTCGGCGGCACCGGGGGTCGGATAATTATGTGATGCCGCATGGGCTGCAGTCGGCGTCATGAGGGCAGCGATCCGTTCCAGGATCGGCGTACTAGCGTAGCGCAACCCGTTAAGTAGTTCGAGCGAAGCGCCGTCGCCTCCACCACCACAGGCCACCTTGCCAGGGCAACCACATACCTTGGTACAGCTTGGTGTAGAGCTAGGGGGCGTACTCGTCGTGGGAGTAGTACTTGTCGTAGGGTCGGGTGGTGGTGCCTCGCAGTATTTGACCCGCACACCCTCGATGGATTCCGCGTGCCATTTGCTCCCGCCACCCGCATCCATCCACGCCATTGGCGCATCCTTGCCGATATTGACCGTTCCGGCATAGGGGACGACCGAAATCTTGACCCGCTCCTCGTCGTCGTTACCAGCCTCGTACAATGTCTCCACGAGATCGAGAGCCGCCTGACGAAGATCATCCATGTCATCGACCATCGACTCGGTGGTATCGAGCACCAGAGCAACTTCGATGTTCTCCACCAGCCCTGCAATGTTCGCTGCCCTCGCATCGACATTGACGGTCAGATCGTCCATGCCGAACAAGCCCAGAAACTTGTTCGGTGAGTTTCCATCGATACGAACCTCGATTCCGTCCTCTGTCTTGTCGATCACGACGGTGTGGGTATTCCGGGTATAATTCGGTGCCAGAAGATTCAGTGCGAACTCCTCGATTTCCGACTCGTCCCGCTCGTTGTCTCTTGCGCCAAAGAGAGCCGCGCGATCCGCGACGGACTGAAGGTCTGCCCGATAATTATAGGCTGATGACACATCGGTTGCTCCTCCTGCCGCCATCGCGACCAGACCGAAGAGCAGCCCTGTCATAATGGCGACATTACCATCGCGCCTGTTCAGAAAAATCCGGTTCAACGGCATAGGGAACATCCGTAATTGTTAGGGGCCTGTCCCCACATTCCCATGCTATCTTGCAAGTTTTAATTAAGTCATCTGTACACGTTTAATTCTAATCGAAAAGGCTTGGGGTTTCCTCCTCCTTTTTCTTTGGTGCTCGCCCTGGGCGTGATGCCGCCTTCGCCACGATGGCATCGAGGATTTTGCTACCCGCGAATTCGATATGCAGGGTCTGGCCGGATTTGGCCTGACCGGGGGCGCTCAGAATGCGGTCGGCATCATCACGCACGACAGCATATCCTCGCTCCAGAACGCGCTGGTAGGACAGTGCTTCGATTGTGCGGGTGAGCCCAGCAAGCCGTTCGACACGCGCATCGAGAATCGTCTGCCGGGTTTTGGCGAGAGTGCTTCCGAGGACGCCCGTGCGATCCCGCCGTTCCTTCAGCGACCGACCGAGCCGTTGCGGTGACAGGCGCGCAGAAAAGCCCGAAAGCTCCCGTTCGGCTTCACGGAGGCGCGTCCGCATCGCGACCGGACGCAGGCGTGCATGGCTTGCGGTCAGGGTACTTCTGTAGCCACCGATGTAATCTAGCAGTGAACGCGAGAGGGTCTGGCCCGCGAAATCGAGGCGTTGACGTCGATCTCCGGTCAATGCGTCCGGTTTAGGTAGCATCCGACCCGCCTGCCCCGCACGTTGACGCAGCAAGCCGAGCATACGCTCCATCGCACGTAGACGCCGACCGCTCTGCTCAGACAAGCGGGCCAGCAGGTCGGTGCGTACAGGCACGGCCTTCTCCGCCGCGCCCGTTGGAGTCGGCGCGCGCAGGTCAGCGACGTGATCGAGCAGGGTCACGTCGGTTTCGTGGCCGATGGCGGAGATGAGCGGAATTCGGCACTCTGCCGCCGCCCGCAAGACCACCTCTTCGTTGAAGCCCCAGAGGTCTTCGAGCGAACCTCCGCCGCGCGCAACGATCAGCACGTCGGGGCGTGCCATCGAGCTCCCCTCCTCCATCGCATCGAAGCCCCGAATTGCTGCCGCGACCTCTGCTGCGCATTTCTGGCCCTGCACGGCCACCGGCCAGACGAGGACATCACAGGGAAATCGCTCCGACAAGCGATGCAGAATATCGCGGATCACCGCACCCGAAGGCGAAGTCACGACGCCAATGGTGCGCGGGATCAGCGGGATCGCGCGCTTTCGTTCCACCGCGAACAAGCCCTCGGCCTCCATCGCGCGCCGCCGTGCATCGAGCATCGCCATCAGCGCGCCTGCTCCTGCAGGGGCTAGGTGGTCGACAACGATCTGATATTTCGATTGACCTCCGAAGGTCGTCAGCCGCCCGGTCGCAACGACTTCCATCCCCTCCTCCGGCGTGACGGCGAGGCGCGAAGCGACGCCTTTCCAGAGAACGCCGTCGATGACCGATTTGTCGTCCTTGAGGCTGAGATAGATATGGCCCGAGCGAGGACGAGACACACGACCGATCTCGCCTCTCACGCACACGAGGCCGAAGCGGTCTTCGACGGTGCGCTTGATCGCATTGGAAAGGTCCGTAACGGATTGTTCCGCGAGGTTTCCCTGATCGTCTCCGCCGTCATTTCCATCGTCGTCCCGGTCGATGACCATGTCCGCTCCTTGCCGCATTTCGCGCGACACCATAGAACGACGACCGAAGCGGGGTCTATGGGAGAAGACGGATGCGGGTACTTGTTCTGGGTGGGGGCGGGCGTGAACACGCGCTCTGCTGGTCGATTGCCCGCAGCCCAAGTCTGGAGACGCTGTGGTGCGCCCCCGGCAATGCCGGGATTGCGCAGGTCGCGGCCTGCGTCGATCTCGACCCGGAGAGCGCGGAGGCCGTGGTCGGTTTTTGCGAGCGGGAAGCAGTCGATCTGCTCGTGGTCGGGCCGGAAGCGCCCCTCGCCGCCGGGGTGTCCGATGCCGCGCGGACGGCGGGGATCGCGGTGTTCGGCCCCAGTCAGGCCGCTGCGATGCTGGAAATCTCGAAAGCCTTCAGCAAGGAAATCTGCATCGCAAGCGGCGCACCAACCGCTGCCTATGGCGTCTTCGACACGCCTGATGCCGCGAAAGCGCATCTCGAACAGCACGGCGCACCCATCGTCGTGAAGGCGGATGGCCTCGCCGCAGGCAAGGGTGTCATCGTTGCCGAAACGACGCAGGAAGCCTTGGATGCCATCGACAGCATCTTCGACGGTCCCGGTGGAGGCCGGGTAGTGATCGAGGAGATGCTGGTGGGCGAGGAAGCGAGTTTCTTCGTTCTCACGGATGGGAAAACGGCCTTGGCTCTTGCGGGAGCGCAGGACCACAAGCGCGCCTATGACGGCGATACCGGCCCGAATACGGGCGGAATGGGGGCTTACTCGCCAGCCCCAGCGTTCACGCGCGAGATCGAACAGGCAACGATGGATACCATCGTCGCCCCCGTGCTGTTGGAGATGAGGGCGCGCGGGACGCCCTATACCGGTGTGCTCTATATCGGCTTGATGCTGACGGTTGAGGGGCCGAAGGTGATCGAGTTCAATGCACGGTTCGGCGATCCCGAGTGTCAATGCATTTTGCCCCGGCTGAAATCTGATCTTCTGCCCATCCTGCTGGCCTGCGCAAACGGAACACTGGAGGACCAATCCCTCGACTGGAAAAGCGATGCCTGCCTTACCATCGTCATGGCGGCGCAAGGATATCCGGGTTCCTATGCCCGCGGCGATGAAATCTCAGGCTTGGATGAGGCCGCGTCCGATCCCGATGTCCTGATCTTCCATGCCGGAACCAAAGCGCAGGAAGGGACGATCTTGTCGAACGGTGGCCGCGTCCTCGGGATCACCGCTAGTGGGCAGGATGTCGCCGCCGCGCGCAAGCGTGCCTATGAGGCGGCGGGCGCAATACGCTGGGAGACGGGTTTCTGTCGCTCGGATATCGGATGGCGGGCGTTGTAATCAGATCATCTGATATAATAACGCACAAAGTAAAATGTGACTTTCTCAACGCAATATTAACCTTAATAAATAAATTACTGAGAAATACACAATAAAAATTTTGATGTAATTTGCGCTCCTTGCTCCCGTTTGCGACTTTCGCTTGTATGTATCAGCGAGAGAGGCACCCTATGCTACGCACCCTATTCCTCACCACCGCTCTGGTCGGCACCGTCGCCCACGCCGCGATTGCCAACGCACAGGGCGTCTACATCAACGGCGTCTACACGCCAGCGGGCGGCTCGATGACCGTTCCGGCAGACGGCACCTTCACCGTGGGCGCGCAGCCTACCCTCGGCACCGTCTATGACGCCGGTGCCGCTGCGGGTGGCCAATATCAGGTATCGCCGGAAGGCATCGTGACGACTGCGCCCCATGCCAACTATAGCACCACGACCGCGACGCCCGGTTACAGCCAGACGTACACCGTTCCCACCGATCAGGACGCGACCTACAATATCGTCGTGCCGTCGGCGGCCCCTGCCGTCACCTACGCAGAGCCGGCTTATGTCGCCGAACCGGCAGCGACTGGCTGGCGTGCACGCGGCGTCTATGTCGGTGCCCGCGCCGGTGTGACATTGCCCCGCGATACGGAATTCACCGTTGGCCCTCAGGGCGGAAATCCGGCGGCCGATATCCGCAACGCCTATGACGATCCCGGTTACACTGGCTCTCTCGTCGCCGGTTATGGCGCGCGGGCAGCGGGCGGCTGGGGATATCGCGTCGAACTCGAAGGCGGCTATCAGTCGGCGGAAGTCGAGTCTCATCGTGTTGCGGGTGTCGGCACGTTCAAAGGCGGTGACGTATCAGGCGATACGAAGATCCTCTACGGTTTCGTCAATGCCTATGGCGATATTCCGATTGCAGATCGTCTCGCCCTGACCGTCGGTGGTGGTGTCGGGGTCGGTCGGGTCGAGTTCGACGACCACGGTATCGAGGGCGCCGGAACCGCGCTCGACGATACGGCAACGGCCTTCGGCTACCACCTCGATGCGGGTGTCAGCTATCAGTTGACTGACGCGGTCGCCCTTGAAGCACTGTATCGGTATCAGAGCTTCATCAACGCAGATCTGCGCACCGAAAACGGCAATACCGAGGACGTTGATATCGACAGCCACAACCTCCTCCTCGGCGCACGCGTCGGCTTCTGACTCTGATGCTGCTCCGGGTCATCCGGGGCAGCATCACACGAAATGGAAAAGACCGCCCTCCGGCAAGGAGAGCGGTCTTTTTTACGTGTCTGAAACACGATCAGCTTGTTGGGTCACGTTGTGCCAGGGATTCGGCACTTGCGACATGCAGGTGTTGGCGGAACTTCTGGCTAAAATTGATTGAGTTTCGCGTTGGATACAGCGCACTACAGGCAGACCGACGGAAGCGCCCGATCAGGACGCCTTACCACGAACGGATACGAGTTTCGGCGCACTGTCCCGTGCCTTCTTCGCCTCCGTCGAGGAGGTATCGAATTCAGGGATGAAGACCTTGAGAAGACGGACCACCTCACTTGCATCACCCTTGCGGGCAGATTCTGAGATATTGGCTATCTGGTTCTTCACGGCCTTCAATTGCACAAAGCGAGGTTGCGCGACCATGATGCTCGGGTGGTCCGTCGAGAGCAGGTTTTCGGTCTCGTGCATGAGTTCTTCGTAGAGTTTCTCACCGGGGCGCAGTCCGGTATAGACAATCTTCACGTCCACATCGGGCCGCAAGCCGGACAGCCGGATCACTTGCCGCGCCAAATCAATGATCTTCACAGGTTTGCCCATATCGAGCACAAAGATGCCCTGATCGGTCTGAACGCCATCCATTCCCGCGAGCATCGCTTCAAGAATCAAACGCGAGGCTTCCGGGATCGTCACGAAAAACCGCTCGACGTTGGGATGCGTCACTGTGAGCGGCCCGCCCTGCTCAAGCTGTCGCTGGAACAGAGGAACGACGGAACCATTCGATCCGAGGACATTCCCGAAACGCACCGTCACGAAACGGGTCTTCCCGCCACGCTCGCGCATATCGGCATCCATCGCCTGACAATAAGCTTCGGCGAGCCGCTTTGTCGCACCCATGACATTGGCGGGGTTAACAGCCTTGTCGGTCGAAACCATGACCATAGCCCGCGCTTCTGTATCCACCGCCGCATCGGCGACATTCTGCGAGCCGACCACATTCGTCAACAATCCCTCGCAGGGCTGCCCCTCAACGATCGGCACATGCTTGAGCGCAGCTGCATGGAAGATGAACTCGGGCCGACGCTTTTTCATCAACCGATAGACTGCATCGCGGTCGCGCACATCAAGGATCGTGGAGACACGCTGGACCTGTGGAAAATCAAAGCCCATTTCACGATCAATTTCGTAAAGGGCATGTTCCGAGCTATCGGCGAGTATCATCTCGCCGGGTGAGAGCGTTGCGATCTGGCGAACCAGTTCCGACCCGATGGAGCCCCCGGCCCCAGTCACAAGAACGCGCGCCCCTGAAAGAAGGGTCTCGCAGGCATGGGCATCGAAAGACTTTGCAGGACGCGGCAAGAGATCTTCGAGCTTGATCGGACGTAGCTGAGTGGCACCGCCTATATCGAGCTGGTCTGCGCGGGGCAGCCATGCGATCTCCGCATCGATCATGTCGATCTGCGAAAGGATCTCCGCTACCGGACGCCCTTCCATCTCGTCACGCGTGAGGACGAGCATATTGGGATCACGGCGCTTCTCGCGCAACGAGTTTACAATCTTCTTGATCTGCTTAACCGAACCGAGAATGGGGACGCCGCGCAGATATGTCGCCCCGTCTTTAGGGCCGATCGTGACGATGCCTTCTATGTCGAAATCAGTGCCACGGTTGCGCTGCGCGCGAAGGAAGGTCTCGAGATTCTCACCGTATCCGATCATCAGCGCATGCTTTGGACGTTCCACGGGACGCAACTGACCAAGAGGGTTTTTTAAAGTCGATTCGGTTCTGAACAATCCGTAATTGCACGACAACCGCCTCGCGCAGCGGATTACAATCGCCGTCAGCGCAACACCACAGCCGATGATGAACCAGCCGGCGGGTGGTAGGGAATCGAACCAGATAGTGATCGCAACGAGGATAGATACCCCCGCAGCCGCTAGGCAGTTGAGCGCATCATGTGCTGAAACGAAGCGCCAAGTCGTATGATAGGCCTTCAACCAGTAATGAAATCCGGCGTGAACTGTGCTGATCACGACCGCGATCATCAGAATTTCGATTGGATCTTTCGGACGTCCACTCAAAGATTGAATCATGAGTGCTGAAACCACGACGCTTATAAAAACTGCTGCGATATCGCATGTTGCACGCATCAGCGGCTTGCTTGCGTCGTTTTCACCAACCAGAACCATGTCACCCAACCAATTATTAACACGCTAGCCGGTTGCAAACTATCGCAACCGACCTATCGGATCATTAGACCTTGGGTATGGAAACCCAAAGTCCCATAATTTCAAAACGCCACCAATCCGCTTAGGGATTAGGGAAACATGGCTATACTATGTCTTCCCAATTCTCAATCAGCGGCTTGCTCTATCGATTCGCAAATATCATTCACCACTTCGTGAACCAAGCCGGGACATTCTCCCTCACCCATAACACGGATGACCGGTTCCGTACCAGATTTCCTTATGACGAGCCGACCAGAGCCGTTGAGCCTCTTCTCCCCATTCGCGATGGCCGCTTGGACCGTTCCGACCTCGAGAGGTTGCGAGTCGCGTTTGAAACGAACGTTCTCCAAAACCTGAGGCATCGGTTCGAAAAAGTTGCACACGTCACTGGCGACTTTGCCTGACCGAATGATCTCGGCAATGACCTGCAACGCCGTGATCGCACCATCGCCGGTCGTAACGAAGTCGCTCAATACGACATGGCCCGACTGCTCGCCGCCCACATTGAACCCGTCTGCACGCATCCGTTCAACGACATAGCGGTCGCCGACCTTGGTGCGTTCGAGCGTCAGATCCTTGCTTTCGAGATATCGTTCCAGCCCGAGATTGGACATGACGGTCGAAACAAGGCCACCGCCGCGCAATCGACCATCCCGTGCCCAGGCGGTCGTGATGAGTGCCATGATCTGATCGCCATCGACGAGCTTTCCTTTCTCGTCAATGATATGGACGCGGTCGGCATCCCCGTCGAGGCAGATACCGAGGTCGGCGCGCGTTTCGATAACCTTGGCTTGCGCCGCCGAAGGACTCGTCGAACCACATTCATGATTGATGTTAAGACCATTCGGCGCGACGCCGATAGGAATGATCTCGGCGCCCAGTTCCCACAGCATATCCGGCGCCGTGCGATAGGCTGCGCCATTCGCGCAATCGACCACGACTCGTAGACCGTCGAAGTTCATGTGGCGCGGCAATGTCGATTTGGCGAACTCGATATAGCGCGCACGCCCGTCATCCAGACGCTTTACCGAACCGAGAGTCTCAGGCTGCGCCAGAAATTCTTCGGTGCCATTATTGACATAGGCCTCGATGATCCGCTCGACGTCATCGGACAACTTGAAGCCATCCGGCCCAAACAGCTTGATCCCGTTATCTTGGTGCAGGTTATGCGATGCGGAAATCATCACGCCCAGATCGGCGCGCAGGGATCGCACGAGCATACCGACCGCCGGCGTCGGGACTGGCCCCAGCGTCGTGACATCGAGACCCATCGAGGCAAACCCGGCAGTCAACGCCGTCTCCAGCATATAGGAAGAGCGCCGCGTGTCCTTGCCGATCACCACTCGATGCCTGTGCGCACCCCGCGTAAAATGTCGGCCTGCCGCCATTCCAACCTTCATGGCGATCTCTGCGGTGATCGGATAGGCGTTCGCACGCCCTCTGATGCCGTCTGTTCCGAAAAGCTTGCCCGATGCCGTCATCTGTTTTTTCTTCCTTGTCGTACCCAATGTCATTGGGCAGGCCGCGAGACCATAAGCAAAGTTGCGCAGAGGATCTGTGCCACGCATCACATATCATTCGAGGCCTTTGTTTGTGAAGATCAAATAAATTCGCTCGTGCCAAAGCATCGCAACGCCACAACCCGTCCCGTCAAGCTGGAGCATCTGATAATGAGATGGCGCGGTCTCCCTCGATCGAACACCGTTCGTAGACTCCGAATCGCTACGGAACTTGCCACATCTCCCATTAAAGACGCCTTTACCGCCCACTCAGTGATCAAAAGAAAACTTCAGCGCGTCGTTCATCGACAGGAGCGACACGCTATAATTCGGATAACTGACAGCAAAATCTGTGCCGCTAAGGATGCAGCCACTCCGACAAAAGCACAAAGCAAGCCGAAGACCAATATTTTCGTTCCTGCACAGATGGTTATCTGGGTTTCTTGATCCTTGATATCAAGTGACCATCACGAAAGGACATGACGTCGTCGAAGGAGCCGCCGCCTGCTCGCCCGCCTCGGCATCCCTACCCCACCTTCTCCGAAATCCATGTCGCGAAGTCGTAATTGGGTCGTTCCAGATGCGATAGGTGACCCGGCTCCGAAAGCCCTGAGCACAGCCCCCGATAAACCCTTTCGGTACAGCCCTTGTCCTCTTCATTCACCTCGTCGAGCAGCGTCTTCACTGCCTCGAAATGCGCCGTTGCTTCAGAGTCATTCGCAAAGTCGGGCGACAACCCGCCACCAAAGACGATCCGTACATGATCCGGCCCCTGCGGATGCAGCGACAAGTACCAGAAATACCCCGGCGTTAGCGTAATCAGCAGCGATGGATAAATCGTCAACAGATACGTGTGCCGTCGCCGCTCGCCCACCAATCGCGTATTCTTGGGATGTGCCACGCTGATCGCGAAATTCGGGTCTTTGAGTATCCAGTGATAGTTGAAGGCCGGATGGCTCGGCGGACATTCCATCTCCTCCAGTTTAGTGAAACCACCGATGGTCGCGCCGTGACAGACCGGGAGGTGGTAGCTTTCCATGAAATTCTCGGCGAGCACCTTCCAGTTCGTGTTCCACACATGCTCCTCGCGGAACGTCTGCTGGTAGTCCTCCATCCCGAAGTCGCCGATGAGGTTTTCCACCTCCGCCAGTTGTCCGGCCAATGGTTCGGCATCCGCGTTCAGCGTTATCATCACCCAGCCGAGCCACTCTTCGCAGCGGATCTGTGGCAGACGGTAGCCTTCCTTGCAGAACCCGTCATTGTGCATCATCGCGGGCGCGCCGCGCAGAGTGCCGTCGAGATTATAGGTCCAGCCATGATAGGGGCAGGTAATCGAACGGGCCGTGCCTTCGCCATGCAGCAAGGTCGACATGCGGTGCAGGCAGACATTCGATTGCGCCTTGAGCCCACCCTCGGCATCGCGCAGCACCATGATCGGCTGTCCGGCGAGTTCATAGGTGATGTAATCCCCTGCTTCACGTAGCCCTTCACTGCGCCCAACGCAGATCCATTCCTTGCGGAAGATCGACTCGATCTCTTGCGCGCAGAACGCCTCTGATGTGTAGACGCTGCGCGGCATCGCTTTTGCCTCCTCGAACGGGCGAGCCACATTGGCACGTAGTTCGGCGGCGGGGTCGAGGTTCTGATCATGAAGGCTCATGGCAAAGTCTTTCGCTCGGATAGTGGCGTCAAGTCATCCCGATAGGAACACAAAGACCATTGAAAACCAATACTCTAGTTTCCATGTATAGTGTTCTTCGGGGCTTCTCGCCCCTCGATCTGGAGTGACCAAAATGAACAAGCGCGACTTCCTCAAAGGGACCGCCGCCCTTTCCGTAGCCCCCGCGATCCTGCCGTCTCTCGGCAATGCGACCGCAACCGCCCCTGTGGCGAAACTCGCGACGGCGCGGATCCCGACACCGAGCTATGTCTATGACAGCGCCCGCCGCGCGATGCGCTTCTATCGGCATGACGACGGCAACCGCGCGATGTTCGGCTACTTCGCCACGACCTGAGCCTCGAACGACCGCCGCGCCGCCAATTGTGACAGGATCACCGGCGCGGCGGCGATCAACCCCACGACGTCGCTCTGCCAACTCGGCGCGACCAGCAGAATACCGGCAACCGCCATCAGCAGCCGCCACAGCCCGTTGAGGGGCCGCAGCAGATACCCGCTGAACGCCGAGCCGATCAGACACACGCCCAATGCGCAGGTGATCGACACCTGAAGGAACGACAGAATGGTGAAATGCTCGTCCAGCACGATCAGCATGGTCGGCGCATAGACGAACACCATCGGCACCAGCAGCTTCCCTACCCCCAGCGTGAAGGCCGACACACCGGTCCTGAACGGATTCGCCCCCGCAATCCCTGCCGCTGCATAAGCCGAAGCGCAGACGGGCGGTGTGATCTCTGAAATGACCCCATAATACAGCACGAACATATGCGTCGCGAGCGGTGGAATGCCGAGCTGCGACAGAGCAGGCTGCGCCACCGAGACCAGCATGATGTAAAGCGCCGTCGTCGGCAGCCCCGCCCCCATCAGGATACAGGCCATCGCGACCAGCACGAGCGACAGGAATTGCTGCAACGAAGCCTGTTCGAGAAACGCAAACGGCAGCCATGCAAGCGTTGCGCTCAGGGATTCGGCCATGGTCGCCGCCCCGTTCGTCACCATGAACCCGACCCGGAATGCAACGCCGGTCGTGTTAATGACCCCGATCACGATCCCGACCGCAGCAGCAGCAGCTCCCACCGCCAGCGCGTATTGCACGCCCACATGCAGGCTGTCGAAAAGCGAGCCGAACGGCTCGCGCTCCCGCCGGTGCAAGAGGGCCAACGCGACCAGACCTAGCAGGAAACCGGCCATCACTGGCGAAAATCCGCCATCCGCCGCCTTCGACATGATGAACCACCCGAACCCGGCAGGCACCAGCAGCGTCAACGGCTTGTAGAACGAACAGAATCCAACGATCACACAGAGCAGCAATCCGCAGAAAGCAGCCATGTTCGGCGTATAGCCGTTGAACAAGACGACCAGCAGAGCCACCAGCGGAATGATGGTCGGCCACCCCTCGCGCCACACCCGCAAGAACCTTGGTAACTCATCCTTGCGGTAACTCGGCAGGCCCAACTTCAGCGCCGTGAAATGCACGATGGACATGACGCCGACATAGTGCATCAACGCAGGCACGATCGCGGCGACGACGATGGTGGTGTACGGCACCTCCAGAAATTCGGCCATCAGGAAGCTCGCCGCCCCCATGATCGGCGGCGTGATTTGCCCGCCCGCCGAGGCCGCCGCTTCCACGCCCCCTGCGAAATGCCCCGGATAGCCCATCTTCTTCATATTCGGAATCGTCAGCGAACCAGTCGAAACGGTGTTGGCGATGGATGACCCGGAAATCGTGCCGAAAAAGGCCGAGGACACGACGGAAACCTTCGCGGGACCGCCCGTGAACCGCCCCGCCGCCATCATCGCATTATCGACGAAGAACTGCCCCAGCCCCATCCGTTGTGCCACGACGCCGAACAGCACGAAGTGGAACACCACCGTCGAGACGACCCAGAGCGTGACCCCAAAGATGCCTTCGGATGGGAAATACATATTGTTGACGAACTGCCGCCAATCGACTCCCGGATGGCGCAGGATATCGACGGGGATCGACTGTCCGAACAGCGAATAGGCGATGAAGACGCTGATGATGATGGGCAATACCGGCCCCAGCGTCCGCCTAGCGATCTCCAGCGACAGCAGGACGAGCGCCGTGCCGAACACGATATCGGGCGTCGTCGGGTTGCCCTGCCGCAGCGCCTGCTCCGGTATGTCGATGCCGAAGAGGTCGAGGCCCCGCCATGATAACGTCAGGAACATCGCCGCTGCGATCCCCGCGATCATAAATATCCAGTCATAGAGCGGCACATTGCCAAACCGCCACCACCGATCGGGCTTGTTCACCATCGCTGAAGCGGTCTTCAACAGCGGGAAACCTGCAAAGATCAGGATGAAAAGGCCGGAAAGGTGAATTCCCATGTGAAGGTAATCCACCGGCGTTCCGAACCCGGCAGTGTAGAGATGGTATAGCGCGAAAGCGATAGAGACGGCGTAGAGAATACGGCTGAGAATCGTACCGTTATCGCGCGTATTCAACGCCGTATCGTATTTCTTTTCGATCTCGGCCAGTTCGTCGGCGGTCAGGGTCCGGTCGGGATCGGCGCTCATGGGAGCCTCGTGGTCAAAGGGAAAAAATGTCACCCCCGCAGAAGCGGGGGCCTCTCGGAATGTAAGAGCTACCCGCCTTCACGGGCATGACAGAAAAGCGACCTTACTTGAGCAGGCCTGCTTCCTTGTAGAACTTCTCCGCACCGGGATGTAGCGGCACGTTAAGCTCTGCAACACCATCGAGCGCCGTATCCGGCGTGATGACCTTACCCTTGGCATGGCCGTTATCGAGCAGCTTGCGAGTGTTCTTGTTCCACAGGGCCTTTGTAATCTCGTAGATCAGCTCATCGTCCTGCTTCGCGCTTGTGGCGAGGATGCCCGAAACGGCGAGCGTATCGAC
>CALHLW010000001.1 GCA_938034615.1 uncultured Neomegalonema sp. | reverse complement strand
CTCGCAACGCTGATGCTGAACGTCGCGCGGCGATTGACTTCCTGCTCGTCGGTCGCTTTGCCGACATGCTCGGCAAGCGCCTGCTCGATCCGCCCGAAACTCTCATCGACGATCTCGCGCCGTGAGTAGAGGCGGGCATTGCGGGCATCCCAGGTGATCGACGTCGCGTTCGCCGCGTCGATGGCCACGACCGCATAGTCGCTCACCCGCGCGGACAGGGCGGAGAAGAGTTCCATCCGCTGCTGCGCCGCCGTGACCTGATCAAGACGTCGGGCTGTCTCGGAGGCGGCATAAATCATCGAGGCAGCGGCAAGCAGCGCCAGCACGGCCATAAGGCCGGAGCCGACAAGCATCCTTGTGCGGATCGAGAACGTGGGCAGCCGGGGGATCATCCCCCATATTGCGCCACCATTTCAGCGATAGCGCAAGGGCGTTAAAGCAAATTGCATTCAAGTTGGATCGGCTTTCGCTGCCTCTCGCCTGACGGGTCGCCCCCTGCGGGTCGCCCCCTGCGGCTCGCACGCGAAACCCGATGCACTGTTCAACCTAAATGCAAATTGCTCTAGTACGCGCCCCTCCGGGATATCATCGCAAGCGGCGTCAGAACGATGATCGCGATGTCTAGCCAGATCGAGGAGGAGCGCAGATAGGCGATATCGAGATCGACCTGCTTGTCGAACTTGAGGTCGGCGCGACCCGATATCTGCCACAGGCACGTGATGCCGGGGGCACCGGCCAGCCGCTCGCGTTCTTCCTGCGAATAGAGCGCGACTTCAGAGGGCAGTGCGGGGCGGGGACCAACGAGGGACATCTCGCCCCGAATCACGTTCCAAAGCTGCGGGAATTCGTCGAGCGACGTCTTGCGAAGGAATCCACCGATGCGCGTCACGCGCGGATCGTCGGCCATCTTGAAGCAGATCGCATCTCGATCACTGCTCTGGCGCAGGGCGGCAAGGCGCGATTCAGCATCCGGGTACATCGTGCGGAATTTCACCATACGGAAGGTTTTGCCGTTCTTCCCGACGCGCGTCTGCGTGAAGAAGGCTCCACCACGGCTCTCGGCCATGATGGCAAGTGCGGCCATGACGAAGAAGGGGGACAGGACGATCAACGCCACGGAAGCGAGCATGAAATCCATGATCCGCTTCAGGACACCGTGGAGGATCGAACGCGACCGCTCGCGCCATGCCATGCGAGCGGCGCGTGCCAGGAAGACGGGGTTGCCGACGAGATAACGGCGCGCAAGGCGCTTCGGCTCGATCATCAGCCGCCACGCCCATTCCATGCCGACCCCCCGGATGGCCGCGGGTGCGCGGGGCTTTTCGCCCGCGATGAAGTCGAAGAGACCGCCGACGCCCATGCACAGACTGGCTTGCAATTCGTCCGAATGACGGGCGATGAACGCTTCCTGCTTCGGCGCGCCCATGGCGACGAAAACGATATCGGCCCCGCTCTCGTTGATGCGGGCAACCGTTGCCGCCTCGTCATCGAGATAACCATGGGCGGTTCCGGCGATCCGCAGGCCGGGGTTGGCGCGGATGGCCGCTTCTGCCGCTCGCTCCGCAATGCCGGATGCGCCGCCAAGAAAGTAGATGGATTTTCCCTGCCGATTCGCTTCGGCACAGAGGACAGGGAAGAGATCGGTGCCGTTGAGGTTTTCGGTGAACCGCTTGCCCAGCATCTTCGCCGCCAGGGCGAGACCGGAACCATCTGGGAGCAGCAGATCCATCCCCTCAATATCCTGAGCATACTCCTCGTCGCGCGCGGCGATATTGACGCAATCGGCATTGATAAAGGCAACCCTACGGCGCGCGCCATCGAGCAGCAATGCCACGGCATCGCGCCGTGTGGCGTCCATCATCGTCATTTCGCAGACGCGCAAATGCGGCAAGTTCTTTTCCCGATCCATGCTGTCCCCATTTCCCCGACCCGAGACCCTTCGTCCCCACGAACGATCCAATTGGCGTCATGATGGCGCAGGAAGCTGAGGAAAATATTTATGACGGCGTATGCATTTCACGTCGCAAAGGTACGAAATTTGCGAAATTTCAACGCCTTTCGAGAATGGTCGGGATTGGCCTCGCAAGAGCACTGGGGCATTCGTTCAATCGGAGTCCGCCCTTTTGGCCCATGCCGTCGCCATCTCGCGAACACCGCTTTTGGGCACGCTCATGGTCTGGGCGGCGTCGGAAGCGATCGCGAAATTCGCCCGGATCGGCGCGACGATGGTGGCCGCGCGCGTGCTGTTGCCCGAGCAACTGGGCGTCATCGCGTTGGTGCTGGCCTTTGGTGAAATTCTCAAAGCCCTCGCGGAAAACGGTGTCGGCCAGCGGATCATCGCTGCTTCGGACGCCGATCTTGAGGCAACCTGCAACACAGCGCAGCGGATCTTTCGGGTGTGGTGCGGCACGTTGTTCATGGCTGGATGTGCCATTGCACTGTGCCTCGACACCTTTACCGGCAACCGTGAGACCGCGATCCTCCTTTTCGTTTTCTCGACGCAGTTCCTCATCATGCCGCTCGGTCTCGTCTCGTGCTTTCGGGCGATGCGGAACGGCCAGAGCAAGGCTGTGGCGGCCATCGCCGGGGGGCAAATCGTCTTCAGCGCCTTGATGGCGGTGGCACTGTTGCTGGCATGGCCGGTGGCGGCGGCGATGATCCTGCCGCGCGCCCTGACCGCGCCGATATGGGCATTGTCGATGCGGCGGCTGCATCCATGGACAGCGTGCCCGGAAGCCGGATACACGCCCATCGCGCCGTTCATCCGTTTCGGCAGTGCGATTCTCGGGGTCGAGGGCGTCAAGGCCCTGCGCCTTCAGGCTGACAAACTCATCATCGGTGGGGTGCTGGGCATGGAAGCCCTCGGCATCTGGTTCTTCGCGTTCAATGCTGGGTTAGGACTGGCGACATCGTTCTGCAATGCCTTTGCCATCGCCCTCTTCCCGCATCTCTGCGCGACGGAGGCCGGGGCCAGTCGTCGTGCGATCCTGTCGGATTCCCTGCGTCTTGCGCTGTTGATTCTCGTACCGCTTATCGTGCTGCAGGCGTTTCTTGCCCCCTATTACGTGCCGTTCATCTTCGGCGACGCCTGGGCCGGGATGAGCCGGATGGTCGGGATTCTCTGCCTTGCCGCAGCGCCCGCCGCGGTCTGGACAGCCGTGAGCCAATGGCTGCGCTCGGAAGACCGGGCCGGGCTCGATCTGAAAGCTTCGATCTTCATAACGGGCGCGATCATCGGGGCCGTTGCCATCGCCGCGCCCTTCGGCCTGACTGCGACCATGTTCGCTTATCTCGGTGTCGCAACCATCGCACAGATTGGTGCCGCAATCTTCATCCTGCGCCGCGAACGGGTGGTTGCATGACCGTCACGATCATCATTCCGTGCTACAACAGCGAGAAGACGCTGGAACGCACCTTCCGTAGCATCTGCGCGCAGACGATGGGAGATTGGACCATCGTAGCGGTGAACGACCGCTCGACGGATACGACGCCGGATATTCTTGTGGCCCTCGCGGCGGAAGACCCTCGCCTGACGATCATGGAGGGTCCGGGCAAGGGAGCCTCCGCTGCCCGCAACACGGCGCTGGCAAACGTGACGACCGATCTGGTGGCGTTCCTCGATGCGGATGACCTGTGGGAACCGGAGCGTCTGGCGACTTTCGTGCGGATGTTCGAGACGCAACCGGATGTGGACATCGCCTATTCCCGCTATGCTTTCTTTGGCGAAGAACCGGGCGATAATCACACGCTCTCGACGGTTCCTGCCGCACCCCTCGGAGTGCTCGACCTTATGCGCGAGAACCCGGTCGGAACCATGTCGAATCTCGTGATGCGGCGCAGTGCGCTGGAGCGAGCAGGATTGTTCCGCGAGGATATCACCCATGGCGAGGACCGCGAGTGGCTGGTCCGAGCGGCGGCACGGAGCCTGACGATAAGCGGCATCGACGAGACGCTGCTGCATTACCGGACCAGTATCGGTGGCCTCTCGACCGATCTTGAGAAGATGTACGACGGCTGGCGCAAGAGCCTGCAGACGGCGCGCGACCTCGACGCCCTGCCCTCGGCGCATGCCCTGAAATCGGCGGAAGCGGTCTATCTGCGCTATCTCTCCCGCCGCGCATTGCGCCTCGGGATGCCGCCAAAGACTGCCGTCGCTTATGCGCTGCGCGGAGCCGCGCTGTCGCCGCGTGGCTTCTTTTCGGGAGGTGCGCGCGGCCCTCTCACTCTTGGCTCGGCACTGGCCAGTTTGATCGCTCCGCGCATGATGCGCGATGCTCTCGCGAACCGTTGAAGGAAAGCCCATGACGTTCTGCACCATCGTCATCCCGGTCTATAACGGCGAAGATTTGCTCTCGGCGGCTATCGAGTCTGCGTTAGCACAGACCTACGATAATTTCGAAGTGCTGGTCGTCGATGACGGGTCCACCGATGGCTCCGCCGATGTCGCACGCCGTTATGATGATCCGCGTTTGCGCCTGTTCCAGCAGCCGAATGGCGGGCTGAACGCCGCCCGCAATGCTGGCATCCGCGAGGGTCGGGGGGCGTATATCGGCCTGCTCGACGCGGATGATATCTGGGAGCCGACAAAGCTGGCCAAACATGCCGCGCATCTGGATGCAAAGCCTGACGTCGGCCTGTCGTTTTCAGGAAGCTGGATGATGGACGAGGCGGGGCGGGCCATGGGCCTCAACCAATCGCCGCAGATCGACGGGATCACGCCGCTCGTTTTGGTGACGCGCAATCCGGTGGGGAATGGCTCGACGCCGCTGCTGCGTCGGACGGCCCTCGACGCCATCGCCCATCCGCACCCCACGGGCAAGCACAGCGATACTTGCTGGTTCGACGAGGAATTGCGCCAGAGTACCGATATCGAATGTTGGCTGCGCCTGTCGTTGCAGACTGACTGGCAGATCGAGGGGATCGACGAGCCGCTGACCGGCTATCGCATCAACCCCCACGGCCTTTCCGCCAATGTTCGGCGGCAATTGGAAACGTGGACGCAGATGATCGATAAAACGGCTCTCTATGCGCCGGATTTCATCGCAGAGCATGGGGCACTCGCGAAGGCGTATCAGCTACGCTACCTCGCGCGGCGCGCCGTCAGCCTGCGCGAACCGGCGCTGGCATGGGGGTTTGCGACCGGTTCATTGCGATCCTCACCGCGCATTCTGATCGATCAACCAGTGAAGACGGTCACGACGTTGGGGGCCGCCACCGTGCTGCGAGTCTTCGGCAAGCGTGCCTATGGGGCCATCGAGAGTGCTCTGCTCGGGGTGGCCAGACGCAGTTCACAGCCTCCCGCCCCGGAAAATCGCTCCGCCCCCGCCTGAGGGAGACCAGCACATGCCCATGCCAGACAAAACCCTGCACTTGATCGACGACCGCCGCATGGGGGGCGTGACTCGCTTTCTGGAGCGTGTTTCCGAGATGCGCCCGACCGACGAGACCCTCTTCGTCAAGCGCGGCACGATGCGCGGCCACTCGCACGACGCAAGCACCATCGTCTCTCACCTTGCGATTTCGTGGCGCAGCCTGCCGATGCTCATCACATTGCGGGCCTGCAATCCTAAGGCGCGGATCATCCATGTGGAGCACAGCTATTGCGCGGGTTTCGAGGCGCATCGGGTGGCAAAGCACAAACATCATCGTTTCCACACGCTGCTCCGCACCGTCTATGCGCTGTTCGACGAGATCGTCGCCGTCTCCGAGGGGCAGGCCCGATGGATGCGCGAGATCGACGTGATTCCTGATCAAAAAGTCCGTATCGCGCCGCCTCTGGTCGATCTCGACCCATTCCTCGCCATTCCGGCCCCGATGCCGGGACCGGCCCTTCGCTATGGCTTCGTCGGGCGCCTTGACCAGCAGAAGGGCCTCGACCTGATCCTGCCCGTCTGGCGCGAAGCTGCTCCAGCACAGGCCCGCTTCGAAGTCTTCGGCAATGGTCCCATGCGCGAGGAGATGGAGGCTTTGGTAGCGGGCGATCCGCGCATCACCTTCCACGGCGCAACAGAGTCACCCGCCGAGGCCTATCGTCTCTTCGATGTCGCCGTCATGCCTTCCCGTTGGGAGCCGTTCGGCTTGAGCTGTTTGGAAGCCCAAGCAGCGGGCCGCCCCGCCCTCGTCGCGCCGGTCGACGGGTTACCGGAGCAGGTACGCCCCGGCGGTGGTCTCATCGTCGACGGGGGGCCGGAGGAATGGGCCGCACTGTTCGCCGACAGCATTAAGGCTGACAAGATCGACTGGCATTCCGGGCAGGCGCGCCTGATCGCCACGCATAACGCCAATCGCTCCCGTGCGCGGTGGGCCGCGATTCTGGAGATACCGGATGGTGCATCGGTATCTCCGATGGAACCCCAGACAATGATTGGCGAGTGAGCGTCCCTTAAGGGCTCCCTTGCAGGATGAGGCGGTGGGCGCTACCTCCGACCCATGGAATGGCGCGCGGAAGGCATCCTTCTCTCGGTTCGCAAGCACGGGGAAACGGCGGCAATCATCGAGACGCTGACGGCGGAGCATGGCCGCCATGCGGGCCTCGTGCATGGGGGTGCGGGACGACGCTTTACCGCGACCTTGCAGCCGGGGAACCAGCTCGCACTGACATGGCGGGGACGGCTGGCCGAGAACCTCGGCACCTATTCGACGGCAGAGTTGATACGATCCCGAGCTGGAATTGCGCTGGAGGATCGGGAGGCTTTGGCCACTCTCGATTCGGCGCGCGCATTGCTCACGGTTTTGCTGCCCGAGCGGGCGGCGATGCCCGATCTCTATGAAGGCACGCACGCCATGCTCGACGCGCTGGGTGATACGGAGGCCCGTCGCCTCGGCTATGCGAAATGGGAGTTACTGCTGCTCTCGGAGCTTGGCCTCGCCCTCGATCTGCGGCGATGTGCGGTGACAGGCGCGCGGGAAGGGCTGGCCTGGGTCTCGCCGAAATCGGGGCGGGCAGTGACGGCGGAGGCTGGGGCGGAGTATGCTGACCGGCTGCTCCCCCTGCCCGCTTTTCTCACGACCGAAGGCATTGCACCCGACCGGGCGGCATTGGCCGATGCGCTGACGATGACGGGCTGGTTTTTAGAGACGTGGGCCATCCAGAATGGCATCGACCGCCCCGTCCCCGCCGCGCGGGAACGGTTGCTGGAGTTGTTGCGCAAACTTACCTGAGCGGCCAAGGCAACTCGACGTATTCCTGAAGCAATCCCGGCGGGAAATCGCGGTTCAGCACACCGGCCATCATGCATATGAAGCCGATGCCAAGCGCGGAGAGGAACAGTATCCGCTTCCATTCCAGCCCTGCACGTATCCGCAGGAAGGTCACAAGGAAGATCGCGAGAGCGAGAATGAAACCGAGAAGCGCCGACAGGACGAGCAGCAAGGCGAACCACGAGAGCGTCGACCAGAGTCCGTGGGGTGCCGTCGCATCCTCGCCGCCCGACTCGCGATCCGCGAAGAGCGGCGAGCCTTCGTCTGCCCGCATCATCTGGAATAGCAGCAAGACACAGGCGACGATGGCGACGGACGAAATCGTCATCGGGAAGATTTTATCGCTGAGGAGATTGATCGAATATGCATCATACCACGTCACACACAGATAGGCGGTGATGCAGAGCAGGAAGATCAGAGGCGCACGTTTCTTGCCCGTCTCCACAGACCCCTCGGGCAGGATTTGCTTTGCCTGCCGGATGCCGATCACGACCGAGATAACGATGATCGCCAGCAGCACCAGCGAGATCGGCGAGGCGATGTAGTCAATCCCGTCCTCGAAGCTGCGGCGGAACTTCGAGCGGGCGATCTGGTTCGCCATGTTCGAGAAGTCCTCGGCTTGCGAGGAGAGAACGAAACCGATCAGAAAGGCGGGGCGCGACCAGTCGAAGCGGCGCAGCAGGATGCCGATCAGACCGATGCCGAAGAGCGCGAGGAGATCACCGAGCGACTGCCGCGACTGGAAAGCGGCAAAGGCGATCATCATGAACAGGAACGGCGCGAGCAGGGTGAAGCGGATCGTCGTCAGCTTTGCAATAGGGTTCGAGAGCGCGATGCACAGCCCTGCCCCGACCACGTTGGCCAGCGCCAGCGACCAGACGATCGTATAGGTGATATCGAGGTTATTGGTGATGAGTTGCGGCCCCGCGTCATAGCCGAGCAGCGCCATCCCACCGATGAAGACTGCCATCGAACCGGAGCCGGGGATACCGAAGATGAGCGTCGGCACCAGCCCGCCGCCCTCCTTCGCATTGTTCGAGCTTTCCGGTCCGATGACGCCGCGAATATCGCCCGAGCCGAAACTCTCACGGTTCTTCGAGGATTGCACGGTATGGCCATAGGCGATCCAGTCCACGACCGAGCCGCCCAGACCGGGGATCACGCCGACGATCACCCCGATGATCGAACAACGGATCGAGAGCCAGATATTCGCCCACCAATCCCGGATACCGTCGAACCACCCTGCCCCGAGGCTCGCATCGCGGGAGATCGCACGGTCCTGCCGCAGCAGGGCAACGATCTCGGGAATTGCGAAGATGCCGAGGCCGACGATGACCAGCTTGAAACCGTCCACCAGATACGGGACGTCATAGGTCGACATCCGCAAACTGCCCCCCGCCGCCGCCTCGCCGATGGTGCCGAGCAGCAGGCCAAGACAGGCCGCAACGACGCCCTTGAGCGCCACACGCCCGGCAAGGATCGCAACCATCGAGAGGCCGAGGATGGTGATCATCAGCATCTCGGGGATACCGAAGGCCAGCACGAGGGGGCGCGCGATCAGGATGAAGAAGGTCAGGATCGTTGCGCCGAAGAGTCCTCCGAACAGCGATGAGATGAACGCAGCCGAGAGCGCCCGTGCCGCTTGTCCCTTCTTGGCTAACGGGAACCCGTCGAGCACCGTCGCCTGTGAGGCCGACGATCCCGGTATCCCCATCAGGACACTGGCAAAAGTATCGGAAGTCGGGATCACCGCAATCAGCCCGACCATCAGGGCCAGCCCCGAAACCGGTTCCATCCCGAAAACGAAGGGCAGCACCAGAGACAATCCCGCAATCCCGCCAAGCCCCGGAAACACCCCGACCGACAGCCCGAGCAAGACGCCCATGATAAGAAAGACGATCTGTTTGGGTTGAAGGATCAGCGCAAAGGCTTCTCCAAGAGCAGGCAAGGCTGTGGCGAGAAGGTCCATGGGGCACTCCGCTGGCCGGAAATACGAATTTCAAAGATCCAAAACAAAATCGCGCATTTTTAGCGTCACGCGCGCCATGGCGGTATCCACCGCGCAGCAATCGCAAGCCCAGACAGTCTTGTGTTGTCGTCGCCGGACTCGCAAAGCCATGTATTCCCGCTTGCGCGGGAATGACATCATATCTCTGCTCGAAGAAAAAAGGCCCCGACACAAGGCCGGGGCAGGGATAGTCCCTTATTTCTTCAGCGTAACGCCGTAGCGTTCTTCGAGCCAGCCGACGACGAAGTCCTTGGCTTCCTGTGGCACTTCCGTCCCCAATTTCAGGGTGGCGGCGGCCTGCTCGCCGGTCATCTGCGGGTAGACGCCGAGACGCTTTTTCGAGATTTCGGCGAAATCGTCACGTTCATGCACCCGCTTGAACGCGTTGGAGTAGGTTTCGATCATTTCCTCGGTCGCGCCCTTGGGCAGGAACACCATCTTCTGTGCGGGGAATCCAGCAATGAAGAACGCTTTCCACGCTTCCCACTTCTCGCCTTTCGTCTCGCAGCCTTCCGTCACATCACAGACTTCCTTGAAGGTGCGGATATCCGGGAAGGTCGGGTCGCGGACGATGTCGCCGTCCTCGTCCAGCGCGCCCCAGGTCATCATCGGCACGGCTTTGCCTTCCTCGACCAGCGGCGTCACGCCTTTGAGATACGACGAGGAGGTCTGGTAGTCGATATTGGCTTCGCCACGCTCGAACATCAGGCGACCATCACCGCGGCCCTTGATGCCGAAGACAGGCTCGACATTCAGGCCCAGCATTTCCCACGCCAGCAGTGGCACGAGGTCGAGGCGCGTTGCGCCCTGCGATCCGTAGATGAAATCCACATCCTTGAGCGTGCTCGCATCGCCGTCGAACTTCTCGGCCAGATCGGGCGGCAGATACGCGACACCGCCGGTGCCGGATGCCAGCACGACGTTCCAGTCACCATATTCATAGCGCACGCGCGGATCGCCCAACAAGTAAGGGAACTGCGTCGAGCCGGAAGAGCCGAAGATGGTCATGCCGTCCGCCTTGGCTTCCTTCTGGAACCAGTTGGCCCCCTTGGTCGAGCCTGCACCGGGCATGAACTTGACCACGACGGTAGGCTCACCAGGCAGCGCTTCGCCCAGCAGAGGGGCGTAGAAATTGGCCCATTTTGCGGAGCCGCCGGATTCGGAGAATGGGATCACCCAAGTCACGGTTTCGCCCGACAGGTCCATATCGGCTTGTGCGGCGGTCGTGAGACCGACAGCAGCGATAATCGCACACGCCACACGGCGCGTGATGTTATAAAGGGACATCGAAGTCCTCCCGTTTGTGCGGCTCGGCCCTGCCGCCCGCATTGATTACGTCACCGGCGCGTCGAGGCTCCGGTTGAATGCCGAAGCGTACTGCGCCAACCTTGCGGCAAGCTGACACGGGGTACAAATGCGAATTGCAGTGATTGAGGACAACGAAGCGCTCGCGCAGGGCATCGCCTATCGGTTGCAGGATGCCGGTCATGCGGTCGACATGCTGCATGATGGCCTCGCCGCGCGCGATCATCTCGCGAGCGAAGATGCCGACCTCATCATCCTCGACATCACCCTGCCCCGCCTCGATGGATTGTCGCTGCTGCACGAATTGCGGCTGGCCGGAGACAAGCGTCCAGTTTTGCTGCTGACCGCACGGGCCGAGACGGTGGACCGGGTTGCAGGGTTGGACGCTGGAGCCGACGACTACCTGGTCAAACCGTTCGAGATGGCGGAATTCGAAGCTAGGGTTCGGGCGTTGCTGCGCCGCCGCGACGCGCCCCTGAACATCACGCAGAGGATAGGCAATCTCGTCTACGATCCAGCGGCGCGGCAACTTCGCCATGGCAATGAGCCACTCGATCTGACCCGACGGGAGGCCGCCCTATTTGCTTGTCTGTTGGATGCGGAGGGCCGCCCCGTCCCCAAATCGCGCCTGCTTGACCAGATCTACGGCACCGGCGCGGATGTGGATGATTCCGTTATCGAAGTTCATGTCTCACGGTTGAGGAAGCGCCTTGCGCAGACCGACGTATCGATCCGTACCCTGCGCGGCTTCGGCTATTTGCTGGAAGCCGGGGGATGATGCACGCCGCGACCTCGCTGCGACTGCGGCTTCTCCTGCTGTTCGTCGTGCCCCTCGTGCTGCTCTCCGCGATTCTCGGCACGTGGCGGGTGATCGAGTTGAACCGGCTCTCCACCGGAGTGTTCGACCGCACTCTCTTGTCAACCGCCATCGCAATTTCACGCGATGTGGTCGTGTACGACGGGGATTTGCTCGGCCCCACGACCCGTACGCTGCTCAGCGAGACAGCAGGAGGAACGATCTTCTACCATGTCAACGGCCCGGACGGCTCCTTCGCTACCGGTTATGCCTATCCCCCGGTCGCGCCGCAGGGCGCTGTAGCCACGCCCGAAGAGCCGGTCTTCTACACCGCCCAGTATAAAGGCGAGGATGTACGGGTCGTGCGGTTGCGGTCGCGTGTCGATCTCGGATGGATATCAGGCTTCTCAACCGTCTCCGTCTGGCAGGAATTGGCAGCGCGCGAGACGTTCTTCAAACGCCTCGCCTCGCGGACTGGAGCCGTTATTGGTTTGTTGGTTCTGGCGGTTGCCGGGATCGCATGGTTCGGTGTGCGCTTCGGATTGCGCCCGCTGACCGATCTTGAGGATGCTATCGAGCGGCGCTCGCCCAACGACCTTAGCCTGATCCGCCGTGCGGTTCCGCCCGAAGTCGGCGGAATCGTGAGGCGGACGAACGCGCTTTTCTCGCAGGTATCCGATGTGATGACGGCGCAATCGACTTTCATCTCCGATGCCGCCCATCAGCTTCGCAATCCCATCGCAGGCATACTGTCACTGGCCGAAGCCTCACGCGCCGCCGCGACGACGCCGGAGCAAATCGAACGGAGCGATGCCCTGCTCGCTTCTGCTCGCCATGCCAGTCGCCTTGCGAACCAACTCCTGACCTATGAGCGCGTGGAGGGGTCGCCGCCGGATATGACGGAGCAGATCGATCTGACGCAGATCGCGAGCGACGTGATCGAGCGGTGCGGAGAGATGATGGTCGCGAAAGGGGTCGATTTCGAATTCGCAGAGAATGGTCCGGCACCGATCCACGGCGATGCGATTCTATTGAGCGAGGCCGTGCAGAATCTCGTCGATAATGCCGTCACCCATAACGATCCAGATGGCCTCTCCCTAAGGATCGAGACAACGCGCAACGGCAGCGAGTGCATGGTGACTGTAGCGGATAGCGGCGCGGGGATCGCGTCGGACGACTGGGCACGGGCGCGGGCGCGCTTTTCGCAACTGCGCCCCGGTCCGGGAAGTGGGTTGGGGCTGGCGATTGCAGATGCAATCTGCGCGGGTCATGGCGGGGAGATGCGGTTGGACCCTATGGAGCAGGGTACCCGAATCACATTGGCATTTCCCAACGTATAGCTACCGCTCCGTCAGCTTCAATTCGATACGCCGATTCTGGGCATAGGCTTCGGCGGTTCTTCTGGAATTCAGCGGTTGAAACTGGCCGAAACCCGTTGGGGCGAGGCGGCGAGGCTCGATATCATGGGCCTCGATCAGATAGCGCGCGACAGAGAGGGCGCGGGCCTGGGAGAGCTCCCAGTTATCAGCAAAGGGCGTTCTTCCGGGGGTCATGGGGCGTCGATCAGTATGGCCGTCGATGCGAAGAATCCAGTCGACATCGCCGGGGATGTCCTCCGAAATATCCGTCAAAATTTCCGCAAAACGGCCCATTTCTAGGATGCCATCCTCGTTCAGATCGGCGGAACCCGGCGCAAACAGCACTTCGGACTGGAAAACGAAGCGATCACCCTTGATGACGATATCGTCACGACCGGCCAGTGCCGCCCGCACCCGGCCGAAAAACTCGGAGCGGAAGGCCGACAATTCGTCCACCTGTTCCTCCAGCAAGGCACGTTTTTCCTCCAAAGCGCGGTTTTTTTCCGCAAGCGCGGTATTAAGCCGTGCGCCGAGGGAATCGATCACCTCACCCTTGCGTTCGGAATCGCCTAACGCCTTCTCGCGGGCTTCTTCTGAGATTTCCAGTTCCGCACTAATGGCAGTCAGTTGCTCGCGCAGGGCGCGGGTCTGTTCGTTGAGCAGGGCAAGCTGCTTTTGCTCCTCCGCCGTTGCTTCGCCCAAGGTAGCGAGTTCCGATTTTGCGAGGGCGAGCATCACGTCTTTTTCTTCGAGCGTTTCGCTTGTTGTCCCCAACGTCTCCTTGAGCTTGCCCTCCGCCTCGCGGGCGGCGGCGAGAAGAAGCAGAGTTTCCTCCGCCTTTTCGCGTTCCTCATTCAGAGCCAGTTCCATCGCCGTCAATTCGGTCTGGGATTCCGTCAGGCGTTTGCGCAGGGCTTCGGCGGCAGCGATCTCCAACGCTCTGGCCTTCTGCTCCTCATCCAGCATTAGAGATGAGTCGCCCAACGCCGCCTCGGTCGTAGCAAGGTCGGTTCGCAGGGTTGAGGCCAGCGCCTCCAGTGCCCGCCGTTCAGCCACTTCTCGAAGTACGGCCTCGCGCTCAGCATCCCGTTCGGTTTCGGTCGCACTCAATCGTGCGGCCAGTGCCTCCAGACGGCGTTCCGTCTCGGTCTTCTCATCGGAGACCGTGGCGAGCGATGCCCGCAATTGTCCTGCCTGTGCCTCCGCTGCCGCGCGCCCGTCACGCTCCAGCGACAGCATGTCTGAGAGGGAATCGAGACGTGTGGTCAAATTGAAGAGAGCCGAGTTCTTCCCGACGAGCTCCTCTTCCTGCCCCTCGATGGTCTCGCGCAGGAAATACTGCGTCATCATGAAGATCGACAGCACGAAGGTGAAGACGAGTAGCATCGCCGTCATCGCATCGACGAAGCCAGGCCAGATGCCCATGCGGAACGAATCGCCGGTGCTGCGGCGGCGCAGGGCCATGAGTCAGCCCTCCAGTTCGCCGCGCGCAGCGGACTCGATCGTCCGAGTCAACGTGCGGATTTCGCCGCGCAGGTCCGCCGTCGACTCGGCGCGGCCCGCCGACATTTCTTCGATGAGGCGCAGCATATGGCGGTCGATATTGGTGATGCGGGCGCGCGTGCCTTCGTCCATACCGCCGAGAATGCCCTTGTTTCGCTCCGTCGCCATGACGAGAGCCTCGCGCATCGCGTTCTGGCTCTCGGCCAGTTCGCGCAGGGCGCTCTGGTCCTGAAGCATCCGCTCGGCCACCAGGGCGAGGGACATCGCGGCCTGTTCCAGCTTGTCATTAGCAACGACCCCGCGATGTTCGGCCACCGAAAGCTGGCCAGTCAATTCGTCCATCGTCTCGAAGTTGCGCTCCAGCGACTCCGCGAGGAAAGCGACGCCGCCCTCCTCCGAACGGTCGATACGGGTGATCTGGGACAGCGCCTCTTCAAGTTCGCGGTAGAAACGATTCTGCGCCTGTCCCGACAAGATTTCGAGGAACCCAAGGATTAACGATCCGGCCAACCCAAGCAATGAGGACGCAAACGCAGTGCCAAGGCCCTTCATCTGCCCGCCTAGATTGGTCACGAGGCGCTGGAAAACCTCGGATGCCTCCACGCCCTCCTCCGGGGCAAGATCGCGGATCGTTTCGACCACCAGCGGAACCGTAATCGACAAGCCCCAGAACGTACCGAGCAAGCCAAGGAAGATCATCAGGCTGGCGATATAGCGCACGATCTCGCGGCTTTCGTCCAGCCTTGTGGCGATGGAGTCGAGGATCGCCCGCACGATGGTCGGGCTGAGGGACTTGCGCGCCTCCCGGTCTCGCAGCATCCCTGCCATGGAGAACAGCAAGCGGGGCGGTTCGATCACCTCGAAGCCGGGGCGCTCCGAGATGAAGGCATCGATCCAGTCGATGCACATGCGCAGGCGGTTCACCTGCCAGAAAGTATAGAGGATGCCGACCGCAAGAACGATCAGGATCAGTCCGTTCAGGTAGAGATTCGCGTTGAAGACCGTCTCGATGGTCTGCGCGAGGAAGAAAGCGACGACCCCGACTAGAACGAGAAAGCCGAGCATGAAGAGGATAGTGCTGGTAGGTCGCGTGACCCTTACCGAGCGTTTGAAGTCGCCTTCCATCCATTCCCCCACATCCGCGATTCAACGCTCCGACCGTACCGTGAACGGTATGCTCAGGTCATGCGATTCCTGCGGGGGAAAAGAGTCGGAATTGGGGAGAGGTTCGTTCAAGCGATGAGATCGCTTGCGTGGTCAGCTCAGCAGCTTCGAAAATTTCGCGTTAATCTCCGAATTCGAGGCGATAACGCCGCCGGTACCGAAGATGTCGGTTCCACCCGCCATATCGGAGACATAACCGCCCGCCTCGCGCACCATGAGGAGGCCCGCTGCCATGTCCCACGGCTGCAACTCGCGCTCCCAATAGCCATCATATCGCCCCGCCGCCACATAGGCGAGGTCGAGCGCCGCCGAGCCAAGGCGGCGAACCCCGGCGCAGACGGGCATCAGAGAAACAAGATCCTTCGTCGTCTGGCCCAGTGTCTTCTTCGCTCCGAAAGGCACGCCGGTCGCGAAGAGACATTCGGACAGGTCTTTGCGGTTCGACACACGGATGCGCTTGCCATTGACCCATGCACCCCCGCCTTTTTCGGCGGTGAAAAGCTCGTCCTTGATCGGATCATAGATCACACCAGCAACGATCTCGTTCTTGTTCTCCATCGCGATGGAAATGGCCCAGTGGGGCAGACCGTGGAGAAAATTGGTCGTCCCGTCCAGCGGGTCGACGATCCAGCGACGGCGCGGGTCCGCGCCCTCCACCGGCTCGCTCTCCTCCCCCATCCAGCCATAGGCGGGGCGGGCGTGCATCAGATCTTCGCGGATCACCTGTTCGGCCTTGATATCGGCCTTCGTGACGAAGTCGGAGACGCCCTTGACTGACACCAGCAGATTCTCGACCTCACCGAAATCACGCCGCAACCCCCGCGCCGCCTTACGCGCGGCTCCGGTCATCACAGTTAGGTTGGCGGTGTAGTTCACCATCAGGCGCGGCTGACGTATTCGGCGGTTTCGGTCATCACTTCGACCTTCTCGCCCACTCCGACGAAGGGCGGCACACTGATTTTCACGCCATTGTCGAGAATGGCGGGCTTGAAGGAGTTCGCCGCCGTCTGGCCCTTGACCACCGGCTCGGTCTCCGCGATCTCGCAGATGACCTTTTCGGGCAGCTTGGCGGCCAGCGGTTCTTCCTCGTAATATTCGATCTCCACGATCATGCCGTCCTGAAGGAAGGCACGACGTTCGCCGAGGATTTCGGCGTCCAGTTCGATTTGGTCGTAAGTGTCCTCGTCCATGAAGACCAGCCGACCGTCATTCTCGTAGAGAAACTGCTGCCTCTTCTGATCGAGCCGCACGCGCTCGACCTTGTCCGCAGAACGAAAGCGTTCGTTGAGTTTCGAGCCGTTGCGCAGGTTCTTGAGTTCCACCTGCGC
The DNA here is from genome assembly GCA_938034615.1 of uncultured Neomegalonema sp. GTDB lineage: Bacteria > Pseudomonadota > Alphaproteobacteria > Rhodobacterales > Rhodobacteraceae > JAHDDY01. The sequence goes on along the minus strand of CALHLW010000001.1, from coordinate 2,496 downwards.
GAAGGCCCCGCCCTTACCGGGCTTGACGTGATCGGTCTTCACCGCGATCCAAAGGCCGTCATTATGTTCAATGATATTGCCGATGCGGATTTCGTTGCCGTTGATTTTAGGCATGGGAGGTCTCGTGCGATGTTCCGGGGGCGCGCCTATCCAAAGCCAGCGCATTTGCGCGACCTATAGCGATGCCTGAACAGGGATGCAAACGGGAGGCAGGCGTCAGCGTCGTTTTCTGGCGTAGAGGACCAGTTGATGATCGACGATATCGTAGCCCAGTTCGGCGGCGATTTCGGCCTGAAGGCGTTCGATCTTCTCGGAGCGGAACTCGATCACGGCCCCCGTCTTCACGTCGATCAGGTGATCGTGATGCGGGCGGTCGCTCGTCTCGAACCGCGCCGGTTCGCCCTCGAAGGCGTGGCGGTGTACGACGCCCGCATTCTCCAGCACCGACAGGGTCCGATAGACTGTCGCCAATGAGACCTTGGCATCGATCTTATGCGCACGGCGATGCAATTCATTCGCATCGGGGTGATCCTCGGCATCGGCAAGCACTTTCAGCAAGACCTGCCGTTGGCGCGTGACCCGCACCCCCGCATCGCGCAGGGCCGCCTCCATCTTCGTCGCCGTTCCATCAACTCCATCCATGACAAAGACTTATCCAGATGCGACGCAAGTGCAAGAGGGAGCTTCTTGCAAATAAGTCTCAACTGCATTGACAACGCATCCCGTGAATCCTAGCTTCGGCTCAAATCTTCCCGGAGTGACCTTCCATGACGAAATCGATGCGTGTTGTTGCAATCGCGTTGAGCGCACTGCTGCTGGCGGGATGCGGCGAAGAGGATCCCAAGGCCGGTTTCAAGGTCGTGACGACATTCACGGTCATCGCCGACATGGCGCGCAATGTGGCGGGGGATGCGGCGGAGGTGGTGTCCGTCACGCGCCCCGGTGCAGAGATCCATGGGTATCAGCCGACACCTGGCGATCTGACACGTGCACTCGATGCAGACCTGATCCTCTGGAACGGCCTCAATCTGGAACTGTGGTTCGAGCAGTTCCTTGGCAATCTGGGCGACAAGCCATCCGTGACCGTCAGCGATGGCATCGCGCCGATCCCGATTGCAGAGGGTGCCTATGAAGGCAAGGCCAACCCCCATGCGTGGATCGGTGCCGATGCCGCGATGATCTACATCGACAATATCCGCAATGCCTTCATCAGCCATGACCCGGACAATGCCGCGACCTACCGAACCAATGCCGAGAGCTACAAGGCCAAGATTCGCGAAACGCTAGATCCCTTGCGCACGAAGATCGCATCCATTCCGGCGGATAAACGCTGGCTCGTCACCTGCGAGGGGGCATTCAGCTATCTGGCGCGGGATTTTGGCCTGACCGAACTCTATCTCTGGCCCATGAACGCCGATGCGGTCGGCACGCCGCAGCAGGTGCGCAAAGTCATCGACGGCGTGCGCGAAAATGACATTCCCGTCGTCTTCTGCGAAAGCACCGTGAATACCGACCCGGCGAAGCAGGTCGCCCGCGAAACCGGCGCGCGCTATGGTGGGGAACTCTATGTCGACAGTCTCAGCGAAGCAGACGGCCCTGTTCCGACCTATCTCGACCTACTGCGCGTTACATCGCAAACGGTCGTGAACGGATTGACCGCACCATGACCGCGCCTGATGGCGGCATTGCCGTCCGCGACCTGACCGTCACCTATCGCAACGGCCACATGGCCCTGCGGAACGCGAGTTTCGAGATACCGCGCGGAACCGTAACGGCGCTCGTCGGCGTGAACGGCGCGGGAAAATCGACGCTGTTCAAGGCGATCATGGGCTTCGTGAAGGCATCGAGCGGCGATATCCGCCTGCTCGGCCTGTCGGTGCGCGAGGCGCTCAGCGACAGCATCGTCGCTTACGTCCCCCAATCCGAAGAGGTCGACTGGGCCTTTCCCGTCTTGGTCGAAGACGTGGTGATGATGGGTCGCTATGGCCATATGGGTTTCCTCCGCCGCCCCTCACCGAAGGATCGCACGGCGGTGGATGATGCCCTGGGGCGTGTCGGCATGGGCGACTATCGTCACCGACAGATCGGAGAATTATCGGGCGGCCAACGCAAGCGCGTCTTCCTCGCCCGCGCGCTGGCGCAGGACGGGCAGGTCATCCTGCTGGACGAGCCGTTCACCGGCGTCGACGTGAAGACCGAAGACCGCATCATCACCCTCCTGCGCGAGTTGCGCGACGAGGGGCGGGTCATGCTCGTCTCTACCCATAACCTCGGCTCCGTCCCGGAGTTCTGCGACCGCACTGTACTAGTGAAAGGGACCGTCGTGGCCTACGGCCCAACCGAGACAACTTTCACCCGCGAAAACCTCGAAAGCGCGTTCGGCGGCGTGCTACGCCACTTCACCCTCGGCGGCGATGAGCTGCACGACGACGACGACGCCCGCGAGGTTCGCATCATCACCGACGACGAACGCCCCTTCGTTATCTACGGGGAGGG